>JAFTID010000026.1 GCA_017457085.1 Phascolarctobacterium sp.
ACGCGCAGGCTATGAAGTTCGCGACGTACACAACTCTCACTATGGTCGTATGTGTCCTATCGAAACTCCTGAAGGTCCGAACATCGGCTTGATTGGTTCCTTGTCTACTTTCGCAGTTATCAATAAATATGGCTTCATGGAAACCCCGTACCGCCGTGTTGACAAAGAAAATAACCGCGTAACTGACGAAGTTCGTTACATGACTGCTGATGTTGAAGATAGATATATCATTGCGCAAGCGAACGAACCCTTGCGTGAAGATGGTGAATTTGAAGGCGAACGTGTTACCGCACGTGCGAAAGACGACGTTCTTTCCATTCCGCCTAGCCAAGTTGATTACATGGACGTATCTCCGAAGCAAGTAGTTTCCATTGCAACCGCACTTATTCCGTTCCTTGAAAACGATGACGCGAACCGTGCATTGATGGGCGCCAACATGCAACGTCAAGCAGTTCCTCTGCTGTGCACCCAAGCTCCTGTTATCGGTACCGGTATGGAATACAAGGTAGCAGTTGACTCCGGTGTTTGCGTATTGGCAAAACGTGCAGGCGTTGTTGAACGCGTTGTAGGTAACGAAATTCGTGTGCGTGCTGAAAACGGTGAAGTGGATACCTATCCCTTGCTGAAATTCAAACGCTCCAACCAAGGTACCTGCGTAAACCAACGTCCTATCGTAAATAAAGGTGATAAAGTTGTAGAAAAACAAGTATTGGCTGACGGTCCTGCTACTGACCACGGCGAATTGGCGCTTGGTCATAACGTAATCGTTGCTTACATGCCTTGGGAAGGCTACAACTACGAAGACGCTATCCTCTTGAATGAAGATTTGATCAAAGCTGACGTATTTACCTCTATTCATATTGAAGAATACGACTGCGATGCTCGTGATACTAAACTGGGTAAAGAAGAAATCACCCGCGAAATCCCCAACGTTTCTGAAGAAGCTTTGAAAGATTTGGACGAACGTGGCATTATCCGCATCGGTGCTGAAGTACGCCCTGGCGACATTCTGGTTGGTAAGGTTACTCCGAAAGGTGAAACCGAACTTACCGCTGAAGAACGTCTGCTCCGTGCAATCTTCGGTGAAAAAGCTCGTGAAGTACGCGACAGCTCCTTGCGTGTTCCCCACGGTGAAGCTGGTAAAATTGTTAGCGTTAAAGTGTTCAGCCGCGAAAACGGTGACGAATTGCCGCCTGGCGTAAACGAACAAGTACGCGTTCATATCGCTCAAAAACGTAAGATTTCTGAAGGCGATAAGATGGCAGGCCGCCATGGTAACAAAGGCGTTGTTTCCCGCATTATGGCACGCGAAGATATGCCCTTCCTGCCCAGCGGTGAACCTGTACACATTGTACTCAATCCTTTGGGCGTACCTTCTCGTATGAACATCGGTCAAATTTTGGAAAACCATCTGGGTTGGGCAGCTCGTACCCTCGGTATGCAAATTGCTAACAATGCAGAAGGTTTGGTAGAAAAATTGGCAAGCTATGGCTATGACGTTGAAAAAGACGGCATGCCTGAAACTGTTGAAATTGATAAATTCGGTGACCAAAGCGTTCGTGCAGTACAAATTTCCGTACCGGTATTTGATGGTGCGCACGAAAAAGATATTTCTGAAGCTTTGGAATTAGCAGGCATTGACCAAACTGCTAAAACCACTCTGTATGACGGTCGTACTGGCGAACCCTTCGACAACAAGGTTACCGTTGGCTTGACCTATATGCTGAAACTTCACCATTTGGTTGACGATAAAATCCATGCTCGTAGCACTGGCCCGTACTCCCTCGTTACCCAACAACCCTTGGGTGGTAAGGCACAATTCGGTGGTCAACGCTTCGGTGAAATGGAAGTTTGGGCGCTGGAAGCTTACGGCGCTGCATACACCCTCCAAGAAATTCTCACCGTTAAATCTGACGACGTTGTAGGTCGTGTAAAAACCTATGAAGCAATCGTTAAAGGTGAAAATGTTCCTGATCCGGGTATCCCTGAATCCTTCAAAGTACTTGTTAAAGAATTGCAATCCATTGGCTTGGATATCAAAGTTCTTAACGAAGACGAAGAAGAAATCTCCCTGCGCGACAGCGATGAAGATATCGTAGAAACCGCGCGTGAAGTAGATATGGACATCGAAGGCAGAGTAGTTGAACCTACCAATGAAGAAGTTGTTGTAGATGATTATGCTGATAACGATGTAACTGAGGACGATGGCGACTTGATTGCTGATTTGGGCAATTTGAGCGTAAGAGATAATCTGTCCGATGATTATGACATGTAATAGAAGGGAGCGAGCGATTCTTGTTAGATGTAAATAATTTTGAGTCTATGCGTATTGGTCTGGCATCTCCTGACCAAATCAGAGCTTGGTCCTACGGTGAAGTTAAAAAACCTGAAACCATTAACTACAGAACTCTGAAACCGGAACGTGACGGCTTGTTCTGCGAAAGAATCTTTGGCCCCACTAAAGACTGGGAATGTCATTGCGGTAAATATAAACGCATTCGTTATAAAGGTATTGTCTGCGACAAATGCGGCGTTGAAGTAACCCGTAGCAAAGTTCGTCGTGACCGTATGGGCCATATCGAATTGGCAGCACCTGTTTCCCACATCTGGTACTTCAAAGGTATCCCTAGCCGTATGGGTTTGATTCTTGACGTTTCTCCCCGTAGCTTGGAAAAAGTGTTGTATTTTGCTAACTACATTGTTTTGGATCCGGGCGACACTCCGCTGGCTAAAAAACAATTGCTTAGCGAAAGCGAATATGTAGAAGCACGCGATAAATATGGCGACACCTTCAAAGTTGGCATGGGTGCTTCCGCAGTTAAACAACTGTTGGAAGAAATTGACCTGCAAGCTTTGACTGCTGAACTGCGTGCTGAAATGAAAGAAGTAAGCGGCCAACGTAAAGTACGTGCAGTACGTCGTCTGGAAGTTTGCGAAGCTTTCTTGAAATCCGGTAACCGTCCTGAATGGATGATTCTGGATGTAGTTCCGGTAATTCCGCCTGAACTGCGCCCCATGGTACAATTGGACGGCGGTCGTTTTGCAACCTCCGACTTGAACGATTTGTATCGTCGTGTAATTAACCGTAACAATCGTCTGAAACGTTTGTTAGAGCTTCATGCTCCTGATATCATCGTTCGTAACGAAAAACGTATGCTCCAAGAAGCTGTTGACGCTTTGATTGACAATGGTCGTCGTGGTCGTCCTGTAACTGGTCCTGGCAACCGTCCCTTGAAATCTTTGTCCGATATGCTCAAAGGTAAACAAGGTCGTTTCCGTCAAAACCTTTTGGGTAAACGCGTTGACTACTCCGGTCGTTCTGTAATCGTAGTAGGTCCTGAACTGAAAATGCATCAATGCGGCTTGCCGAAAGAAATGGCTCTGGAACTGTTCAAACCTTTCGTTATGAAACGTTTGGTAAACAGTGGTGAAGCTACCAATATTAAGAGTGCTAAACGCATGGTAGAACGTGCAAGCACCATTGTATGGGATATCCTTGAAGAAGTTATCAAAGAACATCCCGTACTCCTGAACCGTGCACCGACTCTGCACAGACTGGGTATCCAAGCATTTGAACCCATCCTGTCTGAAGGCCGTGCAATTAAACTGCATCCCTTGGTATGTACTGCATACAACGCTGACTTTGACGGTGACCAAATGGCAGTCCATCTGCCCCTGTCTGTTGAAGCACAAGCAGAAGCACGTATGCTGATGCTTTCTGTAAACAACATTTTGGCTCCCAAAGACGGCAAACCTGTAGCAGTTCCTTCCCAAGATATGGTTTTGGGTTCCTACTACCTGACCATCGTTCGTGAAGGCGCTAAAGGTGAAGGTATGCGCTTCAGCAGTGTTGACGAAGCTCAATTGGCTTACTACCATGGCGTAGTTGCGTTGCAAGCACAAATTAAAGTATATATCCCCAATGACCAAATCATTGGCGAAGAAAAAACTGAAGGCATGAGCCTTGTTACCACCACCGTTGGTAACACCATCTTCAATGGTGAATTGCCCAAAGAAATGCGTTACTACCATAAAGAAGTTAATGCTGATGGCGTAGAAGAATGGCACCTTGGCAAACTCATGGACAAAAAAGAATTGGGTAACCTTGTTGCAAAAGCACACAAACTCTTTGGCAACCTGCGTACTGCTGAAATTCTTGACGTTGTTAAGAAAATGGGTTACAACAACGCTTGCCGCGCTGGTATTTCCATCGCAACTTCTGACATTAAAATTCCTGCTGAAAAAGCAGAAATCTTGGAAGCAACTGAACGCGAAGTTGATAAGACTGAAAGATTGTTCCGTCGCGGTTTGATGAGCGATGATGAACGTTATCGTAAAGTTATCTCCTTGTGGGAAAAAGCTACTGACAAAGTTACCGAAAAACTTATGGCAAGCACCATGGATAAATTCAACAGTGTTTACATGATGGCTAACTCCGGTGCCCGCGGTAACACCCAACAAATTCGTCAATTGGCTGGTATGCGCGGTTTGATGGCTGACCCGACTGGTAAAATCATCGACCGTCCTATCAAAGCAAACTTCCGTGAAGGTTTGTCCATTTTGGAATACTTCATCTCCACTCACGGTGCTCGTAAAGGTTTGGCGGATACCGCACTGCGTACCGCTGACTCCGGTTATCTGACTCGTCGTCTGGTTGACGTTGCTCAAGACGTTATCGTTCGTGAAGACGATTGCGATATCGTAGGTATGAACTTGGTTAAAGAACGTAACCGTTTGTGCAAAGCTGTTCTCGGCAGCAGCCAAAACAAGGTTATGGAAAGAATCATGGGTCGCACCTTGGCAACCGGCATCTACGGCGTAGAAGGCGAAATCATTGCTGAAGCAGATACCAACATCACTGAAGATTTGTACAACAAACTTTTGGCTGCTAAGGTTGAAGAAGTTACCTTGTATGTAAGTGATGATATGAGCGGTGAAGAAGTTGAAACCGTACGCATCAACATTAGCGATGAATATGCTAACAACGTGCTGAAAGAAGCTATGGTTCATAACTTCGACGGCAAAGAGGTTGCTGTTGACATCGTAAACGGTGAAGGTGAAGTTCTGGCAACTGCTGGCTCCACCATGACCGTTGAACTCATTGATGCTATCCTTGCTGACGGTACTGTTAAAGAACTGCGTATCCGCAATAACGATATTGTTGGTATCGAAGTTGAAGCAATTACCGAAGGTAAAAATAAAGAAACCGTTATTGAATCTCTCTTTAACCGTATCATCGGTCGTAACTTGGCAGAAGACATCTGTGATGAAGAAGGCAACGTACTCTTCCACATCAACGAATACGTTACCGAAGCAATGGCAGAAGCAATCTGCAAGATTCGTACCAAAGTTAGAATCCGCAGCGTACTCACCTGTAAATCCAAATTTGGCGTTTGTCGTAAATGCTATGGCCGCAACCTGGCAACTGGCAAAAACGTTGACGTTGGTGAAGCAGTTGGTACCATTGCAGCACAATCCATCGGTGAACCTGGTACCCAGCTTACCATGCGTACCTTCCATACAGGCGGCGTTGCAGGCGGTGACGATATTACCCAAGGTTTGCCGCGCGTAGAAGAACTCTTCGAAGCACGTAAACCGAAACATCCTGGTATGCTTACCGAAAACAGTGGTGAAGTTCACATCATTGAAGAAGGTGGCGCTCGTCGCGTAGTAGTAACTGGCGAAGATGGTTTGGGTCAAGAATACACCATTCCCTATGGCTCTAAACTTGCTGTTAAAGAAGGCGACGTTATTGAAAAAGGCGACCGTCTCACCGAAGGTTCTCTCAATCCTCACGATGTATTGCGTATCAGCGGCTTGAAAGCTGCTCAACACTACTTGGTATCTCAAGTAGTAGGCGTATATAAATCTCAAGGTGTAGATATCAACAGTAAACACATTGAAGTAATGGTACGTCAAATGATGCGTAAAGTTCGTATCGAAGAATCTGGTGACACCACAATGCTTCCGGGCGAATACATTGATGTTGCAGAATTTGAAGAACAAAATGCAGAAATGCTTGAAGCTGGTAAAGAACCTGCTGAAGGCAGACCCATCCTGCTTGGTATTACCAAGGCTTCCTTGGCTACCGATTCCTTCCTCTCTGCTGCATCCTTCCAAGAAACCACTCGCGTATTGACTGATGCTGCTATCAAAGGCAAAGTTGACCCGCTGCTTGGCTTGAAAGAAAATGTTATCATTGGTAAATTGATTCCTGCCGGCACCGGCATGGGTCGTTATCGTGATATCAAAATCAAATATAATGTTGAAAAACCGGAACAACCGGAAGACCAACAATAATTTCTAAACATAATGCGCTGTTAGGCTAGTCCTAGCAGCGCATTTAAATTTTCTTCCAAAAGTGGTATAATATTTCTTACAAGAGGAGGTCTTAACGTGAAAAAGCTTTTTATTTTTGTGCTGACCGCAGTTTTGCTGTGTCTTTGTATGACGGCAATGGCTGCTAAAAAAGAATATAACCCCTACGAAAAATATGTAACTGAAGATAAAAAATACCAAGAGACTTTGCTGACAATCAATTCTGTGAAGATGTCTAAGCTGCCTAAGGTTGCAGTGATGTACGTGAATAATTCTCAAGCGGATTACTACAAGGCGATTGACAAAGAGGTTATGAAAAACTTTAAGGTGATTCTTAATCCTTACGTTTATCAATTTGTAGACGGTACTCCCTATATGAAAGAGCTTGCTGAAATGGGCATTGAGGACATAACCACTGCTGAACGTGCCGACATTCTCGATATTTATGAGAATACTGATATCGATTATGTAATCTTCCTGCAAATTGAACCTATGTGGCGCAAGGATAAGGTTAGTACCTTCTCCAAGGGTAAAGAGATGACCGCCATTGCTCCCTTCAAAATGCTGGACGTAAAACGCAAGAAGGCATTATATAATGGAAGAATTACCAGAGTGGGCGAATCCAGTACGATGTTTTTCAAGCTGGGGAATAAATCCGTTGCGCTAGAAGCTATTGAGCTTATTAACGAAAAGATTAATTACGAAATCAAGAAGCGTTTGCCTAAATATAAATATGGTCAGGCTACTGTTTTAGATAAAAAGCCTGTTACCATTACCGTAGAGCCTAAAGCTTCTGAAAATAAAACCTCTGCAAAGGAGACTGTGAATGTTAATTAAAAAGTTCCCTACCCCCAGTAGAATAGATTACGTGCCTTCACCCTACGAGCCTAACGAAGACGGAGTTATGGACGTTGGCTATTACAATGGTGCGTTGAGTGATGGTCGTGCTTATCGCTTGGAGTGCTGGCGTATGGACGAAATGCTGATGATGACGGTGATGTTTTCTGATTTTGGCTTGACTGCTTGGAAACGTCAAGATATGTTCTGCTTGCTGGAACTGGAAGGCATTTTAGAATACACTTCTCCAAGGCGAGCAGTGCAGTGCGCAATGACTAAGGACGACTCCGAAAAGGGAGTTTGGGCTTTGAACATGATGCTTTCTAACGGCGAAGGCACTTACGGGAAGATTTTAGTGCCGTTGAAGAGTTATAAGTAAGCCATTAGAATTTCTAATCAAGTAAAGGTTATTGAAAAGTTGTGTGAAAACTGGAGGAACTTTTCAATAAAGAGGAGGTTATATCATGGAAAAACAACGTTGTAATGAAGCTAACTGCCCCTGCAAAAAACTGAGCTGTGAAAATCATGGCAGATGTTGTGACTGCATTAACAATCATCGTAAAAAAGGAAGCTTGGTTTCCTGCATGCGTATGATGCTAGAAGAACAAGCTGAACAAAATAAATAATTATATAGTATTTAACAAGGGAATGGGCTATAATAAAGACATATAAAATTTAATTCTTTATTCCCGATATACTGGAGGTTGTTCAAAATGAAAAAACTTTTAATTATGATGGTTGTCAGTTGCCTGATGATGATTTGCTCCGTAGGCTTTGCTGGTGATGACCACAAGGCTTTGGCAAAACAACAAGTAGTTGCAGAAAAATTGATGGGTGCTTTTGGCGCGGAACCTGCTCCCTTGTATGTAGAAGTAAGCGCAGGCTTTGCTCCGGAAATGAAAAAAGCTGTTACCGAAGAAGCATTTACTGAATTGAAAAAACAAGTGCGTCAAAAATTTGGTAGTATGAAAGAAACTAAGTTCTTTACTTTCCAACGTTTTGACCAAGCAGATCGTGTAACCTACATCGCTTCTTTCTCTAAAGAAAAAATTGTAAGCATGATTTTCGCTTTCGATAAGAAAAATAAATTAGTAGATTTTGCTTTTACCCCGGTACAACAACCGGCGGCAAAACCGGCAGCTAAAGCTGAAGCAGCAAATTAATTTTAAGCATTAAGGGGAGAGTAACATCTCCTCTTTTTTAAAAGGAGGACAAGAGTATGGGTCTTATTAAAGCTGGTATGGGTGCAATTGGTGGCGTGTTAGGCGACCAATGGAAAGAGTTTATATATTGTGACAGCTTGGCTGCTGACGTGCTTGTTACTAAAGGACAAAAACGTTTGAGCAGTGAAGGTAGAAGCTCCAACACTAGCGGTGAAGCTAATGTAATTAGCAATGGTTCCGTTATTGCTGTTAACGAAGGTCAAGCAATGATTATCGTTGAACAAGGCAAGGTTGTAGATTTGTGCGCTGAACCTGGCGAATATGTTTATGACCAATCTAGCGAGCCTTCTATCTTTACTGGCAGCTTGGGTACCGGCATTTTAGATGTGTTCAAACAAATTGGTAAACGCTTTACCTTTGGCGGCGATCCTGGCAAAGACCAAAGAGTTTACTACTTCAACATTAAAGAAATTATGGGTAACAAGTACGGTACTCCCAGTGCCGTGCCCTTCCGTGTAGTAGATAATAATGTAGGTTTGGATATCGACATCGCTATCCGTTGCTTTGGTGAATACAGCTATCGCGTGACTAACCCCATTCTGTTCTACACTAACGTATGTGGCAACGTAGAAGCTGATTACACTCGCACTGAAATTGATAGCCAATTGAAAACTGAATTGATGACCGCTCTGCAACCTGCTTTTGCAAAAATTTCTGCAATGGGTATTCGTTATAGTGCGCTGCCTGGTCACACTATGGAATTGGCAACTGCCCTCAACGATGTGCTGAGCAAAAAATGGAGTGAATTGCGTGGTATCGAAATCGTAAGCTTCGGTGTAAGCAGTGTGAAAGCTAGCGAAGAAGACGAGCAAATGATTAAAGAGCTCCAACGCAATGCAGCGTTCCGTAATCCTACCATGGCTGCAGCGCATTTAGTTGGCGCACAGGCAGAAGCGATGAAGGCTGCTGCTGCCAACGAAGGCAATATGGGTGCGGCAATGGGCTTTATGGGTATGAACATGGCAAATAATGCTGGCGGTATGAATGCAGGCAACCTTTTTGCCATGGGACAACAACAAGCGCAAGCTCAACAAGCAGTGCAACCGCAACCTGCTCAAGCTGAGGGCTGGAAATGTGCGTGCGGTGCGGTGAACAGTGGCAAATTCTGTAGCGAATGTGGCAGTGCGAAACCTGTTCCCCAACAAGCAAATGGTTGGACCTGTGCCTGTGGTTCTGTCAATAAAGGCAAGTTCTGCGGTGAATGCGGAGCGAAGAAGCCTGCTAACGCACCTCTCTACAAATGCGACAAGTGTGGTTGGGAACCGGAAGACCCGTCTAAACCGCCTCGCTTCTGCCCGGAATGTGGCGACATCTTTAATGATGAGGATAAACAATAATCAACTTCGAGGTGTAAAATGGCGGGTAATACTGTAAGCTATAAATGCCCAAGCTGTGGCGCACCCATCGGGTACATTCCTAGTACCGATAAAATAGTGTGCGAATATTGTGGCACAGCTTTTAAAATTGAAACCTTAGATGATATTTACGATAAAGAACAGGCGCAGGCTGCCAAGAATCGTGCGGCAAAGGAAGCAACCTGGCATACGGAAAAGGCTGGTAGTGAGTGGAGCGAAGAAGAACTTGCCCATATGCACGCCTTTACCTGCTCCAGCTGTGGCGCGGAAATCGTTTGTGATGAAAATACCATGGCTACGGAATGCTGTTACTGCGGTAATCCTACTATGCTTCCCAGTCGCTTTACTGGTATGCTCAAGCCTGACTACGTTATTCCCTTTAAGAAAACTAAAGAGGAAGCAGTTGCTGCCCTCGAAGAATTTTACAAGGGGAAACGTCTTTTGCCTGATAAATTTACTGCTAATAATCGTGTGCAGGCAATTCAAGGCATGTACGTTCCGTTCTGGCTGTTCAATTCTGATATCAGCGCCAGTGGTGTCTACAAGGCAGAAAACGATTCTGTTGTGACAACTGCTGACGAAATTATTACAACTACTAGCGTATACCGCTGTGAGCGTAATGGCTCCATGCGGTTTGAACGTATCCCTGTAGATGGCAGTAAAAAAATGGACGACAGCTATATGGAAAGTATTGAGCCTTTCGATTACAGCGAATTGGTTCCTTTCAGCTCTGCATATTTAAGTGGTTTTTTGGCAGATAAGTACGATGTAGATGCAGAAGCTGCTGTTACCCGTGCTGACGAACGTGTTTGTCGTAGCGCAGAAGGCTGTCTGGAAAATACTGTTATAGGTTATATGCGTACCCGTCAAATGGAGGAGTGCGCTGTGTTCAAAGAAAACGGTGCAGTTCAGTACGCAATGGTTCCCGTGTGGATTCTGACTACCCAATACAATGGCAAGCCTTATACCTTTATGATGAACGGGCAAACAGGTCGTCTTGTTGGTAGCTTGCCTGCGGATAAGAATAAGCTGTTGCTTTATACAGTAGGAACTTTCTTGGCTGCTTTTGTGGTACTGTACCTGCTCTTGTCCAATACCATTATGAAATAAGGAGGTTGCCAAATGAAAAAAATACTTTTTGTTTTGACTATGTTGGCAGCACTCCTAACCAGTAGTGTGGCTTTGGCTGCCACCAGCTTGGTGGACAACGCAGATTTACTAAGCCCTCGTCAGGAGAGGGAAGTTTTGCAAGCCTTGCAACAGGTTGAGCAAAATTATGGTGTGCGTGTTGCTGTGGTAACCATGCCGACCATTGGCAGCAGTAGCACAGCAGCCTTTGCTGATAAACTTGTAGATGAGGTGTACAACGACGGAGCCAAAGGTAATATGGTATTGCTCCAAGTTGTTGACCAACGCAAATGGTACATCAGTACGGACAGCAAACTGAAAAATATTACTGGTAGTAACGATGCTGTAAATTATATGAGCAAAGCCTTTGTGCCTTACCTTTCTAACGGCGATTATCCTAATGCCTACAGGGTTTACGCTAGCAAGGCTAACGATTTGCTGGCTTACTATGCTCAAAATGGTAAGCCTATCAAAAAAGAGAAGCCTTTTCCCAATGAGCCTGCTCTTGTCTTTGCGCTCTTTGGTGCTTTCATAATTACAAAGTCTGTACGTCGCAATCTGATTAACTCTATGAGCAATGTTAATGCGGCGGTGGCAGCAGATGCTTATTTAGATGAAAGCAGTTTTGAACTGAAGGATAGTAGTGATACTTATATGTATAGTCACGTAACTGTAGTGCCTCGTCCTCGTGGTAACGGAAACCACGGTGGTGGAGGTAGTGGCGGTCATGGTGGCGGTGGAGGAGGCTACTAAGATGCTCCACCTAATTAAAAGATTTTTTGTTGCAGTGCTGATGCTCATCGTCAGCACTGCTTATTCCATAACGGCCTTCGCTGCGGATAAGGAGATCGTTATTCTTTATACCAATGATGTTCATTGTGGAATCGAAGATAACGAAGGCTTTGCCCGCTTGTCCCAATACAAGAAGGATTTATCGGCGCAGACTCCTTACGTTGCGCTCGTGGATGCAGGTGATGCCATCCAAGGTAGTCCTATTGGCAAGCTTTCCAATGGGGAGGCAATAGTTAAGGTGATGAATAGCGTTGGCTATGATTTTGCCATCCCTGGTAACCACGAATTTGATTACGGTATGAAACGCTTCCTTGAAATTAAGGATATGCTTAGTTGCGGTTACTACAGCTGTAATTTTGTAGATGCCTACGGTGAAGCAGTGCTGCCTGCCTATAAGATTATGACTTTCGGTGACACCAAGGTTGCATTTATCGGCGCGACCACGCCTGAAACTTTGTCCAGCAGTACGCCTACCTTTTTCAAAGATGCTTCTGGCAATTATATCTACAGCTTTTGCGAAGATAAAACTGGTCAAAAATTGTACGCTCGCCTGCAAAAAACTGTGGACGAAGTACGCAAGCAAGCTGTTAATTATGTGGTGCTTGTTGCTCATTTGGGAATTGATGGTTCTGTTCCTCATTGGAGCAGTGAAGCCGTGGCGCAAAATGTTTCTGGCATTGATGTAATTATTGACGGGCATTCCCACGAAGTTAACCCTGCAACTTTAGTGCAAAACAAGAATGGTGGGCATACCATCATTACTCAGACTGGTACCAAGCTGCAAAACATCGGTCAGCTTACTATTGGCGCTGACGGAAGTCTCAGTACGAAACTGGTGCGTGGCTTGACAAAAGAAGATGCTACTGTGCAAACAGTAATCGCCCAAGAAAAAGCTGCTTTTGAAGAAATTTTATTGCAGCCTTTGGGAGAAGCACTAGTTAACTTGTACGTTAATGATCCTGCTACTGGAAAGCGTTTAGTGCGTGTGCAGGAATGCACTATGGGCAACTTGGCTGCTGATGCTTTTAAAGCAGTTTTAAATACGGATATTGCTTTAATAAATGGAGGTGGTATCCGTAAGGATATTCCCAAGGGGATTTTTACCTATAAGGATATTTTGGAAGTAATGCCCTTTGGCAATATATGTGCTGTGAAAGAAGTAAAAGGTCAGCAAATTTTAGATGCTTTGGAAATGAGCGTTCATAAATTGCCGGAAGAAAGCGGTGGCTTCTTCCAAGTTGCTGGCATTAGTTATACCATAGATAGCACTATTCCATCTGCTGTGGTGAAGAGCGAAAAGGGTAACTTCATTAAAGTAGCTGGAGCGTACCGCGTGCAGGATGTGAAGATTGCAGGCAAACCGCTTGCTTTGGACAAGACTTATACAGTTGCAGGCAACACCTATATCCTGCGAGATGGGGGCAACGGTATGGTGATGTTTAATCTAGGCAAGCTTGTTTCTGAGGATAATCTTAGCGAAACAGATGTGGTGATAGAGTATATTCAAAACCATTTGAATGCAAAGGTTGATGAACGTTATGCTAAAGTTGAAGGACGTATCCTCATAAAATAATTTTAGATGCTATCAGAAAAATAAAACCAGACTAGTTTTCAGCTAGTCTGGTTAATTTTTTTTACGCTATTTTATTTTACGCCTTTTACAAAATAGAGGGTTTCATCTTCGTAGGCTTGGATATTGCTGTACCCACAGGCTTCTAGCATTTTCCCGACAACCTTTGCTTCTGGCAGACGATGCTCCGTAACTACGGCGCAGTCCCTGTGAATGCTGTTGACTTTTTCCCGGGAAATGTCGTGCATGATGATAAGACTTCCTCCATTTTTGAGAGAGCTTTTCATTTTGTTGATGAATGCTTCCTTGCGAGTGTGCAGATGTGGAAAAAAGTTTAGGCAAATTACAACGTCAAGGCTGTCAGCATGGAGGGCTAGTTCTAAAACGTCGCCAACTAAATAATCTATGTTTTTAAAATTTGCAAACTTTTCCTGCGCTTTGGCGAGCATCTTCTCAGAAAAATCTACGGCAGTAATTTTTCCCTCCGCTCCAACTGCGGCGTGAAGATATGGGAGCAGTACGCCCGTACCACTACCAACGTCTAAAACTTTCGCTCCTGCTGGAATATTTGCCATTTCCAGTAAGCGTTCCAGAATTTGCGTGTTGGTGTTGCGGTAAGCATCCCAAGTATCTGCGAAGCTGTCGAAAAAAGCAATGTCTTTGTTCATAAAGAAGTTGTACCTCAATTTATTAAAATTCTAGAATCTTTGGGTGAAGGTAGCCGTGAAAACACGTCCTTCCATGGGATAACCATAGATTTCGCAGTATTCCTTGTCAAAAAGGTTGTACAGGGAGAAGTTAAGTGAAGAATCTTTTGTAAAGTCATAAGTAGCAGAAAGATTGTGGACAACATAGCCACCAATTTCTTTTTCTGTATAAGGTTCTCCAGGCTTGGTTGCAGGGTAGCCCAAGGTTGCCTTTTGGCTACTAGTATAGGTCATATCGTAGCGAGCGTGCCATTTACCTTTGTCATATTGATAACCAAGAGCCAAGGTGTGACGGGGACGGTAATCAAGTTCGCCGTGTAAGCCAACATTGTCTTTTGCGTGTACACCCTCTTTTTTAGTATGCATATTGGTGTAGTTCAAGAAAATGTTAGAAGCATCATCCAGTTTCCAAGTGTTTTCAAGTTCAAAGCCCCACAGCTGTGCTTTATCAATATTGTAGGCATTAAAGGGACGTTGATGAGTGAAGTTCAGATAATCCTTAATATCTTGGTAAAAGGCAGTTGCTTTGCTGTAAAGTTTATTATTAAACTGGCGAGCCACGCTTGTTTCGTAGCCCCAACCATTTTCAGGATTCAAAGGAAGATTTTTTGCAAAGCCAAAGCCTGCATAATGCCAGTAAAACTCTGCCATGGAAGGAGCACGCCAAATTCTATTAATCCCCAAGGATGTGGTGGTACGTTCATCATTTTTGAAGTGTACGTTTAGCTTAGGAGTAAGCGCACTTTCACTCATACTTTCAATGTTGGTAGCTTGGGCAGCACCACGGTCGCCTTTCATTTTATCGTAGCGCAAACCGATGTTAGTAAGCCAGCGTTCGTCCATTTGCCAGTTATCTTCTACGTAGGCACCCCATACGTCCAATTTTTGAGAGGGATAAAGAGCACTACCAGTACCAACATTGTACCAGCCGTAGCCATAACGCAAGCGTTTATAATCTACGCCGTAGCCAAGATAGTGTTTATCACTTACTTTGGCATTACCTTTGTACATAACACCACTGGATTTATCTGTAACATTGTAGCGATCAAAAATTACTGCATTGCCAACAACATTATGTTCTCTTTGTTTTTCGTAATTTTTCCAGTAGGTGAGGCTATCGCCACCATTTTCCCTGTCAGAATTCCAAGTAACGTTAAAATTGTTGCGATAAATTTTTGTGTAGGAACCATCACCAGGAGTATTTTGACTACTAGCAAAGGTATCACCATTGGAAATTGGATAGCGACTATCATAGTTCCCATTGCCAGGTTTGTTTTCGATGACAAGACCACGTTTTAATTGTTGATGTTCGTAGTTAAAACGCAAGCTATCAGTTTGAGAAAGCTTGTAGTTAAAATTGATGCCTGTCTGTTCATTGTCGTAATCGCTGTTGCGCAAATAAGCATCTTGTTCAGACTTATTGGCATAAACTCTCAACCCAAGCTTATCATTTTGCACGCCATAGTTAAAAACGTACTGTCTTCTATCGTTACTGCCTGCAGTAAGCTGAATATCCCCTGCATCAGCAGATTTCTTAGTAATAATATTGATAACGCCACCTTCTGTTTGACCATAGGCAGCAGATTTCGCACCTTTAATTATTTCAATGCGTTCTATCATTCCAAGGGGGATAGCATTCCAGTTTACGTAACCACCACCCATAACGCCACTCATGGCTTGAGGCACACCATCCATTAAAACAGTATAGTGTCTGGAATCGTGACCACGCAGTTTAACGGATAAGTCTTCGTTGCCACCGGAATTAGGACGTGCTTGGATTTGGATACCTGCAGTTGTACGCAAAAGTTCAGGTACGGTTTTAGCAGAGCCAATATTTACCTGCTGAGCGTTTACAACTGTATCAACATTTTCAGCAGAGGCGTAGATAACTACGTCAGGCATAGAGAAGGTAGGGAGATTATTTGCGTATGCAGTTGTTGTACCGCAGAGGAGCGCGCACAGAATTAAAAGCTGTTTCTTCATTTTAAAACCTCGCTTTTGATTATCTTTTCCAGACGTTTTACGAGTGGTGGAATGAATACGAATTGAGCAATTACACCTGCAAGGCCTGTCATAAAGGTTGCTGCCACATAAGTAAGTGGATGCAGGTGAATGCCAAGCATATCAGAAAATAACAACAATACAAAGGCTGCCCCTAAACGTCCTGCAAACATGGCAGCTACAAGGGCAAGGTAGATGTTCTTATGCTTATCGTGGTAAAGATATCCAGCAACAAGTCCGAAGATGGCAAGCTCCACAAACATCATAGGTAAAGAAGGGATGAGTGGAGGCATACCAGTTAAAAGGCAGCTCAGCAAAGGAGTGAGGGCACCGATTATCAAACCGGGAAGCCATCCCAAAAGCAAGCCACCCATAAAAACAGGGATGTGCATTGGCAAAAAGGTGCGCCCTCCCATACCAAAGCTGTGAAACGCCATGGGAAGGAGCAAGCCGCAAGCGATGAATAATGAAGTTAAAACAAGTTTATTTGTACGTAGCAAGACGGATTCCTCTGTTACAGAAAAGTTTATTTAATAACAGTAAAATTATAACATTTTATTTTTCTAAATACTAGTAGTGGCGTTGTGCGTAGAAGTGGTTGTATTTTTAGAGAGTGGCTCAATAAAAAGGAAACCGACCTGCAAGCTACAGGTCGGTAAAATTTTAGAACTATTGTCCAAGTTCACGTTTAATTATTTTTTTGTAGGCTTCTACGCCCGGTTGGTCAAAGGCATCTACGTTGGCAAGCTCACCTTCGTAAGCGATGGAAAGCATCAGGAAATAGAATATTTGTCCAATGTAGAACTCATTAAGAGCGGGCAAGCGGTAGAGGGCGCTAAAGCGGTTGTCTTTATCCAAGGCTTCACGGTTTGCCAAAAGGGCAATTTGCAAGGCTTTGTTTAAGGACACGCCATCATATTTGGCAAAGTCAGGCAAATGGGGGAAGGGGTTACCTAAAATTACATCCTTCTCAAATTCATCAACCTGTAAGAATTGGATAACCTTGTTACGTTTGCCGTCTTGATGTTGTTGGGTTTGGGCGTGCATATCCGTACTGCCTACTGCGGCAATGGGGGTACGTCCGTAGAAAACAGTTTCGCCATCACGGTTGTTGCGTTTGCCCAAGGATTCAGCTAAAAGTTGTACATACCATTCGCCCAAGGATTTTAAGCACATACCGTAGCTCATGAAAACTTCGGTATCGCAATTGTATTTTTCGTCAGCAATGTATTTCAGGCAGGCGTTTAAGAGTGCCGGGTTGGAGAAGTCTTTGCTTTGGCAAGCCTTGTCCATGGCACGGGCGCCTTCTAAAATTAATTCGATATCCAAACCAATGGCAGCAGCAGTTACAAGACCAACGTCGTTCAAAACAGAGAAGCGACCGCCCACACCTTCTTGAACGTCAAAGGCACGCCAGCCATTTTCTTGCGCCAGCTTGTACAGGGGGGAACCGGTTTTTTCTTTCAGGTCAGTTACTACTGCGACATCAACGTCGATATTTTCACGCTTGGTTAATTCTTGGTAGTAGTAGCTAAAAGCAGTTAAGGTTTCCAAGGTAGTTCCAGATTTAGAAATAGGAACTAAAAGGAGCTTGAACTTTTCGCCTTTGGAAGGTCTATTATAAGCAAGGCTGTCCATTTGTTGAACAATGTGAATGCTTTGCCAAGGGTCAATATTGTTGCCACCAAAGAAAAGACGGGGGAAATTATTGCGTTCTTCGTGGCTAAAGTTGTTCCAGCCACCACCGCAGAAAATATCAAAGAGAACCTTGTTGCCCAAATAGGAACCGCCCACGCCTAAAAAGATTACAGCATCGACTTCTTCTTGTACGTAAGCAGAGAATGCTTTCAAATTGGCAATGGAGTTAGGATTATTGGGACTTCCTTCCTTAATATAAGGTAGGTGAGTAAAATACACAGGTTCAGGTGCGCCGTCTTTAGAAAGATGAGCTTTAGCGTAGCCGCTTTTACGCATCTCGTCAATGGCAGTAGCTGCTTCTGCAGCACGCTCTTTAAGTTCTAACAAATCATTTTCAGTTATACGACAATCACCAAGCATGGTTTCATAGTCAAAGATAAAACCGCTAGGTAATTGAATCTGTTTGGGGATAATCATTTAATCACCTTGTTAAAATTTTTGGTATATTACTTAGATTATAGCATACGCTAATTTTATTGCAAGCATCATATAGAATTAAAAGTAAGAAAATCAGCTTACTGGTGAGTTATTGTTTAACTATTAGGTAAAATCAATTAAGTTGTGTTTTTGTAACTCTACAACTTACTTTTTCATAAAGAAAGCACCAAACCTTTACTGTTTTGTAAAAGCTTGGTGCTTTGTTTTAAATTTGTCCGAAGGCAGGCCAATAATTGATGAAGATGTAGCCAACAACCGTTGTCAGGATAACATTGAGTACGGAAAGGAGCACGCCGTGCTTGAACAGCTCTGCAGGCTCCAATCCGTAACCAATGGGGATGGCACGAGTGGAAACTGGCAAAATGTAAGCGCAGTTTACGGCAACAATGGTTACCAAAATATAAGGGATAACATTTAAGCCTAAGGCTTCGGAAATACTTTGGATAATAGGTATGGCGATGGAGGCTGCTGCCGTATTACTGGAAACCTCCGTCAAAATTGTGGAGAAGGCTGTAAATGCGAAGATTGTTTCAATGCCGCCAGTGAGGGGCATAACGGTAATGACTTCTGCCAATTTAGTAGCAGCGCCTGTACCGGTAACAAGTTTACCGAGGGCAAGACCTCCTGCGAAAAGGAAGAACATTCCCCACATTAATTCTTTTTCTGCCTGCTTCCAGGTGAGAAGTACCTTGCCTTCTTCATCGTGAAGCATAAAAGTCAGCAGACCGCAGATGAAAAAGATGTAGGCAGGGCGTAGGGCAGGAAGTGCTTCTGCAAAAAGGGGGCGAGCAAAGGCGAGAACTGTAGATATAATGAATAAGCCAAGACCTATTTTTTCACCTTTGCTCATAGGTCCCAGTTGCTTATACATGTCTTGGAAATAGTCTTTTGTATTGGCAAGTTTTGTTACAGGCAGCTTAATGGAAAGCAGGATTGCCAAATTCAAAAGCATGGTTAAAATAAGGAAGGGCAGGAAGCGGGACACCCAATCAATATACATAAATTCGTGTCCGCAAATGGCTTCTAGGTAGCTAATGGCAACAAGGTTAGCAGACCCTCCCAAGGGGGAGCCAAAACCACCAATGCCAGAACCCCAAACGATTGCCAGCAAAATAGGCACGGCAATTTTACTGGATTTAATTGCTTTTTCGCCAATGAAGTGGAGCATGGAGACCGCAATGGGAACCATAATCATGGCTACGACAACGTTAGGCAAGAAGATGGAAAGGATTGTGGAAACGAACAACCACACGGTGATTTGTTGTTTAAGGGAAGTGCCAATGAAGCACAAAGTTTTTATGGCGAGACGCTTGTCTAAACCAGTATTAGTCCAAGTAAGACTGATTAAATCAGAACCTACCAAGAGGACTACAATCTCTGAAAAATATTGGGTAATAATCTGATTGGCAGGAACTAAATCGAAAACTGCGTTGATGCCAATAGGAAGCAGTGCGGTTACGGCAATGTCTACTGGTCTTGTAATCCACCACATGCCCATCCAGATGATGGTGCCAAGCGCCAAAGCACTTTTAAAACCAAAATAATATTGCAGTACAAAGGTTAGTACTGCGCAGGTTAAAGGTCCTGCAATTAGGTAAGACTTTTTGTTCAAAAGGGGTCACCTCTAAATATTGAATAGATATTTTAAGTATAGTACGTAAAGTTATCATTGTAAAACTGTTAAAAATGATATAAGATACAAATACAAACTGTAAGTAAGGTGATTTTATGAATACTCCACGCTTTGACTACTTCATAACTTTGGCAAGGGAACGTAGCTTTACCAAAGCTGCCAAAGAATTACATATAACTCAGCAGACTTTGAGCAATTATATTTCGCAGCTGGAAAAGGAAATTGGCAGCACTCTTTTTGTGCGGAGCATACCTTTAAAATTGACTTATGCCGGTGATGTTTACTTGCGTTACGCTTTGTCAATTCAGAACCAAATGGAAAACATGCAGCACGAATTGGACGACATTGCCCAAAAAGAAAGAGGTCTTTTAAAAATAGGCGTTGCTTTTTCCCGTGGGCATATCCTGCTGCCAAAATTGATAAAGGCTTTTCAGAAGAATCATCCCTTTATCCAAGTGCAGCTTGTGGAAACTGCCAATGAACTGTTACGTGCTAAACTATTGAACCACGAAATTGATTTAGCCATTGCTCATTTTGAAGAAGAGGATTCTGGAATAGAGCTGCAAGACTTTTACGATGAGGAGAATGTGCTTTTTATCAGCGATGACCTTTTAACTAGCATCTATGGCGATGCTAAGGACGTTATTCTGGAACAGGCTAGTGCTTTGCAAAGCTTGTACCCTCTCAAGGATTGTCCCTTTGTTTTAATGAACGCTGATAATATTGCTGGACGTATTGCCCGCAAATTTCTAGCGGAAGCAGGCTTTGATGCCAATATCAAGGTGCTGTCTGATAATATTGAAACACTGCTGTCCTTATGCGTAGAGGGGTGTGGCGCCTGCTTCTGTCCTAAGAATTTAGCAATCAAGACCTTGCCACAGGATACCTTGGCTAAATTACGCTTGGTAAATTTGGGGGAAGGAGCTAGGTACACCATACGCTTTGGTTATCTAAAACAAAATTATCAATGGCGCAGCATTACTCTCTTTATTGAAGAGGCATTGGCGACATATTATAAAGGAAGAAAATAAAAAGAAGCTCACGCAAATGCGTGAGCTAAATTTTTGACTTGGTAGCGCTAGCGGGAATCGAACCCGCCATTTCGCCTTGAGAGGGCGACGTCTTAACCGCTTGACCATAGCGCCGTTTATGGCTCCCGGACTAGGACTCGAACCCAGACTAAATGATCCAGAGTCACTTGTGCTACCATTACACCATCCGGGAGTAGCAGTTCTTTAAGAACAAACTAATTATACACCTGCAATTTTTATTTTACAAGTATTTTTACATACCTTTGTTATAACTAAAGGTGTCTAAGGTTTCGGTAATTTTTTTAGCAAGGCTCTCAGGCAAGCCTTCGATGTTTACGTTGAGGAAGCCACGGACGATGGTTGCAGTTGCTTCGTCTTCGTTAAGGCCACGTGCCATCAGGTATTCTATTTCTTCAGGAGCAATTCTGCCTACGGCAGCTTCGTGACTCATTTCTGCGTTGCCTGTATAAGCATCAAGCTGAGGAATTGCAGAGATGTAACCAGTATCGGAAAGCATCAAGCCGTTACATTCAAGGTGAGCGCGAATGCCTTCTGCTTTGCCAATCAATGTACCGCGGTTAACGATTTCACCACCAGTACAAATGGTACGTGCCACAATTTCCGCACGGCAACCAGGAACTTCCAAGGAAACTACACCGCCTATGTCAAGATGCGCACCTTCGGGGGCAACAAGGATGGAGTTCATGCGAGCTACCGCACCTTCGCCAACCAGACGAGTTAGGGGGTTCATTTGCACGTCTTTTGCTTTTTCCATGCACACGTAGTTGGAAATAAATTGTCCGCCTGCGTCGATGATGGTTGCACTGCGGGGACGTACTGCTACATTTTCACCCCAGCTATGAATCATGGTGTAGGTAAGCTTAGCGTTCTTGCCAATGTAAAATTCGCTGATGCCCAAATGAATTGCCTTGTCAACGGACGGGTCACTGGAACAGCCAGTAATTACGTTAAGCTCTGCACCGTCTTCAATGATAACAATGTTATGAACACGTTGCAGTTGTTCTTCGTGGCTGATGAAGATGCAGGCTTGCAGGGGGTAAGTGATTTTTTCGCCAGCTTTTACACGGATGAAGTAACCGTTTTCTTTTTCCAGGGCAGTTACAGCAGTGTACTTGTCTGTATCGGGAGCGACTGCCTTCCACCAGTACTTTTCTACCAACTCTGGATATTTTTCTGCGGCTTTACCGGTGTTCATCAGTTCCAAGGGAGTTTGTACCTTAACCTTGGGTTCCAGTACGGCGTTATCCACTTGCATGAAGGAAGCACTGCGGTTTTCTGCATCAAGCTCAATGCCAACATGTTCCATCAACGCTTTGCCTGCTTCGGAAATATCAGCCTCACTTTGTACGTGAGCAACGTCGCTGTTGTCGTATTGACTTAAATCTATATCTTTACCAAAGGCGCCTTGCTTAGAGAGGGCAGCCTGTAAATTTTCTTTACTCATTTTCTAATCCTCCTGCATCCTTTATTAACACAGGTTTCGTAACCAGATTGACCAATGCAACCTAAAATGTCCAAGGGGTCTCCGCCGGGACAGGTAAGGGTGCCTTGGTAGAGAATGTGGGCGTGGGAGGAAGGAACATATTTTAAGATATGTCCCAAGTGGGTGATGATTAAGCCACTTTTTTGCGGAGCAGCCAAGGGATTGGCAGTGCAGTTCAAAGAGCAGCAACCTTTGTCACAGCCACTACCACCACAGGATTCACCACCACTATTTTGCAAAATATAATTTGCAGCACGACCAACGAGAGCAATATTCTCTACGTCAACGCCGGATTCCGGTTCGTCTAAAAGTAAAAGGTCAGGTTTTTGCGCCATCAGCTGTAACAATTCACTACGTTTCAGCTCGCCACCGCTAAAGCCTTCGTTAACACTGCGGTCAAGAAAATCAGAAAGCCCCATCCATTGTGCCATCTTCTCAACTTCTTCGGGGGTAGCACCGCAAATGGTAATCATTTGGCGCAGGGTAAGACCACGGATTGTGGGTGGGCGTTGAATCATCATGCCGATACCAAGGCGGGCACGTTCGTGACAGGGAGCTTCGGTAATGTCTTGTCCTTTAAAATAAATTTTGCCTTCTAAAATTTCATAACGGTCAAAGCCCATGATTGCGCCCAGCAAGGTAGATTTACCTGTGCCATTGGGACCAAACAGTACGTGAACTTCACCGGGAGCGATATGCAGGTTAATATTTTTTAAAATCTGCTTGCCTTTAACAGCAACAGATAGATTTTCTATGCGTAACACGTAGCATTCTCCTTTGCCAACAAATTAAAGCTATTATATCATATTAGTAAGCACTTGGGCGAACTAACGCTTTTCTACGCATTATTATAGCATACTTATTCACAAACTCCTACGCCTTTAGAATGCTTTGAAAATTTTTCACATACTTCAAGAGCACTATGCTAAAATGAAATAAAATGCTAAAATAGCTAATAGGTAAAAAATTTAGGAGGCTACAATGCATCAATATTTATTTTATATTGGAGATTTTCCCGTGCGGATGTACGGCTTGTGCTTGACCTTGGCAATCTTTCTTGCCATTGGGGTTGCATATTTTTTAGCAAAGCAGGACGGACGTTGGCATGAGCACGTGGTTGATATTGGTATCTATGGTGGCTTTGCCGGGCTTATTGGTGGTAGGCTGTGGGACGTTTTCTTTTTCGATTGGGCGTACTACAAAGACCACCTGTTAGAAATTCCCTACGTTTGGCAAGGCGGTATGGCAGTGCAGGGCGGTATGCTTGCCGGAATGGCGGCGGGTATTATTTATTTGAAGCTGCACAAAATTGATTGGGTGGAATTTGGTGACATCGTAATTCCTTCCTTAATATTTGGTCAAGCTGTGGGGCGCATGGCGAACCTGCTAAACGGCGATGCCTTTGGCTCACCTACTGGTGGCAACTTTGGTTTGCTGTACCCAGAAGGAACCTTAGCTTACAAAACTTACGGCGCAGTACCCCTGTGGCCTGCGGAAGTTTGGGAAGGACAGCTGGACGTAGTAATTTTTGCACTGCTCTTGATGTTCCGTTGTACTAATCACGCTAAAGGACAGGCAATCTGCTTATATGGCATGCTCTATTCCGTAGTACGCTTCGGGTTGGAAATGCTGCGTGGCGATTACGCAGAGCCTTGGATGTTTGGCTTGACTTCCGCTCAAAGTACAAGCGTATTTTTCTTTTTAATCTCTTTAGGCTTTTTCATTTACTGCGAACTGTTTAACGACAGGTGGGATGGCAAGCGAGTAGTGAAAAAAGAAGTAAAGAAAAAATCTAAAAAATAATCAAAAATTTTTAAAAAGACTGTTGACAAGGTTAGCGTTCTTCGCTATAATATCATTGTTGCTTGAAGCAAGCAGCTAATGACTCCGTAGCTCAGTTGGATAGAGCGTTTGACTACGAATCAAAAGGTCGCAGGTTCGAATCCTGCCGGGGCCACCATTGAAAACAGAGACCATCCGATTTGGATGGTCTTTTTTTATTTATGCAGGACTGTTTCGTTTAGGGACAGTCCTTTTTGCTTTGTAGGCTGCGCACGCGAAGCGTAAGCACCTTTGAGCAACAAGATAGGCAAAAAGATGTAATCTTTTTAACTATTTTGTGGCGAAAAGTCTTTACGGGGGGGACAACCGTGTTATAATTTAAATGTCTAAAGATTAGTGGCTATAACAATTAGCTTCTAAAAAATTTGATTGTCTTTTTACTAAGGATTTGGCAATCTTGTTTTCCTCTTAGAAGCAGGGGTGGTTATGAAGCGAAATTTAGGCATAGGCTTAAACGGAGTGCCTTGAACCGTTTGAGCCTCCTTGAGTTATAACACATCTATTAAGGAAGAAGCTTGCAACGTTAGGAAATTTTAGAGGAAACATGGAAACTCTTAGAAGGAACTTGCGAAGCAGATTTTTCCCGAAGATGTTTTATAAGAATAAAACATTTTTTAGAGGAGGAAATTCTCATGAAAAAATCTTTAGTTCTTGCAATGGCAATGGCTCTTGGCGTAACTGCTTCCGCATACGCTGCTAACCCGTTCTCCGACGTTCCTGCTGGCCACTGGGCATATGACTCCGTAGCTAAATTGGCTGCTGCTGGCGTAGTTGATGGCTATGCTGATGGCGCATTTGACGGCGACAAATTGATGACCCGTTATGAAATGGCTCAAATCGTAGCAAAAGCTATGGCTAAAGGCGCTGACTGCGACAAATTG
>JAFTID010000010.1 GCA_017457085.1 Phascolarctobacterium sp.
CATGGTATCTTCAAGGTAACGCCATGCCGCAACATCCGCAGGCATGATATCTTTAGTACCTCTCGGTGCCGTAGTCAGCATGCTGATTCCTCCTATTCTTTAAACAACAGCATTCGCTTTTCGCCAAGCTGCTGGATATTAGTAGTATATGTAAAAATATTCTTAGGCATACTCAAGCGGGAGATGTGATGTCCATCCGCATGAGGCAATTTAGTTGCAGAAGAAGGACCGATACCAATTACAGTATGCCTTTCTTCCATCATCTGTACATTATAAATGCTTTCCGTTCCCGGAAGCGCATAACCAATGTTAGCAAGATGCCCGAGCATATAATGCTGACGATACAGATAATAGGGATGCATCCCCATCTCGCCAGCTACTTCTGCACCCTTACGCACCATTCTTACCGCACTTTCAGTGGTCAAACCAATTTGCGTACCAAAGAGCGCTGAATCTCGCTTCAAGGTCAAAGTATGCACTGTCAAATTATGTGGCTTCAATTCTGCAGCTTTGCGTAAGGAATAAGCAATATCCTCTTCGCTTTCACCGGTCAAGCCAACAATCAAATCCGTATTGATTACGGGAATATTACTTTTAGCAGTCATCTCATAAGCACGATAAAAATCATCTATGGTATGAGCGCGACCGATAAGCTTCAGGGTTTTATCGTGGAAGGTCTGAGGATTAACACTAATACGATTTACCCCTACTGCTTCCATAGCAGCAAGCTTACCTTTGCTAAAGCAGTCCGGTCTGCCAGCTTCCACCGTAAATTCACGAATGGAAGGTAAAAGCAGATTGTCTGCTGCAATCTTGAGCAGTCGTGCAAAAGCAGTCTCACTCAAGCTGGTTGGAGTGCCTCCTCCAATGTATAAAGAGGTCACATTCAATCTATGCATACCTAGTAATTTTACCACATTCTTTACATCTTGTTCAATAAAATTTAGAAAGTTTTGTTGACTTTCTTCATCTTTAGGTACGATTCCAGAGGGAAAGGAACAATATGAACACTTACTTGGGCAAAAGGGTATGCCTATATAA
Source organism: Phascolarctobacterium sp. (assembly GCA_017457085.1). Classification (GTDB taxonomy): domain Bacteria; phylum Bacillota; class Negativicutes; order Acidaminococcales; family Acidaminococcaceae; genus JAHHUH01. The sequence goes on from JAFTID010000010.1 coordinate 1,042, forward strand.
ATTCCAGCCTCATTATTTGCATCTGGCACAAGCTGTTTTTGTAGCTTACAGATGTTAGTAAGAAGCTGCGCCTGTTCTTGCGGAAGCAAATATTTTTCTTGCAGATAATCTGGTAGCATAGCAAAGCCAGTACCACTATCTACAAGCTTATGGGCAAGTTTACCGGGTCTTACCCCAGTGAGGATACCCCAAGGCAATTCCACAGCCTGCCCTGTCATTTGGTTAAACACGTCTAAAACAGCAAGCTTCACGCAACGGCTAATCTCCCCACTTACAAGCTCGTTGCAAATTACGGGAGAACTTAACCAAACTTTGCCGTCCTTTTCCAAAACGGCAATGAATCTCTTGTCATTGTAATCAACTCTTAAAATCACATCTGCTCCATCAGCAAGATAATATGCAAATAACGCGGCCATATCTGGAACAGACCGCGTTAAATCAAATTCTAAATTATGTCGCAAGCAAAAGGTTTTCATCAAGAATTCTCCCCTTCATCTTCATGCCACAGCTCTTTATACAGCACACGGTAGACAGCAGCCACAGGAACTGCAAAAAGCATACCAACGATACCGAACATCTTTGCCCCAATCAAAAGGCTGATGATTAAAATTACAGGGTGCAAATCAATTTGCTCACCCATTACCTTAGGCATAATGAAGTTAGCATCAATTTGGTAGAAGATTAAGTAGAACAAGGCAACGTGGAAGGCATCTGTTGAAGATTGACCGTAGGCAATAAAAATTGCAGGGACAGCGCCGATAATCGGACCAACCACAGGAATAGTCTCTGCTAAAAGGGCAAGGAAACCTAAAACGTAAGGGAAGTCCAAGCCAAGCCAAGCAGTACCGATGGTAATGCAGAAGCCTGCAATAAGACTCAGCTTGCCCAAACCTTGGATATAGGCACTAAGAGTTCTACCAATTTCATCAATTATATGGGCAGCGCGAGGTTGTACGTCATAGCTAAAGAAGTTAATGAGCATTAAACGCAGTTCGCGCCAATCCTTAACAAAATAGAAAGCAAGGAACGGAACTATTGCCAAACCAATAAGGTTGCGTGCAATATCCATACTGGAAGTCAAAAGGTTACGAGCAATACCAGCAACGAAGCCCATTGCCCAGCTTACGATATCATCTAAGAGCATTCCAAAACTAGATGGCAGTACCGGAAAAGCTTTGGGGTCGTTCAAGATTTCTTCTAAACCATTCTTATTAGCCTGTAAAACATCTGGCATCTTAACCAAGAGCTCGTTAATTTCACCAAACAAGGGCAACAGAACAAACCCTATGGAAAAGAGAACTACAAATCCAAGGGTTGAAAATGCCAAGATAATTGCTACTACACGGGACAGATGAATTGTACCCTGCCCTACCTTCACCTTACCAATCATATTAGCCAATGGATACAGGGCAAAGGCTAAAAAGATTGCAAGAAAGATAGGCAAAAGCACAACTGCCAGCTTATAAACCACAAAGGACACGGCAGTAGCAACACTCAATTTGAAAATTGTACTTTTTCTTATAACAGGCCAATACTTAAACATAGCTTATTGTAAAAACGGATTCCTTTTTCTTTCCCAAGCTACTGTGGTGGCAGGGCCATGACCAGGCAGTAATCTTGTTTCATCATCTAAAACTAAAATTTTATTTTTAATGGATTCAATAATTTGTTTGTAGCTACCACCGGGGAAATCAGTGCGACCGATGGATTCGCAGAACACGGTGTCACCGGCAAATACGATATCTTCAACGTGGAGGCATACGCCACCTTTAGTATGACCGGGAGTTGCGTATACCTTGAAGGTCATACCAGCAATGGTAACATCTTCGCCTTCTTTGAAGAAATGGTCTGCAGGTTTGCAGATAATGCTGCTTGCCATATACATGGACAAGTTGCGTTCAGCTTTAGTCAGCATATCTGCATCTTCTTCGCTAATGTAAACAGGTGCGCCAGTTGCTTCACGTACTTCACTAAGGGCACCGATGTGGTCGCTATGACCATGGGTTACGAAAATCGCCGCCACGTTAATGCCCAGTTCGTCCACAAGGCTCATAATGCGAGCAGCATCTCCACCGGGGTCAACGATGACGCCCTCTTTCAGCTCTTCGTTCATAGCGATATAGCAGTTAGTAGCAAGCATGCCAACTTCTAATCTATAAATTTTCATAATTCCTCCTAAAATAACTTAGTGCTGTCCAAAAGAATGGTAACAGGACCGTTATTTACAAGTCCTACAAGCATGTGAGCACGGAACACACCAGTTTCCACGTGTAACCCCTGTGCCCTACACAGCTCTACAAATTTTTCATAATAGGCGTTGGCAAGCTCAGGCTTCGCCGCCTTATCAAAGGAAGGACGTTTACCCTTACGTACATCACCGCACAAGGTAAACTGGGACACAACCAAAAGCTCACCGCCAACATCTTTAACAGAAAGGTTCATCTTGTCTGCAGCATCTTCAAAAATACGCAAGCCAGTAACCTTATCAACCATATATTGTAAATCTTTTTCAGTATCGCCTTCAGCAACACCTAAAAGTACCAACAAGCCTTTCTTAACGCTACCGGTAACTTTGCCTTCAACGGTAACATCAGCCTTGTCTACACGCTGTACAACAGCTCTCATTTTTCTCCTCCAAAACCGGTAACAAGACGTTCAACACTGTAAACGCCTTTCAAACGGCGAATACGGTTCATTACATATTCCAATTGGTCCAAGCTGGTAATATCAATACCGAACTGCATAGTAGCCAGTTTATTCTTATCAGCCTTACAGTTCATAGAGAAAATGTTAAGCTTAGATTCACTGGTGATAGTCAAGATATCGCCTACCAAGTTCGCTCTGTCGTTAGCAGTAATCAAAATATTTACCTTATAAACGGAGTCAAGGCTAATATCCCAAGCTACTTCAATCAAACGACTTTGTTCGTCAGGGTTATTGCTCAGTACGTTGGGGCAATCTGCACGGTGTACGGATACGCCACTGCCACGGGTAATGTAACCAACAACCGGGTCACCGGGAATAGGATTACAGCAACGAGCCAGCTTAACCATAATACCATCTTCGCCCTTAACAAGAATGCCATGGCTGGATTTGGCCTTAGACTTACGAGGCTTAAGCTCTGCCAGCATTTCAGAAAGGTCTTTGGTGGTATTTTGCTTTTGTTCTTTTTTATAGATTTCAACTAATTTGGAAATGACGCTGCTTAAAGTTACGCCGCCATAGCCCAAAGTAGCCAAAAGATTTTCGTCACTATCGATACGCAGGCGTGCGCCTACTTCTCTTAATTTTTCAGGACTAGCAAAGGTTTTAGGGTCATAGCCCAAACGTTTTGCTTCCTTGTCCAGCATTTCGCGACCTTTAACGATATTTTCTTCGCGACGCTCTTTCTTGAACCAGCCTTTAATCTTATTGCGGGTATCAGAAGCGCCTACGATGTTAATCCAGTCACGACTAGGACCATTGGCTTGCTTGGAAGTAATAACTTCGACAATATCACCATTGCTCAGTTTAAAGTCCAAAGGCACAATGCGACCGTTAACCTTGGCACCTACGCAACGGTTGCCTACGTCAGTATGGATGCGATAAGCAAAGTCGATAGGACAGCAGCCCACAGGCAAGTCAATTACGTCACCACGGGGAGTGAAGACGAACACTTCATCAGCGAAGATGTCCATCTTAACTGCGTTAACGAAGTCACTGGAATCACTCATATCTTGGTGCCATTCCAAGAGCTGACGAACCCAAGACAACTTAGCATCAAAGCCTTTGTCACTGCCAGTAGCAGGCTTGCTACCACCACTTTCCTTATAACGCCAGTGAGCAGCGATACCATATTCAGAAATGCGGTGCATTTCAAAGGTACGAATCTGAATTTCCAAAGGTTGCCCGCCAGCAGAAAGCACGGTGGTGTGCAAGGATTGATACATGTTGGACTTAGGAACTGCTACATAGTCTTTGAAGCGACCGGGAATAGGACGCCACATACTATGCACAATACCTAAAGTGCCATAGCAATCCTTAACAGAATCTACCAGCACGCGAATTGCCAAGAGGTCGTAAATTTCGTTAAGCTCTTTATGGTCACGCAGCATTTTTTTATGAATGCTGTAGAAGTTTTTAGGTCTACCTTGAATTTCGCACTTGATGTTAGCTTTTTCCAAGCTATCGCGCATTTCGTCCATAGCTTCGAAAATCATGGCTTCACGTTCACGGCGCTTGGTCTTAACTTGTTCCACCAAGGTGTAATAAATATCAGGCTCCATATAACGGAAAGCTAAATCTTCAAGTTCCCATTTAATGGTATGGATACCCAAGCGATGCGCCAGGGGAGCATAAATTTCCAAGGTCTCGCGGGAAATAGACTGCTGTTTATGGGCAGGCATATATTTCATGGTACGCATATTGTGCAATCTATCTGCCAGCTTAATCAATACTACACGGATGTCGCGAGCCATAGCAAGGAACATCTTACGGTAGTTCTCAATTTGACGATCTTCTTTGGAGATATAGGCAATCTTACCCAATTTGGTAACGCCGTCTACAAGATTTGCAACAACTGAACCAAAGATATTACGGACATCGTCATAAGTATACTCCGTATCTTCAACTACATCGTGAAGGAAAGCTGCTGCCAAGGTATATTCATCCATCTGCAGGCTAGCCAGAATGCTTGCCACGCCAATAGGATGAATGATGTACGGTTCGCCAGATTTACGACGTTGCTCCTTGTGAGCATCCGCCGCCAGAATATAAGCCTTACGTACAAACTCTAACTGGTCTTCATTCAAATAACCTTTAGCCAGCTCAAAAAAATCTTCAAATGTTACAATATCACTTGTGCTAGGCATAAGCCCCACTCCCATCTCTCTAGCTTATCAGATACGCAAAAGTTCGTGATGTGATAAGCGCAAATTATCAAAATAAATATTTAACTGTTCTTGTCTTTGCTGTTGCAAAGTGCAGTACAGGGGTGAATCTTCTAAACTGCTCTTTTTAATTATCCCCTTGGTAATGTTTTCGGCTTGTAAATAAATGAAGCCAAGTTCTTCCATTACCAGTAAAGCATTTTCAGAAACACTGCCAACGTATTGCTCCAGCAAAGTCTTTTTATTTGTAACGCCTTTGGCAAGGCTTTCCATTACATTTTTATAAGCAATTGTCATCTGCTCACGTTGGGGGTACTGCAAAAGCAACTGCTTTTCTAAATTAAATCTATCCGCACCATTATACAACAAAACAATGGTTGATACCTTATCCTTACGCAAATTCTTAAAGATATTTTTCAAAGGCACCTTGGGTAAATCGTACAACACAACAAGGGGTGCAGTCGCGCGCTCCTCATAATTGGCAAGCTGCATGTGCTTGTCATCAAAGAAGCCTTTATATTCGTCCTTGTCGTTGACAAAAACGGTTACTGCCTCAGCAGTACGCACGAAGCCTTTTAAAATTCTATCTTTATTGTCATTACTTTGGCGCAGGTCACATACATTCCAGCGCTGTCTTAAAGCAACAGCGTGAAGCTGTACTGTGGTTTCATTATTCCACTCATTGATGCGAGGCATAAAGGCAATGTCCGCCACCATATTATCGCATAACAAGGGTAACAGCTCAGCCTTATTCCACATCAAAGTTTTATAAGAATAATCGCCTTTATCTACGACTAGCTGTAAATGACTTCTATCCCTGCCAATTGCTCTATGATTACTGAGCAAAGCCTTGTTAAAGGCAAAAACAGGATTAGAGTTTCCACAGCCGAAGGGTTCCAGCAAGGAAAGTTCTTTTAAATCACGGACGGTAATTTCTCCGTTGTTGAGAACGCAATCAATATTTTGGTGCGGAACATAATCATCTTGCGATAGATGCTCACGGACGTAAGCCTTAAAACGAGCCTTAAATTCATCAACCTTTTCAGCAGGCATAGTTAGACCAGCTGCTTGATGATGACCACCAAACTGAATTAAAATATCACTTTCGGCAGCGATGGCTTCGTACAAATTCAAAGCAGGAATACTGCGGCAACTGCCTTTGGCAATACCATCATTTATACTAATCAAAATTGTCGGCAAATGATACTTGTCTACTAAACGAGAAGCAACGATACCAACTACGCCTTGGTGCCAACCTTCGGAGGCAAGGATAATGGCAGTATCGATATGCTCTTCCTTGGCAAGCAAGGCTTCCGCTTCTTCCATAATACTGCGGCTAATTTCTTGTCGCAGGGCATTTTCCTTGTTCAGCTCGGCAACAATGGCTTCTGCCTTGACTTCATCCTTCGTCACCAAAAGCTCTACTGCAGATTGAGCATGCTCCAGGCGACCGACAGCATTAAGACGTGGTGCCAGAATGAAGCCTATATTTTCAGAAGTAATATTTTCACAGCTACAGCCGCTTGCCTTAATCAAAGCACGCAAGCCAGCTAGAGAAGTATGCTCCATAGCCTTCAAACCACGGCGGACAAGCTCTCTATTTTCACCCAACAAAGGTACAATATCAGCAACAGTACCTAAAGCGGCAAGCTCCGTCAGCTCTACCCAATAAGTGTTGGAATCAGTACGTCTTTGTTCCAAGGCTTGACAAAGTTTAAAAGCAACACCTACACCACTTAAATCCTTAAAGGGATATGCGCAATCGCTTTGTTTAGGATTGATAATGGCGTAGGCAGGCGGCAGCTGTTCAGGAACAGTGTGATGGTCTGTGAGAATGATGTCTAGACCAGCAGGTGCCTGCTCCACTTCGTGGTAACCACTAATACCGCAGTCAACTGTAATGACGAGGGTGGTGCCACTTTCAAAAATAGCTTTCAGAGCGTCATCATTTAAACCGTAGCCTTCACTTTTGCGTTTAGGAATATAAGTATTAACCTTAGCTCCCCTGCGTTCCAAATAAACGTACAGTAAAGAGGACGCAGTTATCCCATCCACGTCGTAGTCACCATAAACGGTAATCTGCTCGTCATTTTTTAAAGCACATTCAATACGCTCAACAGTTTTCTCCATTCCCTTGAGCAAGAAAGGATTATGAAAGGGTTCCTTACTTCCGTAAAGAAAATCCTTCATGGAGTCAACATCACTAAAACCACGTTCTAATAAAATACCGGTAACTAAAGGTGAAATTCCCAATTCAGCAGCATAAAAGCCCGCTTTCTCTTTATTATATTCTTGTATATCCCATATCTTCTGCTTTCCTAACATTGCACTTAACCTACAGTTGCTTCAGTTTTTTCTGCGTTTGCTTTATCAGCAGTGTTCTTTGCAGCTTGGTCGTGCATCATTTGGGTATGCATTAACATATTTACACGTTCTTCCAAGGTTTTCTTATCTCGTTTCAAAGCATAAATTTCATCTTCTAATTTCTTAGTTGCCAAGAAATGACGTGCCTTAACCATCAACAAATAGAAGGTTGCAACCAAAATACCTGCCAAGAAGCTGCCCAAGATTACTAAAACAAGGGAAGCATCTCCGTGCCAAACGAAAAAGTTTACGGGCACACTCATTGCATTTTGAATGGCAAATATTGCAACTCCTATACTGATTATTGCAGTTAAAATAATGAACGGCATAAAATCATCTCCTTAATACGTAACAACAATTATAACTGTATTTATTCGTGCATTATGTAAAAAAATCCTGCCTGTGAGGTGAATTTTAATACAACATCCCCTTATATTATAGCTTACTACGTTTACTGAAGATGTAAAAAATTCTAGTAAACTAGCATCAAGTTCTTCACAAGTATTACAAAATCAGAAACTATTCTTGAAAAAATTACTCACCCTCTGTAATGTTAGGAAGCTTGTTGTTATAATAGAAGCAGCCTAATTGATGAGGAGAGATTACTTATGAAAAGAATCCTTGGAATTTGTATATGTTTACTGCTTTTGGCAAGCAATGCTTTCGCAGCAGATGCTACCATTGAAAATAAAAAAGTCACCTACAGTTTTAAAGCCAACTATCCTCTTGTAAACCTTGAAGACCAACAAGCGGCAACGGAAATAAATCGCTTCATTGCCAAAAAAATTCAAGCCTATCGCAAAGTTTCAAACAATCATAACTATTTGGAAGGCATTGTAGATTACGAAGTCAAGTATGAAGATAAGGATTACCTTTCCATCGTCTTCACCTACTGGTGGTACTATCAAAACGCTGCGCATGGTATGTATAACACCAGCGGTATCGTCTTCGATAAAAATTCCGGCAAGCTGGTCAATTTAAAACACTTCGTTCCAGAATTAAACGTCAAAAATTTAATCAAGAAGGTTAATTCCGGTGAGCTTGTCATTCGCAATTCACGTAATGAAGAAATTCAATTGAGCGAGCCTTGGAAAATTGACAGAGTCAGCCACAGCTACTACATAGATGAAGATAAAACTGTTTACTTAATCTATCAACCTTACGAGCTGGCAAGCTACGCTGACGGCAATACTTACATTAAAATTACGCAGGACGAGGCGCATAAACTAAAGGACTAAGAAACACTAAAGGGACGGCACAAGCCGTCCCTAATTTTTTACTTATATAAATCTACAGGAACTAAAGCCCTTAAATCATTACTCAGAACGAACTCATCTGCCTTAACTCGGAACACGTCTGTCAGTAAATCGGCAGTGATAATTTCACGAGGAGCACCACTGGTTACAAGCTTGCCTGCCTTAACCACAACCACGTGGTCTGCATACATAATGGCGTGGTTCAAATCATGGACTACCATTACAACGGTTAAGCCTAATTCCTGGTTAAGCCTTACAATAAGCTGCATAATCTCTAGCTGATGACAGATATCTAAATAAGTAGTAGGTTCGTCGAGGAGCAGCACCTCCGGTCTTTGAGCAAGAGCCATGGCAATCCACGCACGTTGACGCTCGCCACCAGAAAGTGTATTGAGCAAACGATTACACATTGCAGTTACGCCTGTCTGCGCAAGCGCCCACTCTACATGTTCCTTATCATCCTTACCACCACGCCCTAAAAAGCTTCGATGAGGGAATCGTCCCATCTCAACCAAATCATTAACAGTCAAATCACTAGGAGCCTGGGGAGATTGAGTGAGGATAGCCAAGCTTTTGGCAAACTCCCTTTGAGAAAGTCCGAACATTTCCTGACCTTTGAAGGTTACACTACCCTTATAGGGTAAAATTCGGGAGAGTGCTTTCAAGGTAGTACTCTTACCACAACCGTTTGGTCCAATAATAGCCGTAACCTTGCCTTCTGGAATTTCCAAGGACAGGTTATGAACAATCTCTTTATCATTAATGCTTACACAAATATTTTGTGCTTTAATAATTGCGCTCATCAGATTTCCCTCCTTAACAAGAATAAGAAGAAGGGCGCACCTAAGAACGCCATAATAATACCTACAGGTAATTCAATGGGAGCAAAGACCACACGTGCAAAGGTATCGCTTAAAGTAATGGTAGCAATGCCCAAAAAAGCAGAAGCTGGTAAGAGATAGCGGTAGTCGCTTCCGACTAAGAGCCTTGCCGCGTGTGGAACTACCAAGCCAACAAAGCCTAAGAGACCGACAACACTAACAGCACTTGCAGCAAGCAGTGCCGCAATGGCAGTTAGTACGATGCGGGTAACTTCAACGTTAATGCCCAAACCACGAGCCATCTCGTCACCCAATTGCAAGATATTTAAATAAGCAGCACTTGCCAAAGCAAGTATTGCCCCGATAATAGCGTAAGGTAAAATAATGGAAACGTGTGGCCAAGAACGTGCAGCCAAGCCACCCACCATCCACATCAAGGCGCCGTGTACTCTATCGCTATAGAAAATCATCAGACCGCTAATACCTGCGCTCAAGAATGCAGATACTGCAACGCCTGCAAGAATAATACGCACAGGCTTGATACCGTTCTTCCACGCCAAAATATAAATGCAAACTGCCGCAACCATGGCACCAATAAAAGACACAGGTGTAATCAAATATTCCAAAGCAGGATAGAGAATCATAATCACAACACCTGCTACCCCTGCGCCAGAAGAAATACCAATCAAATGGGGGTCAGCCAAAGGATTGCGCAAGATTGCCTGCAAAATGGCACCACTTAAAGCAAGATTGATGCCAACCAAGGCACCAACAATGGTACGGGGCAAGCGAATATTCCAGATAATCATGCTGTGGGGATCTGTCCCCGGAGCAGCAAGTATTTCTAAAATTTTGCTGAAAGGAATATCAGTAGAACCGTTTATTAAACTAAGCACTGCACCTAACAACGCAAAGAGTGCGAAAAAGCAGATTACCCCTACACGCCAAACTGTACGGGACACGCCAAAACGCTCTATGGTTTGTGATGCATCAAGCTGTTTACTCATAAATCAACCTCTAAAACTTATTCAAAATAGAACTAAATCTTATTAACTTGCTTCTAATGATAGCATTTTTTACAACATCGGTCAACGCAAAACGCCTTGTTCCAAATGGCTAGCTTTGTTATAATGTCTAACAAGGAGTGATAAAAATGGAAATGAACGAACTCATTAAACGTATCAACGAAATCGCCAAGAAAAAACGTACCGTTGGCCTCACCGTTGATGAAGAAATCGAGCAAAAAAAATTGTACCGCGAATATTTAGACAATATCCGTGGTCAAGTTAAAAATCATTTAGATAATATTACCATCGTTGATGCTGAACAACCTAAGCACTGATGAACAAGTTTACTTTAAACGAAGGAAACATCGCCTACGAGGATGACTACCTGCTCATAATTGACAAGCCTGCCGGAATGTTGGTGCACCCCACCATCAACGAATGGGGCTGTACTCTCTACGATTACGTTACAGAATATTACGCTCGTAAAAATATTACAGCTAATATTCACCCTGTATCCCGTTTAGACAGGCACACTTCCGGTCTGGTAATCTTTGCCAAAGAACCAATCATCCAGCATTGGCTTAGCCAACAGCAAATGGATAAGGAGTACCTTGCCATCGTAACTGGTGAACTGCCCCAAGCAGAAGGTGTAATTGAAGCACCCATCGCCCGTAAGGAAGGAAGCATTATTGAGCGTTGCGTTAACAAAAATGGCAAGTATGCTAAAACTAGCTACAAGCTTTTAAGCAAACGTAAGGGTTTATCTCTGGTGCAGGTCAAGCTTTTTACAGGACGTACTCACCAAATTCGCGTGCATATGGCTCACATAGGCTGTCCCCTTTTTAACGACAACCTTTACGGAACGCCTGGACCTCAAAGTCGCCACGCCCTCCACGCCTTTAAGCTACGCTTCATTCATCCCGTCAGCGATACGCCCCTAGAAATTACTAGGTCTTTACCTGAAGATTTGCGGAAAATCATATACTATTAAATAAAATAGTGTGCTATAATTAAGTTATCTAGATAAAAAATCTAAGGAGGAATTATCATGCCTTTAGTAACATCTACTGAAATGTTTAAAAAAGCCTATGAAGGCAAGTATGCTGTTGGTGCTTTCAACGTAAATAACATGGAAATTATCCAAGGTATCATTGAAGCAGCAAAAATTGAACAAGCTCCCCTCATTCTGCAAGTATCTGCTGGCGCTCGTAAATACGCTAGCCATATCTACCTGATGAAATTGGTAGAAGCTGCAGTTGAAGATAGTGGCTTGCCTATCTGCTTGCACCTTGACCATGGTGAAGATTTTGAAATCTGCAAAGCTTGCGTTGATGGTGGCTTCACCTCCGTTATGATTGACGGCAGCAAACACTCCTTTGAAGACAATATTGAATTGACTAAACGCGTTGTAGACTATGCTCACAACAAAGGCGTTGTAGTTGAAGCAGAACTTGGCAAACTGGCAGGCGTAGAAGACGCTGTTAAAGTTGATGCTAAAGATGCTACCTACACTGACCCTGACCAAGCTGTAGAATTTGTTGAACGCACTGGCGTTGACTCCTTGGCAATCGCAATCGGCACCAGCCATGGCGCTTACAAATTTAAAGGTAAACCGGAACTGGACTTCGCTCGTTTGGAAAAAATCTCCAACCTGCTCCCCAACTTCCCGCTGGTTCTCCATGGTGCTTCCACCGTTATCCCCTCTTTTGTTGAAGAATGCAACAAATATGGTGGTCAACTTGACGGCGCACAAGGCGTTCCCGAAGATATGCTTCTGAAAGCTGGCACCTTTGGCGTTTGCAAAATCAATATCGACACTGACCTTCGCTTGGCAATGACCGCTTCTGTTCGTAAACACTTGATGGAACACCCTGGCGATTTCGATCCTCGTCAATACTTGAAACCTGCTCGTCAAGCAATCCAAGACATGGTTGCACACAAAATCCGCAACGTTCTCAACTGCAGCAACCGTCTCTAATTCTAAAAAAATTTGCGCACTCGTAAGAGTGCGCTTTTTATTTTGTCATTTGCAATTTTAAAATTTATTTTGCTGCTTCAATACTTTCAGAATCTTTAATGTGCTTACGAACATTTTCACAGCATTCATGGAATTTTACTTTTTCTTCGGCAGTAAGCGGTAATTCAATTACTTCTTCTGCACCATTCTTGCCAATTACGCAGGGCACGCCAACGAAGACGTCGTGTTCTCCGTATTCTCCGTCAAGAAGCATGCTTGCAGGCATAATACGTTTTTCATCGTGCAAGACTGCGCGCACCATACGTGCCAAAGTAGAACAAATTCCATATTCAGTGCATTGTTTGCCGTGGTATGTTACCCAGCCTGCATTGATGGCAGTTTTTTGCAGTTCTTCTTTGTCAAAACTAAAGCGTTCATCTTTGCCTTCCAATGCGCTCAGCGGTACGCCACCAAAGCTTACACAGGACCAAGCTGCTATTTGGCAGTCACCATGTTCACCAATCATATAAGCGCTGATGGCTTGGTGGTCAATGCCGGTTTGTTGCGCCAAAGCAGAAACAAGTCTGGAAGTATCAAGACCAGTACCGGTACCAAATACTCTGCCTTTAGGAAGACCACTTAATTTATAAACCAAGTTAGCAATGGTATCACAAGGATTAGTAATGGTAATGATTACTCCGGTAAAACCACTTGCCATAACCTTAGGCATAGTTGCTTTTAATTGAGCAACTGTGTAACGCATTTCGTGATTGCGGTCGCCAGTAGCAACAAGGCTAATATCGCCCAAAGAGTTAACCAGCACATCACAGTCACCTAAATCAGCATAGGTGCCAACATTTACGGTAACATTGTGAGGCATGTACATAACTGCGTCACGTAAATCCTGACACTCACTTTTAACTCTATCTGCTCTTAAATCAACTAAAACAAGTTCGTCAACAATGCCTTGAATGGCAAGGCTATATGCGCAGTGAGCACCAACGTGTCCTACACCTAAAATACCAACTTTTCTAATCTTATGCATAATACCCCTCCACAAAAAATCTTATCTAAAAATTCAGCTATTATTTCTCTAAGATAGGCAAAGTAGCACTGCCATGTCCCATAATGGTAATGGTGTAGTCTTTCTTGCCTTGGTCAGCCAATTTCTTTTGTGCCAATTCCCAAGCCTCTTCCAAGGTTGCACAAGGAATATGCCCTGTACGCTTAACAAAGTCAAAGTTTTCAGGACGAGTAACCAGGTAAGCAGCACTAGCCTCGTTAGTGATGCATCTAGATTTAAAGGCTACAAATGCAGGAACAGTAAAGACTTCGCGAATGTCTTTCTCAAATTGCTCCATATTGCTGCGGCTCAGGCAGTCTGTGAAGATTGCAGGCTCCATAATATCTTCGCAGTCATAGGTGAAAATTAAGATACCATCTTTTTTCACAGCAAAGGCCGCATTCATATGGCATTTTGTCGCTTGGTACAAATTCAAATCCTTAGGATAACCACCTGTAGAAGCGATAACTACGTCCGCAAGCTCCTTAATTTTTACGCCTGCCATTTTAAGCAAATCCTGACAGCCCTTTTGCCAAGCTTCGTACCAATGCCCTGCAACAATTTCGCTTACAGCTCCGTCAGGACTAAAGACAGTATTCAAAAGGAAATCAGGCTCCAGCATTGCGCAAGCTTCTGTCATATCTGCGTGAATGGGATTGCCTTCCAGTAAGCTGCTATCACAAGCCACGTTACAGCCCCCACCCTCTACAGGAGAAAGTGTCATGGAATGGTTGTTCATAATGCTATCGTAAGCAGCAACACCTGGCATTACAGCTTTACGGCCTCCACCAAAACCAGCGAAAGGATGCAGGGTAACTGCGCCAGTCAGAATAACTCTGTCTGCATTGGCAACAACTTTGTTGATGGCAACCTTGGTTCCGTATTTGGTAGTTCCTAAAGTTACCATGTCTTTATCCTTACGGGAATCGTGTTGCACAATGGTAAGACGCTTCGCCATCTCCTCACCACAAACAGTTATGTCTTCTTCCGGAGTGTGACCACGGTGAGTACCAGTAGCAACAATCAAGGTAATATCTTCGTCCTTTACACCAACACTATTTAATTCGTTGACGATAACAGGTAAAAATTCAGAGGTACCACACAAACGGGTAATGTCGCTTATAATAATGGTAACTTTTTCGCCAGCCTGCACAATGTCACGCAAAGGTTTGGTGCCTATGGGGTTGCGAATTGCTTCGAGAGCAGCAGCAGCAACGTCGGTGCAAACAGGAGCTTCGTTACCATGAACGTCATATAAAACTTTATCCTCTGGCAACAGCACTTCTTCAAAGCGTTTGCCAATAGGTAAAAAATACTTTTTCATTGGGCTTCCTCCATTTCAAACATACGACTATTATACCACACAACCATCAAGAATGAAGCTTGTGCAACAAGTATACAGAATAAGCAAAGCTCCATCGTTAAACGGAGCTTTTAACTTTATAATTATTAAACTTTCAGAAGTGCTGTATAACAAAGCGGAGCAAGCTTATGCCAAATTTACTACCAACGTTTGGATTTTGACCAGTACTCACTACGCAACAAAGCTAACACTGTGAAAAGTTCCAAACGTCCCAAAAGCATGGCGATACTTAAAACAATCTTGCCAGCAGAAGTAACCTCGGCAAAATTACTGGTAGCACCCAAACTACCAAAGGCAGGACCAACGCTACTGATACAAGATGCCACGCCAAAAAGTGAATCCTCCACAGATAAACCTGTAAACGACAACGCAAAGGATAGAACTACAATTACAAGCACGTACATAAAGAAGAAACGGCTGACATTAATAATCGTAGAAACGGGAAGCATCTTCCTATTATAGTAAACAGTTAACAGCATTTGTGGATGTAAAGCACGTCGAAGCTCTGCGGCAACGGTTTTTACTAACACAACAAAGCGGCAAATTTTAATACCGCCAGCCGTGGAACCTGCGCAGGCACCAGTAAAGTACATCAAAGCCAAAAGCAGCTTGGAAAATGCAGGCCACTTGTCGTAATCATAAGAAACAAAGCCAGTTGTGGACCCAAAGGAAGCAACTTGGAAGAAAGCATAACGGAAGCCTTCAAACAAAGTAAAATCATTAACTTGTACGATGTTCCAAGTAATCATACCGGTTACAGCAAAAAGCACCCCAAGATAAACCTTAAACTCCAAATCACACCACAAGGCTTTAACGCCAGATTGAGTTACGTAATAGTACAGAGCAAAGTTGCCGCCTGCTAAAATCATGGCAAAACCTAGGACAAATTCAATAGCGGCGCTATCATAATGAGCAATGCTGTTATTGTACGGAGAGAAACCACCTGTAGCGATTGCGGAACAAGCGTGATTAACAGCATCAAAGAGGTTCATACCTAAAAACATCAGCGCCACAATCAAGCCAATAGTCATTATAGAATAAATCAGGAGCAACGCCACAGCGGTAGTACGAATGCGCGGCAAAATACGAGCATTAGAAAAGCCAGAAACCTCTGCGTTGAAAAGGTACACTGCACTACCTGCAATTTGCGGAAGCAAGGCAACGAAAAGTACGATAATGCCGATACCACCAACCCAGTGCAACAGGCTACGCCACAACAAAATAGAACTTGGAACAACAGACAAATCTGCGATGGCAGTAGAACCAGTGGTAGTCAGACCGGACATGCTCTCAAAAAAAGCACCAACAGGGTCAAGCACCCCACTAAACACAAAAGGCAAAGCTGCAATCACAGTAGCCAATAGCCATGCAAAAAATACAGAGCCTATCCCTTCGCGCACAGAGATATCCTTACGGTCAGCGTTCTTGCCGTAGTGTCCCAATAACAAACATAAAACACCGGCAACCATACTAGCAAAGATAAAATCTATGAAACAGCGTTCATTTGCCAGTACAGCTACGGACATGGGTACAAGCAAGACCAAACCAATACCCATACACAATTTACTTAGAAGATAAGCAATAATTTTAGTATACATATTTATCCTCCAAGTTTTACCAATTTTGCTTATTACGCCAGAAATCAAGACGTAAAATCACAAGCAGGGTAAAAATTTCCAAACGACCTAAGAGCATGGCGAAAATGGTAACCACACGCCCAAAGGTAGAAATATCGCTATAAGTAGAAGTAGGTCCGACAACGCCAAAAGCAGGACCCGCACTACTCAGACAAGTCGCAATAATACCGATGGATTCCATAATGGAAATACCAGTCAGAGAAATAGCAATGGTCAAAACAATAAAGACCATTATGTATAAGAAGAAGAATCTTGTAATATTACCAACGATGGCAGGGTCAATAACATTGCCACCCATTTTGATAGAATACACCATACGCGGGTGCAAGGTACGTAAAAGCTCTGCCCAACTTGCTTTCAAAAGAATTACAACGCGGGAAATCTTGATACCACCAGCAGTGGAACCACTGCAGCCACCAATGAACATCAAAATCAGTAGCACGTAACGGCTAAAACTTGGCCAATTATTAAAGTCATCGGAAGCAAAGCCTGTAGTACTACCAATAGAAACAGCTTGGAATAAACCATGACGAACACTGTTTTCCAAATCCATATAGCCAGTTGAATACAGGTTAAAAGCAATTGCAGAGGCTGCAAAAAGCAACAAACCCAAATAATAACGATGCTCGCTATCATTTTTGAAAGCTTCCCAATCGCCCCTACCAATCTTGTAATACAAAGAAAAGTTCATACTCGCAATGAGCATGAAGCCAATGCACACACATTCTACGTAGAAGGAATCAAAACTAATCAAGCTGTCGTGATAATAGGAGAAGCCACCTGTAGCCATGGTTGCTAGCGCTAAGTTAATTGCTTGGTATAAATGCACTCCACCTAACATCAACAAAACTACTTCGATAATAGTTAAAGCCAAATAGATACCCAAAATAAGCATTGCAGATTCTTTAATGCGCGGCAAAGTACGCTCTGCTACCGCACCGGGAAGTTCAGCATTAAAAAGATGTCCTGCACCGCTGTTCATCTGAGGCATAATGACGATAAAGAGCATAATCACCCCAATGCCACCGCACCAATGGGTTAAGCAACGCCACACTAGCAAGCTATTGGAAAAGTAATCAAATGAAGAAACAGTAGTTACGCCCGTAGTCGTAAAGCCGGAAACACTTTCAAATACAGCATCAATCAGACCCATCCCATACAATAAATATGGTAATGCGCCTAAGAAACAAACCATCAACCAACCACAGCCAACTACTGCCATTGCTTCACGAATGCGTAATCTTTGGGTAGTCTTTTTAGTTCCATAATATAAACATAATTTAGAGACACTAGCTGAAATGAGCAATGTTTCTAAAAATAGTAAGATATGCTCATGATCCACTGCCAAGGAGATAAGCAAGGGCACAATTGTTACAATAGAAAATGCCTTGCCCAATAACCCTAACAGACGTAACACCAGCTTAAAATTCATGCAATTCAGCCTCGGCTTTCAAAAAGAGGAACAGTATTTTTTACAAGCTCACTCTTCGCAAACAAAATAATACGGTCATTAGCGTGAAGCACAGTATTACCATTAGGAATAACTGCTTCATTATTATGAACGATGGCGCAAATCAAGCACTCTTTCGGCAAGTCAATGAAGCGTAAAGCCTTACCTTCAACTTCGCTACCTTCACCGACGATGATTTCCAAAGCTTCCGCTTGCGCACCTTCCAATAAGGATACAGACACAATGCCCCCCTTGCGAACGAAGCGTAAAACTTCACCAGCACTAAGCAAGCGAGAGGAAAGTACAACGTCAACGCCAACTTTTTCCATCAATTCAATATATTCATTACGAGCAACACGCACGATTGTCTTTTTAGCACCCAAATGCTTAGCCAAAAGTGCTAACAAAAGATTCAGCTTATCGTCTTCGGTAATGCATACAACTACGTCAGCCTCGCCTACACCTTCTTCGGTAAGCAGATCAATGTCAGTACCATCACCGCACAAAACCAAACCTTTTTCCAATTTGGCAGAAAGCATTTGACAGCGTTCTTTATTTTTCTCAATAACCTTAACCATCAAGCCTTGTCTTTCCAACATAGGGGCAAGGAAGCGGCCAGTACGACCAGCACCGATAATTAAAGCCTTCTCAATTTTTTCATAAGTATTAGTAAATTGTTGCTCAAAGCTTAAAATAGCATCCTGCTTGCCTACAAAATAAACGTTATCGCCGGGTAACAGGAAGTCATTACCACGAGGGATAATCATCTTATGCTTTCTAAAGAGCATGGCAACCAAAATATCTTCGGGAATATGTAAATCTTTAAGAGGAATATTAGCAAAAGGAGAATCTTCTTTCAGCTTCGCTTCAAACATGCGCACCTTGCCATCAGCAAAATCATCAACGTTCAAAACAGAAGGAGTCATCATAACGTGGTCAATTTCAGAAGCAGTGATACGCTCCGGATTCAAGATGAGGTCAACCTTCATATCGTTGTTGAGCATTTCAGGCGATTCAATTGCATAGTCAACGTTACGAATACGAGCGACAGTATGCTTAATATTATTGTTCTTCGCCATCATGCAGGTAATCATATTGACTTCATCACTGTCAGTACAAGCAATGAAAACATCAGCACCGTAAATGTCAGGGTCTTTAAATAAAGATGGTGTGCAGATATTGCCTTCAATAACTAATACGTCCAGAGAGTTTTGGACAACTTCTTTACGTTCAGGGTCATTTTCGACAACCACTACATCAAATTCATCATCTGCTAATAATTCAGCAATACTATATCCAAGTTTTCCGGCACCAGCCACTACAATACGCATATCTATTTCTCCTTATGGATATAACATAATTAGACAGAATAATTATAACACATTTGAGAATAAAAGACAAAAGTATCAAAATTGACGTATAGACAAACAAAAATACCGTACCTTTTGGTACGGTATTTTTGTTTCAACCGGCAGCTATCTATCCTCCCAGGCCGCTTCCAGCCAAGTACTTTCGACGTATAAGGGCTTAACTACTGTGTTCGGGATGGGAACAGGTGGATTCCCTTAGCCATCACCACCGGATTATTCTTTTTCTCAGGTTATACC
>JAFTID010000027.1 GCA_017457085.1 Phascolarctobacterium sp.
CATGATGGAAACACCGTTATCTACGGAGCGTTTTACAAATTCAGTTACAACGTCATCAGCGTAGTGGTTGTAGCCCAAAACGTTTTGACCACGAAGCAGCATTTGAATGGGGGTTTGGGGAAGATGTTTTTTCAAGGTGCGCAGTCTTTCCCAGGGATCTTCGTTCAAGAAACGCAGGCAGGAGTCAAAGGTTGCACCGCCCCAAGCTTCTACAGCGTGGTAGCCGATGTCATCAATTTTTTCTAATACGGGGAGCATGTCGGTGATACGCATTCTGGTTGCAGCCAAGGATTGGTGACCATCGCGCAAAACAGTTTCAACTATTTTCAACGGTTTGTTGCTCATGGAGATTCTCCTTTTCTAAAATATAATTAAATTGCTAATATTTAATTTTATGTCTACATTATAGCATAAGTCGTCTTTGATGCCTACTGTGTGTGGATTTTGAAGTGAATTTTTTCCAAAAGAAAACGCCTACAGTTTTTGCTGTAGGCGTAAATTTTATTGAGCTCTTTGGCCGAGAATGTCTTGGATGCGGTCCTTCATGCTGCGGCGGACAGGCTTGTTGCTAACAACAGGCTTATCTTCTTCGTCCTTATCTCTGTCTTTTGCTCTTTCTCTTTCTTTCTCGTGTTCCTTTTCACGTTCGCGCTCCAGTTCTTCTTGACGTTCGCGTGCTTTACGAACTTCGCGTTCACGTTTCTTACGTTCACGTTCCAGCTCGCGTTTAGACTTGCGTTCTTCGCGGACTTCTTTCTTTTCTTTTTCTAAACGTTCTTTTTCCTTGGCTTTTCTTTCTGCTTCCAGTCTAGCCATTTCTTTTTCCAGTTCAGCAGTTTCGTCTTGGATGATTACCGGTTCAGGCGGAATTTCTACTCCGGGGTTTACGAAGTCGCTAACAGGAATATTTTTGTGAGCGTTAACCATGAAGTCATGCCAAATGGAAAGGGGAGTGCCGCTACCGGACATGTTGTCCAGAGTTCTGTTGTTGTCATCGCCAACCCAAACTGCAGTACTCAAATCAGGGGTGAAGCCAACGAACCAAGCGTCAACGTAGTTATCGGTAGTACCGGTTTTGCCTGCTGCCGGACGACCGATGCCCATACCGCCACCGCTACCCCAAATGAGAACGTCTTCCAACATATTGACGGTGGTGTAGACGGGTTTGGGATCCATTACGCGTTTGGCAACGGTTTCTTGTTCGTAAAGAACTTGACCGTGAGCGTCGGTAACCTTCAGTAACGCAAAAGGCTTGCACAAAATACCATTGGTAGCAAATACGCCATAAGCAGAAGCCATTTCCAAGGGGCTAACGCCGTGACTCAAACCACCGATTGCCATGGAAAGGTTAGCATCAGAATATTTGCCTTCATTAACCAAGGTGCTGATGCCCATTTTTTGAGCAGTTTCTACAACTTTGTGTACGCCAACTTCGCGAGCCAATTTAATGGTAGGAATATTCATGGAGCGGGCGAGGGCAGTACGCAGACTAACCTTGCCGTACCATTTTTTAGTAACGTTTCTAGGTTTCCAGTCCTTTTCAAATTCTTCTTCCTTATCTTCAAGGATGCTGGCAGGAGTAAAACCATTTGCCATGCCAGTTACATAGACGAAGGGTTTAAAGGAAGAACCAGGTTGACGGACGGAAAGGGTTGCACGGTTGAATTTATCTTGACCGCGACCACCCAGCATTGCTTTTACGTAACCAGTGTTGGGGTCAATGGCAACAAGTGCAACTTGGGGTTGGGTAAGTTTGTTTTTATCGTTATAAGCTACAGGGTGTTGGTTTTCCTTAAGCTTTTCCAAATCTTTTTCTTCCATTGTAGCTTGGGGCAAATGCTTCAGAGATTCAATAGCAGCCTTTTGCATTTCGCTGTCCAAGGTGGTGTAAACTTTTAAGCCACCTTTATAGAGGGCTTCAGCGCCAAGCTCGGAGATTACTTTTTGGGTAATCATATCAATGAAATAAAAGTTGGGGTTGTTAGTTTTCTTGCGGGAAGTTACAAGCTTGAGTTCTTCTTTTTTAGCAGCTTCGCCTTGGGCTTCGGTAATGTAACCATATTTAATCATTTGGTCGATTACTAGTTCCTTACGTTCCTTACTAGCTTCAGGATTTTCAAAGGGGTTGAAGTAGTTGGGGCTTTTAGGAATTGCAGCCAAGGTCGCAGATTCGGCAATGCTTAATTGAGAAGCTTCTTTACCGAAGTAATAACGGGCAGCGCTTTCTACGCCGTAAGCACCGTGACCAAAGTAAATGTGGTTCAGGTACATTTCCAAGATTTCATCTTTGGTGTAGCGTTTTTCAAGCTCGCGTGCGATGAAAGCTTCTTTAATCTTACGGGTGATGGTACGTTCTTGAGTTAAGAAAGCATTTTTCGCTAATTGTTGGGTGATGGTACTACCACCTTGCACTTCACGACCACTTAAAGTAGAAACTACAGCGCGAGCAGTGCCGCGGAAGTCTACACCCATATGTTCATAAAAGCGATTATCTTCAATAGATATGAAAGCTTTTTGAGTGTGGTCCGGAATATAGTTGATGTTAATGGGGATACGACGTTCTTCTGAAAGGGTGGTGTAGATTAATTCACCTTTGTTGTCGTAAAACTCAGAAGCTGCATCCGGTTGTAGGTACTCGTCCATATTTTTAGGAGAGAACAAGCCGGAGAAGCCGTACCAAACAGAAACTGCCATAATCATCACGGAGCTGATGAAAATTAACAGAGTTTTAAGAATGGAATATATCATGGTAACCTCACTTGTCGATGGATTGAAACGTGCCGTAAAGGGCAACGTCTAAAACATTATACCACCTTAAGTCATTTTTGTCATTGCTTGTGGCGTTTAGGCGAAGAAGAAACGTGACTGATAGTGGAGGTTAATAATATATAATAAGGAAGAGTTTGGGAAAGGAGTAGCCTTCCGAAAACTTTCTTGAAAAAATGCAAAAAAGTTTATAAAAAGGTGTTGACATATCCTGGGAGTGGTGGTATTATAAACAAGTCGCTGACGTAAGCGACACAACAGAACCTTGAAAACTGAACAATAACCTAGAAAAAGCGAATGTGCGGGTCAAGCACTTCTAGTGAAGTGTACGACCTAAAAGTCAAAATAATTTCTTTAAAAAATAAGTAGAGCCAATCGGTTCTTCAATAAAACTTTATTGGAGAGTTTGATCCTGGCTCAGGACGAACGCTGGCGGCATG
>JAFTID010000007.1 GCA_017457085.1 Phascolarctobacterium sp.
AAAACGCCCCTGACAGGGGCTGCAAAAGAGTAAAATGCAGTGTGGCTTGAACAAAGAGAAAGCCAGCGTCTTGAGGCGCTGGCTAGTATAAAGGGCTTATAGCCCGTCGTCAAACCACCCGTTTGACGGGTGGTCATGATTGGGAAGTAGTTTATATGGAAGGCTAGTAATGTTATAATGAATAAATTCGAATGAGCATATTAAAAAATATGTGGAGATGCCGAATTAGTTCAAGAGCAACTATTCGGAAATTCCGAATAGTTCAATTTAGAAAATTGGCTGGATAAATAGCTTATAGTTTTTTTAACTAATTTGATTTCAAAATTTAATTAAATTGCACTTTCTAAAAAGTTAGAGAGTGCAGTTTTTGTTTATATAAAAGACTTGTAATGTTATAATAAAAAAGTAATTTACTAAAATTTTAAGAGGTTAATTTCGTAATAATATCGATGAATGTTTGGAGGTGATTTCATGATAGAGATTTCTAGTTGGATGGATAAGTTTGTTGGCGTATTGGAAGAACGCTTCGAAGACAGAGTATGGTTCGTTGGTTTGCAAGGAAGCTACGGAAGAGGAGAAGCAAAAGAAACAAGTGACATTGATGTTGTAGTTATTCTTGATGAACTTACTGCGCAAGATATTCAAACTTACAATGCAATGTTAGATACTTTGCCTAATAGAGAGCTTATTTGTGGCTTTGTTTCTGGCAAAAAAGAACTTTTGAACTGGGAACCATCAGATTTATTTCAATTTTATCACGATACAACACCGATAAAAGGCACTCTTGATGAACTGCTTGTTCTTATTGATGAGGCTGCAATCTCTAGAGCAATAAAGATTGGCGCTTGCAATATCTATCATGGTTGCGTGCATAATATGCTTCATGAGAAGAGCGATGAGATTTTAAAAGGTTTGTACAAAGCTGCTTCCTTCGTAGTGCAAGCAATTTGCTTTCAAAAAACTGGTTGTTACGTTAAAAGCCAAAAAGCTTTGCTGGAAAAAGTTTCTGGTATTGAAAGAAGCATAGTTGAAAATTTCCTGAGCTTGAAAAATAGTGACAAGGTTTATTTTGAAGAAATGTCCAACACGTTATTTGCGTGGTCTAAAAAATGGATTGTAAATACAGGTGATTAACATGGCAGATAAATTTTTAGTTATAGATGGTAGCAGTTTAATTCATAGAGCCTTCTTCGCACTGCCTCCTTTGATGAACAGACAAGGCTTGCACACTGGCGCAGTGTATGGCTTCTGCAATATGCTTTTGAAATTGCTAGAGGATGTGCAACCTAAATATGTTGCCGTTGCTTTCGACAAATCGCGCAAAACTTTTAGAACAGAAATGTACGCAGATTACAAAGGTCAGCGCAAGCCGACACCCAGCGAGCTTTCCGAACAGTTCCCTCTGGCAACGAAGGTTTTGCAGGCGCTGAGCATTGCTGTTTTGGAACTGGATAATTACGAAGCAGACGATATCATTGGTACTTTTGCAGTGCATGCTCCCCAAGATTTGGAGGTTATCATCGTTACCGGTGACCGCGACGAACTGCAGCTTTTGGACAAACGCACTAAGGTTTATTTTACCAAGCGTGGCATTAGTGATATGCAAATTTTTGACGAGGCAGAGTTCGCTGCAAATTACGAAGGCTTGGAGCCTAAAAAACTTATTGAACTGAAAGGCTTGATGGGCGATAGCTCCGATAATATTCCCGGTGTGCCTGGTGTTGGTCCCAAAACTGCCATGAAGCTAATTTTAGATTATGGCGACGTGGAAAATGTTTTGGAAAACATTGCCAATATTAAAGGCAAATCTTTGCAGGCGAAGCTGGAAGCCAATAAAGAATCTGCGTTGCTTAGTAAAAAGCTGGCAACTATTTTTACAGACGTGCCTGTTTCTTTGGAAATGCAGGACTACGAGCTGAAAGAGGTGAAGGACGAAGCACGTTCTTTGCTTTTGGACTTAGAGTTTAGAAATATGTACGAGCGTTTCGCAATGGTACTTGGTGGTGAAATTCAAGAAGAATCTGCCGATTTCGGACTCTTTGGTGAATTTGTGGAAGAAGCTGTGGAAACTGAAAAGCTTTTGGCTACAGATGCAGAAGCTAAGGTTTTCTTTGACAAGCTTTCCAAAGGCGATACTGTTACTGCTTTTGCCGTAAAAATTTCTGGAACTATACCTGATTTGAAATTTACTAAAGCAGAAATTTTTGCAGATAACACCACCTACATTTTGAACGAAGCTAGCGATGGGTGGAAACGTTTTTATGATTGGCTTGCCAATGAAAAAGCTTTGAAGGCAACCTGCGAAAGCAAGGAAGTTTATAAAGTTTGCCTGTGTCAGAACGTAGATGCAAAGGGTATCGTGGAAGACGTTGCTTTGGCTGCCTACATTGAAGATCCCGGTCATAGCTCCTATGCTTTAGAAGACGTAACTGCTAGATATATTTTTGGCAAGAAGGTTGAGGGCGCAGAAGCTGTTGACGCTTTGGTAAAAATCTTCCAAGAATATTTGCGTGTTAAAGAGCAAGATGTTTTATATAAAAATTTAGAGCTGCCAGTGGCGAAAGTGCTGGCGCAAATGGAATTCAACGGCATTAAGCCCGACATGGAACTTTTAGCGCAACTTTCCGAAGATATGAGCTTCCGTATCAAGAAACTGGAGCGAACTGCCATTGAGCAGGCTGGCGAAGATTTTAATTTGAAATCTCCCAAGCAGTTGGGCGTAGTACTTTTCGAGCATTTAGGCTTGCCCGTGATTAAAAAGACTAAGACTGGTTACTCCACCGACGTTAAAGTTTTGGAAGAACTGGAAGGCAAGCATCCCTTGATTGCTACAGTTTTGGCGCATCGCAAACTGGCGAAGCTGCAATCTACCTATATTGATGGTTTGAAGCCTTTGCAAAATACTAGAACTGGTCGCATTCATACTCGCTTCCAGCAAACGGTAACGGTAACAGGTCGCCTTTCCAGTGCTGACCCCAATATGCAAAACATTCCCACCCGCACCGAAGAAGGTAAGCAAATTCGCAAGGTGTTCGTGCCCGGCGAAGGCTACGACTATTTAATGAGCTGCGACTATTCGCAAGTGGAACTGCGCATTTTGGCTTGCATTGCTCAAGACGAAGTAATGCTGGAAGGCTTTAAGAATGACCAAGACGTACACGCACGTACTGCGGCAGAAGTTTTTGGCGTGCCTTTGGAAGAAGTTACTGCCCAAATGCGTAGCAGGGCGAAGGCTGTAAACTTTGGCATCGTGTATGGCATCAGTGATTATGGCTTGTCCCAACAAATTAAAGTTAGCATGAGTGAAGCGGCAGGCTATATTGAAAACTACTTTGCCCGTTACACTGGGGTAAAAAAATATATGGACGACATTGTAGAGTTGGCGCGCAAGCAAGGCTTCGTTACTACCTTGCTTGGTCGTAGAAGGTATTTGCCAGAAATTATGCACAGCAATTTTAATTTGCGCAGCTTTGCAGAACGCACTGCCATTAACACTCCCATTCAAGGTACTGCTGCTGATATTATGAAGAATGCCATGGTGAAAGTTTCTGCTGCCCTGAAGGAAGCAGGCTTGAAAACACGCATTTTACTGCAAGTACACGACGAACTTGTTTTGGAAGTGCCTGAAGCCGAAAAAGAAATTGCTGCCAAATTGGTGAAGGAAGCTATGGAAAGTGCCGCAACTTTAGACATTCCTTTGCTTGCTGACGTAAAATTTGGTAAGAACTGGGCAGAAACCAAATAGGAGGTAACCATGCCGGAAATGCCAGAAGTGGAGCAGGTGAGAAAAACTCTTGCACCACGTATTACAAATAAAAAAATCACTTCCGTAGAAGTGTATCTGGATAGATTGGTTAAGCACCCCACCGTGGAAAAGTTCATTGAGGGCTTAACAGGTAAAACAATTTTAGAAGTTGGTCGCAAGGGAAAGTACCTTGTACTGCATACTGCGCCTAACCAAAAATTAATCGTGCATTTGCGTATGACTGGTGCGCTTATTGCTCAAGACAGTGAGCAGGAAGCACCACCCTACGCTAAAATAAAATTTACTTTGACCGATGGGGTGACCATGTGGTTTACGGATATCCGTACCTTTGGCACCTTGTACCTCGTAACTGATGATGATGCTTACATAGATGGTTACGAAACCTTGGGACCAGAGCCTTTGAGCGCAGGTTTTACTGCGGAATATTTGGTTCCACTGGCGAAAAAGGCACGTAAGCCCATTAAGACTTTTATCTTAGACCAAAAGGTAATTGCTGGATTGGGGAATATTTACGCTGATGAATGCTTGGCACTTAGTGGCATTAACCCTTTACGCCACGCTAACACTTTGAGTGATGAGGAGATTAAGGCTTTGCACGAAGCAGCTAACGCTGTAATCGCCCAAGGCATTAAAAATCGTGGCACTACCTTCCGTGATTATAAGGATGGCGAAGGTAAAAGTGGTGAGAACCAAAAATATTTGCTGGTATATGGACGTGGGGGCAAGCCTTGCACCAAATGTGGCGAGCCTTTGGCTACTGCCAAGGTTGGCGGCAGAGGAACCGTTTATTGCCAGCATTGTCAAAAATAGGAGAAGCTTATGAAAATTATTGGTTTAACAGGTGGCATTGCTTCCGGCAAAAGTACTGTAGCAAGCGAACTGCGCAAGAAAAATGTTCCTGTCTTTGATGCGGACGAAGTGAGCCGTAACGCAGTAGCGAAGGGCAGCAAGGGACTTGCTCTTGTGGCAGAAGCCTTTGGCACAGAATACTTGACTGCTGATGGCGAAATGGATAGAGCAAAAATTTCTCAGCTGGTTTTTAGCGACAAGGAAGCTTTGAAAACCTTGGAAGGCATTTTGCACAAGATTGTGTGGGACGAAGCAGAAGCTTTTTTGGCAGCAGCTATAGAGAAAAACGAGAAGCTTGCAGTTTTAGACGTACCTCTTTTGATTGAATGCAAATGGCACGAACGTGTGGACTGCGTTTGGCTTGTTGCCGTGAGCAAGGAACAGCAGATTAAGCGTGCTATGATTCGCAGTGGTATGACGGAAGAAGAAGTGAAGGCGCGTATCGCAGCGCAAATGTCTTTGGAAGATAAAAAGAAATTTGCAGACGTGGTGCTGGATAACAGCGGTGCCTTAGAAGAAACTTTGCTGCAAGTACAGGAAGAATTGGCGAAAGTTTTGGCATAACAGGAATTTGTGAGAAGAATTTTCTTAAAAAGTTATTGACACAAAATAACTGATGTGCTATTATAACTATGTTGCTTGTAAAGCAATATAATTGAATATGCGGTAGTGGCGGAACGGCAGACGCGCTAGCCTCAGGAGCTAGTGGGGGCAACCCCGTGGAGGTTCAAGTCCTCTCTACCGCACCAATTAAACCAAAGTACGCGGTTGTGGTGGAACGGCAGACACGCTGCTTTGAGGGGGCAGTGGGAGAAATCCCGTGTGGGTTCAAATCCCACCAACCGCACCAAATCCTCTCGAAACTAAAGGCTTAGGACATTGTCCTAGGTCTTTTTTGTTTTTAAATAATTTGACACTCTATTAGAAACACGTTACAATATAAGTACAAAGAGGTGCCACCGTAGACGGTTGCCCTTATAGCTTAGTTTTCAAAAAAATGATTGCCAAGTTTCTCGGGCCCGGCGATCATTTTTTTGCATTTATACCAATCCAAAAACCATACATTAACACTGTAAAGGCTAAGCTTATTACAGCGACAACTTCAAGAATTGTCATGGACATCACCCTCCTTTACGAATAATTCTTTGTAAAACAAAAAGCTATTTGTTTGGAGGGCTGCAAACCCTCCGAAGAGGGCAACCGCCTACCCGTTTGGTAGCACCTAAAAATATTTTAGCATATTGTTTACAAAATAACAAATAAAAACGAAAAGAAGTTCTCTTTTGCGAGAGCTTCTTTTTATTTTATGATAGAATATTTTGTTTTTGGGTGGGAATTTTAGAAATTAGCAAAATGAAAAGTAAAAGACAACCAGAAGAGTTAAAAGAATTTTCTCTAATGGTTGTCTTATTTTACTATTTCTAAATCATGCTGGTTTTGCATAAACTAAAATACCGTCCTTTTGAATAGCATTCGTAATGTAATCGTCCAGTTTTTTATAGCCTTCAGGGTCAACGACAATATCAACTTCCTTGTTTAAAGCCTTTTTGAAATCAAGGAACAACCCGCTTAATTGGAACATACCACGTAGGCTTCCACGTTTTATATAAAAATCATAGTCGCTATTTTCAGTAGCTTCATCTCTTGCCTGTGAGCCAAAAAGATATACAGCTTCTAATCCATATTTTTCAGCAACAGGTACAATTTTTTCTTTTATTTCATTTAATTTTCTGCACATCTAGCTCACCGCCTTTCTTTTTTATATTATAACATTCAAAAATCAATGCTTGCAAATAAAAAGACAACCAGAAGAGTTAAAAGATTTTTCTCTAATGGTTGCCTTATTTTTTGTTTGTTCTACCGAGAATATAATCTGTTGTAGTTTCGTGAAAATCTGCTAGGGCAATTAAAACACTTGTGGGTAAATCACGAGTGCCTCGCTCGTAATGACTATAAGCTTGTTGAGTACAATAGAGTATCTTTGCCATTTCAGATTGCGTTAAATCTTTATCTTCTCGTAAATCTTTTATACGGGTAAACATTAGCATCACCTGCTTGAATTATACGAGAAGCCTGTGACACAAATTGAAATTTACTACAAATTGTGGTACAATTATATTTGTTGGGAAAGTTAATTTTAGGGGATGTGTATTTATGGCTCTAAAGGATTCATTTTTACAAGTTTTGAAAAATGTTCGTAACAATACCAAAGCTTATACATGTATTGCTGTTGTCGGGCAACCAGGAGCGGGAAAGTCTAGTCTTATAAATAATTTGATTGGGGAAAAAGTTGCAGAAACCGGACCTCAAACTGATGTGACTAAGCTTATAAGTGCCTATGAATATAATTTCATGAGATTATTAGATGTACCAGGGTATGGAACCAAATTATTTCCGTTTGAAAAATGGATACAAGATTATCCATTAGAAGACTATGATGCAATAATATATGTGTACGCTAGCAAGTTGATAGAGGAAGATAGTAAATTATTCGAACATATAAGAATTTGGAATCAATATAGAAGAAAACCACTTTTTCTAGTTAGAAATCATTGTAACGACTTAGAGAATGAAAATGAAAGACTTGATGTAGAAAAAGATTTGAAAAAATCCCTGTCTTATTCTGGAGTTGTTAGTAATGATGTGATTTTTGTGGATTGTAGCAGAGAAAAAGTTGGAATAACTGAATTGAAATTAAAAATTGAGCAAGCAAATATAGTTAATATCTGGAAACAAAGGATTAGTGATAGTTTCGAAAAAGCACGCGATGTATATTTAGAAGAGAAAAGCCTTTTAGCAATGGGAGAAATTGATACATATAAAAAATTAGCTGGTGCAAATGGATTAAATCCTATTTTAGTAGCTGATATGGCTATTGATGTGGGTATATATTTAAAAATGTTTGCCGATATTAGAAAATGTTATGGAATTGAGCAGAATGACTTCAATTTATATGTAGTATTTCCTGTTGCGAAGAAACTTGCAGAGCTTCTTACGAAACAAGGTGTTATATTATTAATAAAAAATTTTGGGACACGATTTATGGTAAAAAATACATCTAAATATATTCCAGTTATAGGACAAGCTGTTGCAGCAACAATAAGTTGGAACTTAGCAAAATATGCTGGGGAACAGTACAATAACGATTGTATAGAATTAGCTAAAGATGTTATGAATGATTTAATTCATAAAGAAATAATGAAAATATAAAAGGGAGGCTTTTATCATGACGAAAGAGGAACAATTAGCACAAGAATTACAGCAGAAATTTAATGAAATGGAGAATGTTAAAGTCAAAATTGCACTACTTGGTCAGCCTGGAGCAGGAAAATCAAGCCTGATAAATTCTTTGCTTGGCAGAAAACTTTTTGAAGTTGGTGTTCATACTGATACTACAACTGAAAAGCAAGAAGCTAGATTTGAAGAAATTGATATTGTTGATTTGCCTGGATACGGTACTAAAGCATTCCCTTTTGAACTTTGGAAAGAAAGATTTGCGCCTGAGCAATACGACTTATATCTTTTTGTTTTTGAAGGCAAATTGCATGATACTGATGCACAGCTTTTTGAGAGTCTTAAAGAATGGAAACAAGAAAGAAATCATCCTTACTTTATTGTCCGTAATAAAAGTGATCAAATCTGGGATGATGAAAAATCTTTGTCTGAATTGAAAGATGCAATTAGGACAGATGTTTATTCAAAAATGGGTGATAGAACTGCTGATGTGTTTTTTACTAGTTGTAGAGATAAATCTGGATTGGCTGAATTAAAAGAAGCCATTTTTGGAGCGAACATCCCAGAGGTAAAAAAATCTAAATTAGTGGCTGCATTTAAAGCAGAGACCACGGAAGATTTGAATAGGAAAAAAAGAGTCTGCTTGGATAAAGTGGATTCGTATGCGTATATGTGTGCTTTGAATGGTATCAATCCAATTCCTGGAGTTGACGTTGGAATAGATATAGGAATTCTTAATAAGTTGATGGATGAGATAAGAATTGTTTTTGGGTTGGATGATGAAGAGAAGCTTGAAAAATATAAATTTATGTTACCTGCTGCTAAGGGGTTGGTTGAAAAAGTTCTTCAATATACAACTGTGTATGGAACAACCAATGTAATCAAAAAAATGGCATTGCAGTTTATCGGGAAGAAACCTCTTAAAGTAGTTCCGTTTGTTGGACAGGCTATATCTGCTATTTCTGGTTATATGATGACCCAGTACTTAGGAAAAGAATATATAGATACTTGTTATGAGTTAACTAAGCTTGTTTTAGAAGATGTCATAAAAAAGCAAAATAAATAGAATAAATTGTTCTTTTAGGTTTATCGAGAGTGGAATTTTCCACTCTCTTTCTTTTCAGAAGGACAATAACTGGCACACCTATATTCTAAAATTAGGTAAAGGAGTGTGGTTATAGTGTCTCAAAAATTAGATTTTCAAGAATTATTATTTAAGGCTAAATGTGGTGATGCACAAGCTCAATGCGAATTGGGAAAATGCTATGCTGATGGGGAAATTGTCGAACAAGATTACAAGAAATCACTTTATTGGTTTAATGAAGCTGTAAAAAATGGAAGTGTTATGGCAATTGCTTGCCTAGGTGTGATGTATGAGCTTGGACATGGTGTGGAAGCAGATGTTAATAAAGCGATAGAATATTATCAGCGTGCTGCGTATGAAAATGAACCAACAGGAACATATAATATGGGCTTGTGTTATTTTTATGGTAAAGGTATTGTGAAAGAAAACAAACGCCGCGCCATAAACTATATTACAGAAGTTGCGAAAGCTGGATTTGTTAAAGCTATGAAGTTTTTGATTACTTATTATTGCGAACGCAGTGATTTTGAAAAGAGTTTTTATTGGCTAGAGCAAGTTGCATTGACAGGTGATGATGATTGTCAACTGCGTGTTGGTAGGTGTTATGAAAAAGGGACTTCCTTTGTAGAACAGGATAAAGAAAAAGCTTTTGAATGGTACTTAAAAGCAGCGGAGCAAGGAAACGAGCAAGCGATGGAAAGAGTTAACGTCTATTATGCGAGCAAGCTGTATGATTTTAAAATGCCAAAATAAAAAATACAACAGCCTTCACATATTTTTCCTCAAGAGTTGTATAATAGAAACAGGATTGGAATGTTTAAAGAATTGAAGGATAAAAATTTGTGTAATTAACGTAGGAGGTTCATCATGGCTAAGAAAGTTTTGATTTTATCTGGAAGTCCCCGTAAAAACGGAAACTCTGATTTGTTATGCAATGAATTTATGCGCGGTGCGTTGGAAAGTGGTAACGAAGTTACTAAAATTCGTGTTGTTGAAAAGAAGATTGCTCCTTGTATGGGCTGTTACTACTGCACAAAAAATAATGGCGCTTGTGCCATCAAAGATGATATGGCAGATGTGCTTCAACAAGTTATCGATGCGGACGTTATCGTTTTGGCAAGTCCGGTGTACTTCTACTCAATTTCTGCTCAATTGAAAGCAACTATCGACAGAACCGTTGCTCGTTGGCTGGAAGTTAAAAACAAAGAATTTTACTACATTGCTACCTGTGCTGAAGCAGAACCTCAAGCTGTGGAAACTACCTTTGCCTGCTTCCGTGGTTATGCTGATTGTGTAGAAGGAGCAGTAGAAAAAGGCATACTTGCCGGAATTGGCGTCTATGAAGCTGGTGCGGTAAAAGCTACTGAATATATGAAGCTTGCCTACGAAATGGGCAAGAATGTTTGATTTTATTAAGAAGCTTTGAGAATCAGGAGGCTGTTTATGAAATCCGTAATTCTATCCTGTCCGACACTTAGGGGGGAACTGCTCGCTGCGCTCGCTTCCCACAACGCAGATATCCCTGTGCATTTTATGCCCTACAAATTACATAATGACGTGAAGTTTTTGCATGAGTATGTGCAAAATATGATAGATAGCTTTGCAAATGTAGATAGAATTTATATTTGTACTACTGGCTGTGGTGGTGGAACCATTGGTTTGAAAGCGACAACTGCGGAATTAGTACTGCCCCGCACTCGCGATTGCTTGGATATTTTACTTTCCGGTGACGATTTAAAGCGTGATGATAGACGTAACCTGCGTGGCATTTACTACACTGCTAGCTGGATGGATTTTGGCAAGAACAGTGAGATTGATCCAGAAAAGCTTATTGCCAAACGTGGTCAAGAGGAAGCAGAAGAATTTTTGCGTAAGCTGTACAAGGGCTTTAAGGATTTTTATATTATCGACACTGGTTGCTATGATGTTGAAGAAGTCCGTGCTTATGCTAATACTTTGATGAAAATTTTGGGTACGGAAGTGCAAGTTATTAAAGGCGAATACAAGATTCTTCACAAAATGGTTACCCACCAAATTGATGAGGACTTTGTGATTGTACCCAAGGGTGAAGCTGTGCAAGCAGGTTCCTTTATGCCTAACAAGTAGCAGGAAAATTCACTGCTTTTATAGAATATAAGCGCAAGATTAATTTTTGGAGGTAAGTATTATGTTAATGACAACTACCCAAATTTTACAAGGCAAAGAAATTGTTGAATACAAAGGTATGGTTTTTGGTGAAGTAGTCTCCGGTGTAAATATTTTTAAAGATATGTTCTCCGGAATTAGAGACGTAATCGGTGGTCGCAGTGGTGCCTACGAAGGTGAAATTGGTGATGCTCGCGACGAAGCTATTGAAGAAATGATGAAGCGCGCTGAAAAGATGGGCGCTAATGCAATCATCGGTATTGACGTTGATTATGAAGTGTTGGGTGAAAAGAATGGGATGTTAATGGTATCTGTGTCTGGTACTGCTGTCGTAGTAAAATAGTTATAAGCACCGTTATGCTTTGTCGCAGTTCATTCGCTTGCTCGACGTACGCTTAGTACGCCTTCGCTTCACGAATTTCACTGCTTCGCGCCTTCCGGCACTTCTAACTATTTTATAGTTACATTAATGAAAAAAGCCTGCTCTATATGAGCAGGCTTTGTGCGTTTTTGGAGGTTACCACGTAAAGTAGGTATATACACTAAAGATTGTAAGAATAATAACTTCGATGATGGCAATGGGCTTCAAGGATTGGAAAAAGTTGGATTTAAAGTAATCGATTGTTACTACAAGGCACATATGGGTTGGGGTAAGCATTTGCCCTGCCACACCAAAAGCCATAGCAACACCAGCAAGGTTCAAGCTGCCAGTTTGCATTGCTGCAACAATGGGCATTACGATAGCAACGTGACCTTGACTCATACCGGTTAAGATGCCAATGATTAAAGATACGCAGGCGATGATAACAGGTACGGGCAACGGAGAACTTTGGAAAGCAACAACGATTTCGTTAAGCACGTTGGTAACGGTCAAGATTTGGATGAAGTACAAAATGCAGAGTACGTTCAAGAACATTTTGTAATCGCAAGCACCAAGGATAATTTCCTTCAAGTTTACGTAGCGATTGCTAAAGCGCAGAACGAAATACATACCAACGGTAACCACGCCCATGGAGATGGACGCGTTAAAATTGAAGAGCACTACCAAAAGGAAAGTGATGATTACCGGTGCAAGAGAGAGAATCAAATCAAACTTGTTCTTACGAGCTTCGTCGTCATCAGCTGAGGTGGTCTTAGTTACGTCAATTTTGATGGGGCGAATGAGCACGAACCAACCAACAGAGAAAGCTACAATTGTCAGCCAGAATAAGTGCTTGATAAATTCGCTGAAGGGTACGCCTGCAATACTGCAAGCCATAATCATACCGGGAATGATGGGGCTGGAAAATTCAAAGATGTGACGGAACCAGAAGTTAATGGCTGCTTTATGCTCTTGGGTAATGTCAATATCTTTGCTGGCTTCTTCAACAATGGGAGCGGAAAAGCGCGCTCCACCTAAAGAGGGAAGCAAGCCTAAGAAAGCAGGCATTACGGCAAGGGTGAACTTGGCACTGGAAAAAATACGTTGCAAGGCTTTAACCATTCCTTCTAAGGCACCACTGGTACGCAACTGAATTTCCAAGCACATTACAAAATACAAGGCGAGGATAATATCATAAGTGCGACTCAAGGAAAGAGTTTCTGTAAAGGCGCGGACTAAATAGGAAAGCTCCGGAGTTTTTACAACCCAGATGAGCAAACCGCCTGCCAGCATACAGGGACCAATGGGAATATGGCGGCGCAGAAGAAAAATTATCAGCGCCATGGTTATTGTCAAAAGCAAGAATATATTCATAAAAAGTTTACCTCGTCGTAAAGAAATGATTTCTAATTATACAACATTGTGTGATGTTTGCATAATCTTTTGTATAAAATACTTATCTATTTTTTGTAATAGGGGTATAATGTAAAGAGATAAACACAATTGGAGGTTTTCGGTATGCGTATCGACAAGTTATATTTGCAGAACTTTCGTTGTTATGATGATATGGAACTTAATTTTGATAAAAATATGACCGTTATCGTTGGTGAAAATGGTAAAGGTAAGACTGCTATTTTAGATGCTTTGGCAATTTCTTTGGAGCCGTATTTGCGTGCCTTTGGCTGTAAAGGACGTAATATGAGCGAGCGTGATGTGCGCCGTATTAAAGATGCTGGTGATGAAAAGGCTTCCCGTATTTTGCGTATGAAGAGCAAGTATCCTGTTAGCATTAAGGTTGAGGGCGAGCGTGATGGCGTAGCTTTTACTTGGAGTCGTGAGCTGAAGTCCGAGCGTGGCAGGACGACCTCCAATAATGCGAAGGAATTAGCTGATTATGGCAAGGAACTTTACGCTGGTATTAACAGTGTTAATGATGAAAAAATTATTTTGCCTGTTTTGGCTTACTACGGAACTTCCCGTATGTGGAATGATAGCAAGCTTTTACATAGAAGCAAGAAGGTAGATTTGCCTCGCAGTGTTGGTTACGAAGAATGTATTGAGCCGTCTTCTTCCTACAATACTTTCGGACAATGGTTTAAATACGCAATGCTTAGTGCTGCGGAGTTTGACCGTGCGGCGAAAGAGATTGGTGACGAGAAAGAAAATCCTTACGCAACGGTATTGCGTGCAGTTCGCCAAGCAGTTACCGCCTGCCTGAAAAGTATGGGCTGGACGGATATTAGCTTTAGCTTTGCCATGCAGGATATTGTGTTGAGCCATCCTGATATGGGCGAGCTGACCATTGACGTTTTAAGTGATGGCGCGCGTAGCGTAATTAGTATGGCGGCGGATTTAGCTTATCGCATGGTACGTTTGAATCCTGATTTAGGAAGTCGTGCTGCGCTGGACACTCCCGGTGTGGTTTTAATAGATGAAGTTGATATGCATTTGCATCCTTCTTGGCAACAAACTGTTTTGTATGATTTGCAGGAAGCTTTTCCGAAGGTGCAGTTCATTGTGACTACTCATAGTCCGCAGGTTCTGACCTCTGTAAATCCGGAATGCATCCGTATTTTACAATGGGGAGCTTGCTTTGAAGGTGTGCGCACGCCGGAATTTTCTTTGGGTGCAGAAAGCTATCAGCTGTTGAAAGACATTCAAAATGTAGAAACTCGTCCCCAAGCTTTGCCAATTGTTAAGGATTTGGCGCATTATTTAGAGCTTGTAGGTGAAGATAAGTGGGATAGCAAGGAAGCTTTGGAATTGCGTGCTCGTCTTGATGAATGGGCGAAAGGTCGTGAGCCTGCCCTCTTGCGTGCGGATATGGATATTCGCATGCGCCTCTTTAGGAGGAATCGCAAATGAAACGGGTTTATAAACGTCAGCAGGAGCCTGAACTGCTGAAAAGTTATCGCGTTCGCCATCCAGATGCTACTTGGGATAAGTTTCGCAGACGTTTTACTAGAGGGTACCGCCAAGTAAAGCAGGCGATTATTGAAGACCAACGTGGTTTGTGTGCTTACTGCGAAATTAGCATTAAGATGGCTGAGGATTACACTGAGGTTGACGATTTCCGTGTGGAACATTTCTTTCCGAAAGGATCAACCCAAAAGGGAGGACACAACTACCATTTGGATTGGCGGAATCTTTTAGGGGTGTGTCATGGTGGAAGTCAGCGTGATGTTCCCGATGCGGATTGGCGTTTTTCCGAAGAACGTCGTGATCGTAGCTGTGACGTGCCTAAAGGTGGCAAGGAAATTACAGACCGCATTTTAAATCCTCTTAAATTGCCCGGTAACAAAAGATTATTTCGTTACACGGAGCATAACGGGCGCATGTATGTTGATGAAGAAACTTGCCCCAAAGAACTGCAAAAGAAGGCGAAAAACACTATTAAGGAACTGAATTTGAATGCTCCTCGCTTGATGAGAATGCGCAAGGCTGTCATCGACAAGCTTACTGACGAAGTAATGCAGGCATTGGCGGAGGGGCAGGAGCTGGACGAAATCTTGAGCTGGCTGGCAGAAAGCTTCTTACTCCCGGACCACAAGAATAGGAGCGTACCGTTTTTTACGGTTATTAGGTGGTATTTGGGGGAGGCGGCGGAAAAACTTATCGCTGCTAGTGGAGATAAAATATGAAAACGCGGTTTGTCGTAATTTTTATTTAAAGTAACAATCCTGTCGCAAGGCAGGATTTTTCTTTTTTAAGTAGAATATCAACAGTTAACGACTGAATAAAATTTATTAATAGATAAGTAAGAAAACGTTAGAAATACCGGATAACAAGGCGGAGCAAAATTGTGCAGCGACGGCGTACTGAGCGTACGTCGAGCAAGCAATTTTAGCGACAACGCAGGAAGACGGTGTTTATAGCGTTTTCGCAAAGGAGAATAGTGATGGAAGTAACAAATAAGGGCTTCAAAGCCTATGACGTCCGCGGCGTATATCCAACTGAAGTAAACGAAGAACTTGCTTATCGAGTTGGTCGTATTTTTTCTGCAATGTTTGCAGCTGAAACTGTAGTTGTTGGTCACGACATTCGTTTGAGTGGTCGTGCGATAGTAGATGCCTTGACTGAAGGTCTTCGTCACGGCGGCACTAAGGTTATCGATATTGGTCAATGCGGTACTGAAATGATTTACTTTGCTACTGCTCACCTCGAAGCTGACGGTGGCATTATGGTTACTGCAAGCCATAACCCTAAAGAATACAATGGTATGAAACTTGTTCGCAAAGGCGCTCGTCCCATTTCCGGTGACACTGGCTTGAAAGAAATTGGTGAGATGGCTGTTGCTTCAAATTTTGTGCACGCACAAGTTGCTGGCAAAACTTTGGGCGAATTAGAAAAAGTTGATATCATGCCTGCTTACATTGAGCATTTGCTGACTTACGTTGATAAAGAAGCATTGAAACCCATGAAAATTGTTGCTAACCCCGGTAATGGTGGCGCTGGTCCCATTATGAAAGAGTTGGCAAAACATTTGCCCTTTGAATTTATTTCTATTTTTGACGAACCGGACGGAAGTTTCCCAAATGGCGTACCCAATCCTATCTTGATGCCCAACCGCGAAGCTACTGCTAAAGTAGTGCGTGAAACTGGCGCAGATTTAGGTATTGCTTGGGACGGTGACTTTGATCGTTGCTTCCTCTTTGATGAAAACGCAGAATTTATTGAAGGCTACTACATCGTTGGTCTCTTGGCAGAAGTGTTCCTGCTGAAAGAACCGGGTGCTAAAATTATGTACGACCCGCGTTTGACTTGGAATACCGAAGCAATTTTGGAACGTGACGGCGGTGTGCCTGTACGTTGCAAATCTGGTCACGCCTTTATGAAAGAATGCATGCGCCAAAACGAAGTGCTTTATGGTGGTGAAATGAGTGCGCACCATTACTTCCGTGATTTCTCCTATTGTGATAGTGGTATGATTCCTTGGCTCTTAGTTGCAGAACTTATGTGCCGTAGTGGCAAAAAACTTTCTGAATTGGTTGGCACTCGTGTGGATATGTTCCCCTGCAGTGGTGAGATTAATCGCAAAGTTGACGACTCACCTGCAATTTTGAAAGCATTGGAAGAAAAATATGCTGACGGCGAACAGGATAAAATGGACGGCTTGAGCGTTGCTTATGCTGACTGGCGCTTTAACGTGCGCACCTCCAACACTGAACCTGTTATGCGTTTGAATGTAGAAACTAAAGGCGATAAAGAACTCTTGGCGGCGAAAACCGCAGAAATTTTAGAAATTATTGGTGGGGAGGAAGCGTAATGTTTAAAAAAGTTCGTAAGGCAGTTATTCCTGCAGCTGGTTTAGGCACCCGCTTTTTGCCGGCAACCAAGGCTATTCCCAAAGAAATGATTCCCATCGTGGATAAACCCACCCTGCAATATATTATTGACGAAGCTCTTGCTTCCGGCATCGAAGACATTTTGATTATTACTGGTCGCACCAAACGTGCCATTGAAGATCATTTCGACAGAAGCATCGAATTGGAATTGAACCTTGAAAAAGGTGGCAAGACTAAAGATTTGGAAATGGTTCGCGAAATCGCAGGCATCCGTGTCCATTATGTTCGCCAAAAAGAACCGCGTGGACTTGGCCACGCAATTTTGTGCGCTAAACAATTTGTTGGCGACGAACCTTTTGCTGTGCTTTTAGGTGATGACGTTGTTGATGGTGAAGTTCCTGCATTGAAACAACTTATTGACGTTTATGATAAAACTGGCAGCAGTGTTCTTGGCGTGCAAGAAGTTCCTCTGGAAAAAGTTTCCAGCTACGGCATTGTTGCTTCCGAACCTACGGAAGATGCTCGTACCTTTACTGTAACTGATATGGTAGAGAAGCCTCCTGTTGCAGAAGCTCCCTCCCGTTTGGCAGTGTTGGGTCGTTACGTTATCAATCCGGAAATTTTCCCCATTCTGGAAGTTACCCAACCTGGTCGTGGCAATGAAATACAATTGACCGATGCTCTCCAAGTTTTGGCTAAGCAAGAAAATATGTATGCTTACAATTTCGAAGGCCGTCGCTACGATGTTGGCGATAAACAAGGCTTCCTGGAAGCAACTGTAGAAATGGCATTGAAACGTGAAGACTTGCGTGATAAGTTCTTAACCTATTTACAAGACATCGTTGCAAAAGAAACTGCGAAATAAAAATTGGACCACTCGTTTTAAAAACGGGTGGTCTTTTTGCTTTTGTGGTAAGTTTTTGATAAAATATATAATCAATATGTACAAAATCATTAGAAGTACTGGAAGGCAAGGAGCAGCGAAGCTTATGAAGAGAAGGCGTACTGGTGGTACGTTGAGCAAGTAAGCTAGCTGTGACACAGCATAACAGTGCTTATGATGATTTTATGAGGTTTAAATGCAATTAGTAGTGGATAAAGTGGCGAAAGCCTTTGGTATAAACGAAATATTTAAAAACGTCAGCTTCATGGTTGAACAGGGCGAACATCTTGGTTTGGTAGGCGTGAATGGTAGTGGCAAGACTACCTTGCTTCGCTGTCTCTTAAATCCTGAATATGTAGATAGCGGTGCTATAAAATTTGAACCGGGCACCAGTGTTGGCTACGTACAACAAGGCTTTACAGATATTGAAGGAACCATCTGGCAGTTTATGCTGAAAAGCTGCCCAGAGATTTTAGGCTTGCGTGCTAAATTACAGCAGATTGAAGAAGCTGCTGCTGAACTGGACGGAGCAGAATTAGACGAAGTGTTGGAAGAATATGCTCGCGTGACTAAACGCTACGAGCATGTTGATGGTTACAATCTGGAAGCTAGAATTAAGCGTGTGCTGATTGGCTTGGGCTACAAGGAAGACTGGTGGGAAAAGGATGCGGCTACATTAAGTGGCGGGCAAAAAACTCGCTTGATGTTGGCGGCTGCCCTCGTTCGTAACCCTGACTTTATGATTTTGGACGAACCGACTAACCATTTGGATATTTTGATGACTCAATGGTTGGAAGGCTATTTGAAAGAATTTCGTGGCGGTCTGATTGTTGTCAGCCATGACCGTGCCTTTTTGGATAATGTTGCTACCCGCATTCTGGAAATGGAAGGTGGCAAACTACAAAGCTTTAAAGGCAATTACACTAAATATTTAGAGCAAAAGGCAATCCAAACTCAAACCTTGGAAGCTGCCTACAATGCTCAACAAGATTACATCGCCCGTACAGAAGCCTACATCCGTCGCTTCAAGGCTGGCATTAAAAGTAAAATGGCGCGTGGTCGTCAGTCACAGCTTGATAGATTGGAACGCATTGACGCGCCTGTATATAATGAAGAATTTGAACTGAGACTTCCTTCTGCGGCAGAATGTGCTGACAGGGTACTTATAATGGAAGATTTGACTATTGGCTATGGTGACAACGTACTTGCCAAAGGAATTAACCTTACCCTGCGCCGTGGGGAGAAGGCTGCCCTTTTAGGTGCCAACGGTACGGGCAAGACTACGCTTTTGAAAACTATCTTGGGTGAAGTTGAACCGCTCAAGGGCAGGGCGAAGATTGGTAACCGGGTGCAGATTGGTTACTTCTCTCAAACTTACGAGAGACTGAATCCCAAGCAAACTTTGCTGGAAAACTTCGTCATAGAATATGGCTTTACGGAAGAACATACTCGCTCTATGTTGGGTGGAATGCTCTTTCACGGTGATGACGTGTTCAAGGAATTTGGTATGTTGAGTGGTGGGCAGAAGGCTCGCTTAGTTTTGCTGAAGCTAGTTCTTGATGGTGCCAACTGCTTGGTGCTTGACGAACCTACTAACCATTTAGATATAATGGCTCGCGAAACTGTGGAAGCTGCGCTGACTGCTTTCGATGGTACAGTTTTAGTTGTTAGTCATGACCGTTACTTTGTCAATGAAATTGCCAATAGAATTTGGGAAATTGAAGATTGCCAAGTAAAAGATTACAAAGGCACCTACGAATTTTACAATGAAGAACGTGCCAAAGAAGCTGCCCTGCTTGCTGAACGGGAAGCTGAATTAGAAAGGCAACGTGCTTATGCGGAACAGCAAGCTAAGAAAAATGCATCGCAGGCTGCTTCCGTAAAGGTTGAAGCTAAAAATAAACAACGTCGTTATAGTCCTGACGAAGCGAGAAAGCTTTTGCCGAAGGTTGAGCTGAGCATTCGTGAGCAAGAAGCGATGATGAAAATTTTGGAAATGAAAATGGCAGACCCTGCCAACCACGCTGACCCTGCCCAAAGTGCGGCGATGGCGGCGGAACACGACGAGTACGAAAATAAAATTATGGAATTGATGGAAAAGTGGGAGCAACTTATGGAGGCGAGCGAAGAATGATGGATGACCGTTATTATATGCAGCTTGCCCTCGAAGAAGCTGGTAAGGCTGCAGAATTAGGAGAGATTCCCATTGGCGCAGTGCTTGTTCATAATGGCGAAGTAGTTTGCCGTGCCCATAATATGCGCGAAACTTGGCAGAGTGCTACTGCTCATGCAGAGGTTATCGTCATTGAAGAAGCTTGCAAAAAATTAGCGCGCTGGCGTTTAAGTGGTTGCACCTTGTACGTTACAGTAGAGCCTTGCCCCATGTGCAGTGGTGCTATTGTGAATAGTAGAATTGACAGGGTGGTGTATGGTTGTCCTGATGTGAAGGCTGGCGGCGCAGAATCTATCTTCAATATCATTACTAATCCTAACTTGAACCATTGTGCGGAAGTTGTCAGTGGTGTGTGCGAAGAAGAATGTGCTGGCGTAATGAAGGCGTTCTTTAAACGCAGACGCAAGGAGAACAAGGCGAAGAAGCAGGAGCAGAAATGTGACTGCGGTTGTAAAGCGTAAAATTTTCGGTTATACTAAAAGAAGTGTTCTCCTAAAATTAAGAATTATGCACTAATATAAATACAGGACACATAAAAGCAGAAAAGTAAGA
Organism: Phascolarctobacterium sp.; assembly: GCA_017457085.1. Classification (GTDB taxonomy): domain Bacteria; phylum Bacillota; class Negativicutes; order Acidaminococcales; family Acidaminococcaceae; genus JAHHUH01. The sequence continues at coordinate 20,333 of JAFTID010000007.1, forward strand.
ATGGGTCAGAAGTGCCAGATAACAAGGCGGAACAAAATTGTGAAGCGAAGGCGTACTTGACGTACGTCGAGCGAGCAATTGCAGTTCCAACGCAGGAAGATGGCGCTTATCACCCATTCGTAATAGGGAGATGTAGCGAAGTGGTCATAACGCGCCTGACTCGAAATCAGTTGTACCGCAAGGTACCGTGGGTTCGAATCCCACCATCTCCGCCAAAGTAAATTTTCCCGTAGGCTGAACGGCTTGCGGGATTTTTATTTTTCTGTAACATTCGTATCACAGTAACCTATAAGTTTTTCGTTATGCCAACTAAATTTGCACAAGGCAAGCGTTCTTTGATAAAATAATTGAAATGTTGATATAGAGTTTGTATGTTTAAGGGGGCATTATTGATGAAGATTATAGACGTGTTAAATCAAGATAAAGTAAATATTTCCTGCGAGCTGTTCCCACCCAAGCAAGGTTCGGAATTGCAGAACGCATTGGATATTGTTAACAAGATTGCGTTGGTGAAGCCTTCTTATATGAGCGTTACCTACGGCGCGGGGGGAACTTCCGTCGGACACACCGTTGCTATTGCTAAAGGTGTACAGGATAACGGTATCCCTGCTTTGGCGCATTTGACTTGTGTGAAATCTGACGAAGCAAATATTTTGGCAGTGCTCCAACAATTAAAAGACAATGGTATTCATAACGTGCTTGCATTGCGTGGCGATTTGCCCGACGCAGTACACGATGGCTATTTTGCTCATGCCAGCGATTTGGCGAAGTTTGTCAAGGCAAATGGTGACTTCTGCGTAGGCGGTGCTGCTTATCCCGAAGGACATCCTGAGGCAGGCACTCTTGATAAGGATATTGAAAATACTAAATATAAAATCGATGCAGGCGTTGATTTTTTAGTGACCCAAATGTTTTTTGACAACACGGTTCTCTACAATTATATGTTCCGCCTGCTTTCCGCAGGTATTCATGTGCCTGTAGTTCCTGGTATTATGCCTGTGACCAACGCTGGACAGATTAATCGTATTTGTCAACTGAGTGGCACCAAGCTTCCGCCTCAGTTCCGTGCCATCGTAGAAAAATTTGCGGATAAACCGGAAGCTTTGAAGCAAGCTGGTATTGCATACGCTACGGGACAAATCATAGATCTTATTGCCAACGGTTTCAAAAATATTCACGTTTACACTATGAACCGTCCGGAAATCATCGGTGGTATTATGAGAAACTTGTCGGAGATTGTAAAATGAGATACTCTAGAGCCGAAGCGTTGCGTTATTTGAGAGCGCAGGCTAATGACGAAGCGGCAGGCATTTTAGTTGATACAGTTTTTCTGAAATTGCGTAACGAGGTGCAGGCTCGTCACCTTTTGCAAAAGCACACTTGCGAAATTTTAGAAGACGGAGTGCTTTTGGACTGTAGTGTGAAATTTACGTCTAAGGATTTGGCGAAGCACCTATCTGGTTGCAAGGAAGTGTTGCTTTTGGCGGCGACATTAGGTAGCAAAGTAGATGTTGCCATTCGCAGGTTTTCTCTTGAAAGTGTAGCAGAAGGTGCGGCGGCACAGGCAGTGGCGGCTTGTATTATTGAAGGCTACTGTGATGAAATGCAGGAGCGTTTTGAGACAGACTTAAAACAAAGACCACGCTTCTCTCCCGGTTACGGCGACTGGGACTTGTCAGAGCAACGTAAGCTATTTGCAATCTTAGAGTGTGAGAAAAAGTTAGGACTAACTTTGACAGACGGCTTGATGATGGCACCGTCTAAATCTGTGACGGCGGTGATTGGGTTGTCGGAAGAAGCCGCATGCCTTTGGAACAAATGTGAACAATGCAATAATATAAATTGTCCCTACAGGGAGGTTGAATAATGAGTTTTAAAGATTTATTGGGTAAAGAACTCCTGTTTTTTGACGGAGCAATGGGTACCATGCTGCAAGCTCGTGGCTTGAAACCCGGTGAGCTGCCAGAACTTTGGAACTTTACCCACGCTGATGTAATTAAAGAAGTACACACTGCTTACCTCAAAGCAGGTGTTAATATTATAAAGACCAATACCTTTGGCGCTAACCATTTAAAATTTGCTGGTACTGGTATCAGAACTGCGGAAGTTGTTGCCGCAGGTGTACGCAATGCCAAAGAAGCTTGCGCACCTTTTGAAAAAACTTTTGTAGCTTTGGACCTAGGTCCCACTGGTAAACTGCTTGCTCCCTACGGGGACCTGCCCTTTGAAGAAGCAGTAGACATTTACGCAGAAATTGTTCGTGCCGGCAGTGAAGCAGGTGCAGATTTAGTACTCATCGAAACTATGAGCGATACCTATGAAACTAAAGCAGCAATTTTGGCGACGAAGGAAAACTGCGACTTGCCCGTTGTAGTTACTATGACTTTTGATATTGACGGCAAACTTTTGACTGGTGGCGACGTTGCCGCTGCTGCCTTAATGGTAGAAGGCTTGGGCGCAGATGCCATTGGCTTTAACTGTGGACTTGGTCCTGCCCAAATGCAAAAGCTGTTGCCTCAATTGTTAAGCTTTACCAGCTTGCCAATAGTTTTGAATCCAAACGCAGGCTTACCTGTAGAACGTGAGGGGAAAACCTGCTTTGACGTTGGACCCGAAGAATTTGCAGATTTAATGTACGATTTAATTGGCGAAGGCGTGAGCATTGCAGGTGGCTGCTGTGGTACAACTCCGGAGCATATCGGCGCGATGATTGCCAAATGTAAGGAACTTCCTGCTGGCGGCAGACGTGCTTGTAATGTTACTGCTGTTTCCAGTTATGGTAAGGCAGTTGTTTTTGGCAAAGAGTCCATCATTATCGGTGAACGCATTAATCCCACAGGTAAACCTCGCCTGAAAGAAGCGTTACAAAATGCGGACTACGATTATATTTGTCGCTTAGGCTTGGAGCAAATTAGTGCTGGCAGTCACGTGCTGGATGTAAATGTGGGTATGCCCGGTATTGACGAAGCAGATGCTTTGGGCAAAGCTGTTCTGGCACTCCAAGGCATTACGGATACTCCACTAGAAATTGATACTTCCAATTACGAAGCGATGGAGCGTGCTTTACGTTTATATAACGGCAAGCCTATGTTGAACTCCGTTAACGGTAAGGTAGAAAGCTTGGAGAAAGTACTGCCCTTAGTTAAAAAATATGGTGCAGTGGTTGTTGCCCTGTGCCTTGACGATAACGGTATACCTTTAGATACTGCAGGTCGCATTGCCATTGCAGAAAATATTATTGCCAAAGCCGCAGAATATGGCATTAGCTCTCGTGATATTGCCGTTGATCCTTTGGCTTTGACCATTAGTACTGGCAGTGAAAATGCTAAGGTTGCCTGTGAAGTTATTACTGCCATGTGCGAGCGTGGCATCAATACGGTGATGGGCGTTTCCAATATTTCCTTTGGCTTGCCCGGTCGCGAGCTGATTAACAGCGTGTTCTATACTCTTGCTTTGCAGGCTGGATTGACCAGTGCTATTATCAACCCCCAAAGCAAAATGATGATGGATGCTTATTACAGCTTCCTTGCTTTGAACGGCTTGGACGATGGCTGTAAAGAATACGTTGCTCGCTATGCTAATGCTCCGAAAGCAGGCGCTACCATCGTTAGCGAGATGAGCCTTTTTGATGCAATCGTGAAAGGTTTGATTGGCGAAAGTAAAAAAGCAACTGCGGTGGCGTTGCAAAGTGAAGCTCCGTTAGATGTTATCAATAAATATATGATTCCTGCCCTTGATTTTGTGGGCGAGGGTTTTGAAAAGAAAACTTTGTTCCTGCCCCAACTATTGATGAGTGCTGATGCGGCGAAGGCTGCTTTCGATGTTATTCGTGATTCCGTAGGAGGAAGTGGCGAAGCTAACGGCGAAAAAGTAATTATCGCAACTGTTCACGGCGATATTCACGACATTGGTAAGAACATTGTAAAAGTTTTAATGGAAAACTACGGCTACAGAGTTATTGATTTGGGCAAGGACGTGCCTGTGGAAACTGTAGTTGCCGCTGCTAAAGAACATGGCGCAAAAGTTGTAGGACTTTCTGCCTTGATGACTACCACTGTTGCGGCTATGGAAGAAACCATTAAAGCATTGCGCAAGGAAGTGGACTGCAAGGTTGTAGTTGGCGGCGCAGTGCTGACGGAAGAATATGCCCAAACGATTGGCGCAGACCATTTTGCTTCCTCAGCTGTTAGCGCAGTTAACTATGTAAACGAAATCTTAGGTAAATCGTTATAAGCACTGTTATGCTTTGTCGCAGTTCATTCGCTTGCTCGACGCACGCCTAGTACGCCGTCGCTTCATGAATTTCACTGCTTCGCGCCTTCCAGCACTTCTAACGATTTTGACGAAGCTGTTAGTAAAAAATGGAGGTGTTCAACAAATGAATATCTATGTTTGGCGTCACAATAAAACTTACCATTCCCACAGTATGATTGAAGAACCCTGTCTTAACAGTGAGTTCTACTTAGATGCCATTGCCATTGTAGTTGCTTCCAGTTTGGAGGAAGCTCTTGAAAAATTAGTGGAGCAAAAGCAAGGCTGGCGCGTTGAAGACCTGAAAGCGCATCCTTGTACAGTTATTCCCATTGATAAGGCTGGGGTAGTGTTTACGGAACTGCGTGGCGCAATTCATCATTTATAAAATTATTATAAGCACCATTATGCTTTGTCACAGCTCGTTTACTTGCTCTGCGTACGCTAAGTACGCCATCGCTGCATAAACTTCGCTGTTCCGCACCTTCTGGCGCTTCTAAAAATTTTATTAATAGAAAAATAAAAAGCACAAGCTTCTACTATAATGTAGGAACTTGTGCTTTAACTTTTTATAAACTTTTCAAAATTGGTAAGAGCAGGGGAATACAAATGGAAGTCGCCACGCCTGTAAGGGCAATGGACACTCCGCCTGTTGCCAGTTGAACTGCGCTAACGTGGGCGCAAACGCTGGTGCCAATTCCGTGGCTGGAAGCTCCAATGGCAATGCCTGCGGCAATATCATTTTTAATTCCTAAAATTTTTAGAAGCTTGTGGTTAATGGTAGCGCCAAACATTCCCGTACATATTACCACCGCTGCGGTTAACGGTTGAATGCCGCCGAGGGATTTGGTGATTTCCAAAGCAATTGGGTTGGTGACGGATTTAGGCAGCATGGAAAGCAGTACTGCTTCGCTGGCACCAAGAGTTTTACCCAAAAGGTACACGCTAAAAATTGCAGAAAGGGTTGCCACCAAAATACCAACGATAATACCAAAGGCGTTCTCTTTGATTACGTGACGGTTGCGGTACAAGGGTAAGGCGAGGGCGATTGTCGCAGGGCCTAGTAAAAAGTTGATGAAGTCTGCACCAATTTTATATTGGTGGTAGCTGACGTTGGGAACGTAAAGTAAAAATAAAATAATTGCAGGGCAGGCAAAGACGATGGGCGGAATGATGTTCAGTTCCAAACGGCGCACTAGTAATTCGCAGGCACAGTAGATGATAATCGTCAAGCCCATGCCAAATAAAGGAGAGTTAAGCAAAACTTCAGGTAACATTATTGCTGACCTCCTTTTTCTTTTTTGCGGAGGAGCATTTCCAGAACCAAAGCAGTGCTACACAAAATAACTAAGCTGCTGATGACGAGCGTTAGGGAAATTGGCAGTAACTCTGCTTTGATAATGTCAAGGTACAAAATCATGCTTACGCCCGCAGGCAAAAAGAGCAAAGCCATTTTGTCAATCAACGCTCCGCAAATATCTTCAATATATTTTTCCTTGACTACTCCTGTGCAAAGAAGCGCTGTCAAAATCAACATGCCCAGTAGCGGAGCAGGAAAGGGGATGCCTAAAAAGGATATTATCTCCGTACTCACCCATTGAAGCAGTAAAAGTATGGAGAAGCCTTGCAATAATTTTGTTGGAGTCATAAAAATACCTCTTAAAATATTTTATAAACATTGTTATGCTTTGGCGCAGTTCATTCGTTTTAATGATACTACATAATTTAATTAATGTCAGCAAAGATAAAAGGCAAAAAGTCAAAATAAACTATTTGACATTTCGACATTTGTTGTTATAATAAAAATTGCAGGAAGGATTTACCCTCCTGCAATAAAAATACAAAAACTTTTAAATTGATTGTCACCACTTATTTAAGGAACAACCCTACAATGGAAACGAGCAAGATACCTGCAAGGATTGCTGTGGAAGTAATGCTCATGCGTTCCAAACGATAGCTTTCTACTTCTTCGTTCATTAAGGTATAGGTACGTTGGATGGTGTTCAATTTGTAATCGATGTTGTCCTTCCAAACAGTTGCCTTCAAAAGTTCAAGGTAACGGGTGTAGATGCGAGCGTAGAAAATATCTTCGGTAACTTGCAATGCATTGTTGATGTTACCCATAATGTTACTGATATCCGCCATGATTTCCATCAAACGGCTACGGATACGACGGTAAACTTCTACACGATTTGCTTTGTTGGCAACGTTAGCTTCTTCCAGTTCGTCATAACTGCGGTCAATGGCATCTGCAAGAGCGTTGTCGTAGTAGCGCAGTTCCAAGAATTGAGCGTTAGCAAATTCCAGAAGGTCAGGCACGTCAAGGCTGCCGGTCTTGTCATAAACAAGAGCGCTGTCCCAAGCAAGATAGGTAATATCGTCGCTGTAGGAGAAGCAGTTAGCTAAAGTGCTTTGGCGAGTTTGCTCGCTAACAGGAGTTTTATCCTTCAAGAGCAGGGGCACAATGTCCCATTTAGGCATTTCGTCTTTGAAGTAGTAAACAACAAAGTCTTCTTCAAAGTCAGAAACACGTTTCTTGGTGCAAGCTTGCTCGATGGTTTCCAAAACGGAATCCAAAAATTCGTGAATCTTGTCTTCGGGCATATTTTCGCTGGCGATTGCCATGTCGATATATTCAGCTTCGGTAACGTCTTCTTCAAATTCAATGCGAATGATAAGACTGATTACGCCGATGTCGAAGATGCGAGCCTTAACTTCGGTAAAATAAGTTTTACCATTGATTTCCAAATCGTGGTTGCCAAGTTCCACCAGTACAGGGGGGTTTTTAAAGGTAATGGATTTGGTGGAAATTCTATCCAAGCGCAGACGGGAAGCAATTTTATTGCGACTGGTCCACAGGGCTTGTACTAAATCAAGATTTATTTCATCAGCAACGTCAAAGAGACGATAAACAATCATGGATGTGTTCATAGCAAATACCTCCTTATAAAAGTACTGTACCTACGTTAATTCTCCGCAAGAACAAAATTTCCTGCGATAAAAGATAAAAATTAAAATATTATTTTGTCAAAACTGTTAGAAGTGCCAGATGACAAGGCGGAGCAAAGTTGTGAAGCGATGGCGTACTAAGCGTACGTCGAGCAAGCAACTGTAGCGACAACGCAGTAAGATGGTGCTTATAGCAGTTTTTGAAAAGAAAGAGGTAATACATAAATGAATGAAAACTTTTCTGAATCTGTAAAAAGTATTCTCGAAGCAGCTCAACAACAAGCTGTAATGAATTATCATCAAGAATTAACCACTGCCCACGTAGTAGCAGCCTTGTGCGGCAGCGAAGGCTTCTTTAAATTTTTACTGCAAACCTTGCACGTAAACGCAGATGCTTTCACCGCAGATGCCAAAGCTTTGGTGCAAAAAATCCCTGGAGTGAAAGGTCAAGACCGTCAGCTGATGATGGGTACTGCCTTCGCTCGCGTAATGGCAATGCTAGCGCAAAGCGGTAAAAGTGAAATCACCATTGGCGATTTGGTAGCAACCATTGTCAGCGATGGTGACAGCGACGTAGTTTCTCTGTTTAAAAAATATGGCATTGATAAAAAGAAAGTTGAGGCAGCCTACATGCAATATCAAAACAGCGCAGGCGACGAAGAAAACAAAAAGACTCTGGAAAAATTTGGTCAAGATTTGACTGCTAAAGCTCGCGAAGGCAAGCTGGACCCGGTTATTGGTCGTGATGAAGAAATCCGTCGCGTTATCGAAATCTTGAGTCGCCGTAAAAAGAATAATCCTGTACTCATCGGTGAACCGGGCGTAGGTAAAACTGCCATTGCTGAAGGCTTGGCTAGACGTATCGTAGCAGGTGATGTTCCTGAAAATTTGAAGAACAAAACCTTGTATGCTTTGGATTTGGCTTCACTTGTTGCCGGTGCTAAGTTCCGCGGTGAGTTTGAAGAACGCCTGAAAAAAGTTCTCAAGGCAATTACCGACAGTGCTGGTCAAATCATTATGTTCATTGACGAATTGCACACTGTTGTTGGTGCTGGCGCTGCCGAAGGCTCTATGGATGCAGGCAATATTTTGAAACCTATGCTTGCCCGTGGCGAGCTCCGTTGTATTGGCGCAACTACCTTGAACGAATACCGTAAATATATTGAAAAAGATAGTGCTCTTGAACGTCGCTTCCAACCTGTTATGGTAAAACAACCTGGCGTTGAAGATACCATTTCTATTTTGCGTGGCTTGCGTGAACGCTACGAAGTACATCATGGCGTACGCATTAAGGATGCGGCTTTGGTAGCAGCGGCTGTGCTTTCCAATCGCTACATTAATGACCGCTTCTTACCTGACAAAGCCATCGACCTGGTGGACGAAGCTGCAGCAAGACTCCGTACTGAAATTGACAGCTTACCTGCAGAGCTTGACGAAAGCAAACGCAGAATTTTGCAACTGGAAATTGAAGCACAAGCTTTGAGTAAGGAAGAAGACGAACAATCTAAAGCACGCCTTGCGAAAATTGAAGAAGAGCTTGCTAAATTGCGTAAGGCTAATGACGAACTGGTAGCACGTTGGGACGGAGAGAAGGCTTCCATCGCCCGTGTGCGTGAAGTGAAAAAAGAAATTGATGCTGTTAAGCAAGAAATGGAGCAAGCTGAACGCGATTACAATTTGAACAAGCTTGCAGAATTGAAATACGGACGCTTGCCTGAACTGCAAAAAGAATTGGCAGACCTTTCCGTTAAAGACGAAAAAGGTAACGACCACGTTCTGCTGAAAGAAGAAGTTGACGAAGAAGACATTGCCAAAGTTGTTAGCACTTGGACTGGTATTCCTGTAGCACGACTTGGCAGTGGCGAACGTGAAAAACTGGTACACTTGGAAGAAATCCTCCATCAACGGGTTGTTGGTCAAGACGAAGCAGTGAAAGCGGTAAGCGAAGCAGTTGTTCGTGCCCGCGCTGGTATTAAAGACCCCAATCGTCCTATTGGCAGCTTCATCTTCCTTGGACCTACCGGTGTAGGTAAAACTGAATTGGCAAAAACCTTGGCAGAAGTACTCTTTGACGATGAACGCAACATGGTGCGCATCGACATGAGCGAATACATGGAGAAACATACTGTGTCCCGTTTGATTGGCGCGCCTCCGGGTTACGTTGGTTATGATGAAGGCGGTCAACTGACGGAAGCAGTACGCCGCCATCCTTACAGTGTAATTCTTTTGGACGAAATCGAAAAAGCACACGCAGATGTGTTCAACGTGTTGCTCCAAGTGCTTGACGACGGTCGCTTAACTGACGGTCAAGGTAGAAGTGTTGACTTCAAAAACACTCTTATCATTATGACCAGTAACCTTGGCAGTGCAGAGATTATGCGTAAACAAGGCAAGATTGACCGCGACGACGTACAACAAATGTTGATGAACTTCTTCCGTCCGGAATTCCTTAACCGTGTGGACGATATTGTTGTTTTCAAACCCTTGCAAGCAGAACAAATCAAAGACATTGTTAAACTTGTTCTCAAAGAATTGGCAGAACGTCTTGCAAAACAACTGGAGATTAAACTGGAAGCAAGCGACGAAGCAATCGCTCACCTTGCAAGCGCAGGTTTTGACCCCGCTTTTGGTGCACGTCCCTTGAAACGATTGATTGTGCATACTGTAGAAAACTTGCTGGCTCGTAAAATTGTGGCTGGCGAAATTAAAAATGGCGACACCGCAGAAGTAATCATGAATGGTGAAAATGTAGACGTAGTCGTAAAATAAAAACTTAAAAATAGCATTAAATCCCGAAATCGGATAAGTCCGGTTTCGGGATTTTTCATTTTAGGAAGGAGTGTTGAAATTGACTGGAAGTGTTTATGGATATGTAAGAGTCTCCAGTGCGGAACAAAACGAAGACAGGCAACTACTTGCTTTGGAAAAAGTTGGCGTGGCAAAACAAAACATCTTTATTGACAAACAGAGCGGTAAGGATTTTGAAAGACCGCGCTATAAAAGGCTTGTCAAAAAATTAAAGCCTGGCGATTTGCTTTACATACAAAGCATCGACAGGCACAAGGCATAGCCGCAGCGAGAAGCAGGGGCGTAAAATTTGGTAGACCTAAAAAGGAAGTACCTACTAATTTTCACGCTGTTCTTGAAAAATGGAAACGCCACGAAATTACAGGTAGGGAAGCTGCTAGAGAGTGTAAGATGCCTGTGACGACCTTTCTCTATAAAGCGAAGAGTACTTGGGTGTAAAGAAAAGTGTACCTTTTTGTACAATAACTTTAGCTGAAGTATAACACAGATTTATCATAATTTGTTACATTTCCAATAAATAAATTAAATATAAGTGTAATGAGAAAATTAGTGTTCAAAATGGTACAAATTATTGTAAAAGGTTTATAAACGAGCTTCCTTTTCTTTTAAAAACAGAAAGGTTTTAAAAAGCTTTGCTCTTAAAATTTTAGAAAGAGGTGTTATGTATGAGCAAAAAGATTCTGAAAAGAAGTTTGGCACTTGGTGCGTTGATGGCGTTCGTGATTACTGGGAATGCTTGGGCGGAAGAGAATTATAGTTATGGCATTGAAAGTGAGAAGAAAGATTGTTTAGCGTTAGGTGCGGTTGCTAACAATAGTTCGGAGTATAATAATTTTAAATCTGGTTATGCGTACGATAATATTTCCATCGCTGTAAAACAAGGTGGTGAGGATTATGGTGTGAGCATGTATAATGATAAAGAGTATGTTTTAAAGGCTACTAAAAGTATAACTATTAGTTCGTATGATAGTGGTATTTCAGCACAAAACATTTCTTATGCAGTAAATAGTAGGCTTGATGTAAGCGCACCTGTAATAGCTATTCAAGATGTTAGTCAGGATAATAGGTCTGGTATTCATTTAGATGCTATCGGTTCTAAAGTTTATGTTAAAGATTTTAATAGTTTTTCTATAAATACCAATGGTAAAAATTCTTACGGAATAAGGGTTAACCAAGATGGTGCACTGGTTCATGCTATTGCTAATCCTGAAATTTCAAATAGTACTATTTCAATAAATTCAGGTTCAAGTGGCGTTGTTACGACAGCTGATGGGGGAATCGAACTTACTGCTGATTATATCAATATAACTAGTGATGGAGGCAATAATAATGACTCTTATAAAGGGCAGGCTGTTGCTAGTAAAAAAGGTAGAATAGATATTTTGGCTACCAAGAAAATAATTATTACAAACACTAATAAAGGAAATGACACTGAGTATATAGGTCACGCAGTACATTCTGAAAATGGGACAATAAATATTGGTACTGCTAAAGATGATAGTGGAAAAGATTCGAAGGGAAAAGCTGATGTGATCATTAATGGTGATGTTAAGGCAAAAAATACTGGTGTAATTAATTTGAATTTGGAAACAGCAGCATCTTCTTTGAATGGTTTGATTTTGGATAGTAATTTGTCTAAAGATAAAGATTATGGAACTAGTCTTTTATTGAGTAGTGGAGCTAAGTGGAATAACTCTGGTGTAAGTAGTGTTACCGCACTTACTTTAGATGGTGGTATTGTTAAACAAACTGATAGTAATGGAACTGTTAATGTTGGTACTCTATCTGGTAAAGGTACTTTTGAAGTTGCAGATGGTGCTTCTGGTCAAATGATTATTAAAACTAAAGATGATGAGTCTGAACTTAGAGTTTCAACCACTAATAAAAATATAAGTTTGGCAGATTTAACTGATGTTGCGGTGATGTCTACATCTACAAATGATAAATTGGTTGTAGCTGCTGATTTTGTTGAAAAAACTGGCGGCAGTGTTTATGAAAAAGAAAGTGCAGCATTAAATACTGATGGTTCTCTTGGAAAAGTTGATAAAGTTGTTGATGCTGGCAATATTTCTGCAAATAATATGGCTGCTGTAGGCTTGATGAGCTGGCGTGCAGAAATGAATGATATGAATAAACGTATGGGTGAACTCCGTAATGCTAACGGTGAACACGGTGTATGGGTTCGTATGGTTCGTGGCGAAAGTGAATACAACAGCGTTAAAAACCAATATAACCAATATCAATTAGGTTATGATGAAAAACTCAGCGTTGATAAACGTTGGACTGTAGGTGCTGCAATTAGTTACACTGATGCAGAAAACAATTTTGCACAAGGTAATGGCGAAAGCACTAACAAAGCATTGTCCATCTATGGTAGCAAATTGAATGCTGACGGAACTTTTGTTGACTTGATTGCTAAATATGCTCGTCTTGAAAACGAATTTGATATCGTTAGCGGTATGGGCGATGCTGAATATGATGTAAACGGTTATAGCTTCAGTGCAGAATTTGGCAAACGTATCCAACAAGGTAATGGTTTGTGGATTGAACCGCAAGTAGAATTGACCTACGGTAAAGTTGGCAACGCTGATTATGTAACTGCAAAAGGTGTTAAAGTAGCACAAGATAGCATGGAATCCTTGGTTGGTCGTGTAGGTTTCTCCTTGGGCAAAGACATTAAAGACGGCAACGTATATGCACGTGCTTCTTATCTCTATGACTTCGAAGGTGAAACTCAAGCAACCTTGAACAATGATGCTGTTCTGAAACAAGACCTTGGTGGCGGCTGGTGGGAAGTTGGCGTTGGCGCTAACATTAACTTGTCCAAAGCAACCTATGTTTATGCTGATGTTGAAAAGACTTTTGGTGGCGAAGTAGACACTAATTGGCAATGGAACCTGGGCGTAAGATACAGCTTCTAATAATTTAGCTTGCCTTTCCTCTTAGGAGGAATGCTTCTTTTCAACTGTTGCCTCCTATCACGCCTTCGGGGGGCAACAACTTAAAAAACAAACAGGATTTAACTTACCTTAACGGTTCGTTAAATCCTGTTTTGTGTTTTATTTACTTCCTTTTCGTTGACGTAGAAATATAAAAATAATAAAATGTAATTGCAAAGGGAGGAGGCGTTCTTATGGATTTGTTTTTACCTGAGGATGTATTAGCAAAAATTTCATATACATCTAGATTTACACAGAGTTTGAAGACAATCTCTTTACGTAAAACTCCTCTTGAAGATATTTTAAAAGATATTGAGAGTTATCGTGCTTTGTATTCGTCGGAGATAGTACGACAAGAAAATGTCATTGGCTCTAGATTTAAAAGTGTTGACTCTATTTTAAGGAAGTATGAAAAGACTTTAAAGACTGGCGGCGGATTTAAGCAATGTTTTAATGATGTGCTCGGTTTTCGCTTACACTTTGCAGAATATCCGACGGAGTTTCCTGATTATTTTCGTGTGGTTGACTTGAGAAATGGTAAGCAAATTGACGATGGGTATAGAGCTATACATTTGTATTATCAACGTGATAATCATTCTTATCCTATAGAAGTACAGCTTTGGTGCGGTGAAGATTATAAGTTTAATATTTGGAGCCATAAATTGGTTTATAAATATTTAGAACCACAATTAGGGAATTCGTTGTATCAAGAGTATAGACAAGGTAAAATTTTGACTGAAGAAGATTTCAAGAATAAACTGCTTGAATTAAAAGGAAGTGAGTAATATGGGTAACAAGAAAATTTACATCGTAGCAAAGGTTTTTGATAAGCAAGGTTGTTATGCTTACCAATGTAAGGAGCCTAAAGAATTGCAGTACGTTCCTGAAACCTTGGAGCTTTTGCGGAATAAAGATGTTCAGATAGTTATTTTAGATGACCCGGAAATTTATTCTGAATACGCTCCGTATAATTTTATTCCGAAGTTACAAGACTTCGTAGAAAAAGTTATAGCTTTAAATAAAGTAGCATAACCAAAAACAGGATTTAACTTACCTCAACGGTTCGTTAAATCCTGTTTTGTTGTTTATTCTAGAAAAATTCCGAAATGGGAAACTTTTTCTGAAAATGGGCAAGAAGTTTCCGAAATGGGAAACTCTTTTTCAAATTAGGAGAGAGCTTTTAAAAATGAAATGCTTTGTTAGAATTTGGGAAGAAGCTGCCAAATTTTTATGCAAAAGATTTTTGAAATAAATCGCCCGAAAATTTTTAGAAGCTGTCGATTTCGTTAGCACCCTTGCGAACAATAAAATTTTGAAAAGATTTCAAAGTTCACAATCAATTTGACACGTTGATGTGTGCTTGGTAAAATTATAATGTATGAGATTACACCGAAGCCCGAGAAAGATTTTAGGTACTGCATTTAAGTCAATAAATTTTACTTGGGTTTTGTTTTTTACTTGGACAAAATATTCGGGAGGTTATTTATGAAAGTTGCTATCATTATGGGCAGTAATTCTGATTGGCCCATCTTAGAACCTGCGGAAAAAACCTTGCTTGGTTTTGGCGTGGAAGTAGAAGTTGTTGTTGCTTCTGCTCATCGCACTCCGGACATTGTACATGAATTTGCGGCAACTGCTCGTGAACGTGGCGTTGAAGTTATTATTGCTGCGGCTGGTGCAGCTGCTCACTTAGGTGGCGTTATTGCTGCTTATACTACTGTACCTGTAATTGGTATTCCCATTAATGCAACTCCGCTTAATGGTATGGATGCACTTTTGAGCTTCGTGCAAATGCCGGCAGGTATTCCTGTGGCAACCATGGCAATTAACGGTGCGAAGAACGCAGCACTTTTTGCTGTACAAATTTTGGCAACTAAATATCCTGAATTAGTTGATAGATTAGCGGCTGACCGTATTAAAATGCAGGAAGAAGTTAAAGCTAAAGGCGAAAAACTTGCTGCAATGCGCCAAGGTCAATAACCACACATATTAGAAAGAGGGGAATTGTTGTGGAGAAATTTTTTGAAGATGACAAACTGCACGAGGAGTGCGGCGTGTTCGGTATTTACAGCCATAATGATGACGTAGCGTTGAATACTTACTGGGGACTTTTTGCTTTGCAGCATCGCGGTCAAGAAAGCTGCGGTATTGCTGTTGCAGATGGTCAACATATGAAAATTAAAAAAGGCATGGGCCTTCTGACTGACGTATTTAAAGATGGCGTTGGTGAAATGCCTGGTCATGTTGCAATTGGTCACGTGCGTTATTCTACTACCGGTTTTAACATGGCTTTCAATACCCAGCCTTTAAAAGTATTTTTTGACGGCGGTCATTTGGCATTGAGCCACAACGGCAGCATTACCAATGCGGGCGCACTGCGTAAGGAACTTGCTGCTGAAGGTGCAATTTTCCAAACCACCGTTGATACTGAAGTAGTTTTGAGCATGCTGGCTCGTAGCCGTAAGGATGCAGTTGAAGATCGTTTTGCTGAAGCATTGAACAGACTTAAAGGTGCTTTTGCAATCCTCATTATGACTAAAGATAAAATTATTGCTGCTCGTGACCGTTTTGGCTTCCGTCCCTTGTGTCTTGGCAAATTGGAAAACGGTGGCTGGTGCGTTGCTTCTGAATCCTGCGCTTTCGACCTTGTAGGTGCGGAGTTAGTGCGCGACGTTAAGCCTGGTGAAATGATTATCATCGACAGTGATGCTACTGAACCTCGTAGCATGATGTGGGCCGATACCATTCCTGAACATAGAGCCCATTGCATTTTTGAATACGTATATTTTGCACGTAATGATAGCAAAATTGATAATCAAGATGTTTACGAAGCACGTCTCCAATTAGGTCGTGAGCTGGCAAAAGAAACTAGAGACTTGAAGCCTGACGTAATCATTTCTGCTCCGGACAGTGGTACTCCGGCGGCAATTGGTTATTCCTTAGAATCCGGCGTTCCTTTTATGGAAGGCTTGACTAAAAATCGTTATGTTGGTCGTACCTTTATCCAACCTACCCAAAAGCAACGTTTGGATGCGGTACGCTTGAAATTAAATCCGGTGCGTAGCGTTGTTGCTGGCAAATCCGTTGTCATTGTAGACGATTCTATCGTTCGTGGCACTACCAGTGGTAAGGTAATCAAACTGCTGAAGGATGCAGGTGCACGTGAAGTTCACGTTTGCATTTCTTCTCCTCCGGTAACTGATTCCTGCTACTATGGCATTGATACTGCAGAACGCAAGGATTTGATTGCAACCCGTTGCACCATTGAAGAAATCTGCCGCTTTATCGGTGCAGATAGTCTTCACTACGTTTCCATGGAAGGCATGAAACGTGCCATCAGTTCCATTAATCCTGATGATTTGTGCTGCGCTTGCTTTAGCGCAGGTTATCCTGATAATGCTGACGAAGTAGTTAAAGTAGAACCTAAATCTCTCGCAAGAAAATAGGAGGAAGACATGAGCGAAGAAAAGAAACAACTTACCTACGCTGATGCTGGCGTTGACATTGACGCTGGCAATAAAGCGGTAGAATTGATGAAGGATAGCGTACGTGCTACCTACCGTCCGGAAGTTATTGGCGATTTGGGCGGCTTTGGCGGTTTGTTTGCTTTGAACATTGCCAAATACAAAGAACCTATTTTGGTTTCCGGTACTGACGGTGTTGGTACCAAACTGAAATTGGCTTTTATGGCTGACAAACACAACACCATTGGTCAAGATGCTGTTGCAATGTGCGTTAACGACATTTTGGTACAAGGCGCTGAACCCCTGTTCTTCCTTGACTATATTGCAGTTGATAAAGTAGATTCCCAAAAAGTTGCTAACATCGTTAAAGGTGTTGCTGATGCCTGCAAAGAAAGTGGCTGTGCTTTGATTGGCGGCGAAACTGCTGAAATGGCAGGCTTCTATTCCAAAGGTGAATATGACATCGCTGGCTTCTGCGTTGGCGTAGTAGATAAAAGCAAAATGATTACCGGCGAAAAAGTTAAACCCGGCGACGTACTCTTGGGCTTGCCTTCCAGTGGTGTGCATTCCAATGGTTTCTCCTTGGTTCGCAAAATCTGCTTCGAAGCAATGGGGTATGACATGAATACTGAAATTCCTGAATTTGGCTGCACCTTGGGCGAAAAACTTTTGACTCCCACCCGTCTGTATCCCAAATCCTGTTTGCCCTTGATTGAAAAATTTGATATCCACGGTATGGTTCACATTACCGGTGGCGGCTTCTACGAAAATGTTCCCCGTATTTTGCCGGAAGATTGCGACGCAGAAGTTGACGCTGAAAGCTGGGAAGTTCCCGTTGTCTTCAAAAAATTGCAAGAATGGGGCAATGTTCCTTGGAAAGAAATGTACCGCACCTTTAACATGGGCGTAGGTATGGTTTTGGTTGTTGATGCTGCTGAAGCTGATGCAGTTCGTGAACACCTGCGTGCTGCAGGCGAAGAATTCTTCGAACTGGGCAAAGTTGTAGCTGGTAGCAAAAAGACCGTCATGAAAGGCGGAGTGTTCAGTGAATAATCGTAAAGCTGGCGTATTAGTTAGTGGTCGTGGCAGTAATCTCCAAGCTGTGCTGGATAGAATTGCTGACGGCTACCTGCCTTTGGAAATTATCGTGGTAATTAGTGACAAGGCTGATGCTTACGCATTGGAACGCGCAGCAAATGCTGGCATCAAGGCTGTTGCTGTAGCTCGCAAGGACTGCGCTTCCAAAGAAGAATTTGAAGAAAAAATCCACGCTGCTCTTGTGGAAGCAGGCTGTGAGCTTGTAGTTTTGGCAGGCTTCATGCGTATTTTAAGCGGAGACTTCGTAAGCAAGTGGCAACATAAAATTATTAACATTCACCCTGTACTTTTGCCTAGCTTCCCCGGTCTTGACGGTCAAGGTCAAGCTTTGGACTACGGCGTAAAGGTTGCAGGCTGCACCGTACATTTTGTAGATGAAGGCACCGATACTGGTCCCATCATTTTGCAAAAGGTTGTACCTGTTTTAGATGATGATACCCACGATACCTTGGCGGCTCGCATTTTGGAGCAAGAGCATATTGCTATGCCGGAAGCTCTCAAATTGTGGGCAGAAGGTAAATTAGAAATTATTGGTAGGAAGGTTGTTAGAAAATGAAGATTAAAAGAGCTTTATTAAGTGTTTCTGATAAAACTGGCATTGTAGAATTAGCTCGCTTCCTGAGCGAAAACGGCGTAGAAATTATTTCTACTGGTGGCACCATGAACGCAATTAAAGAAGCAGGCATTCCTGTAACCTACGTTAGTGATGTAACTGGCTTCCCTGAAATTATGGACGGTCGCGTAAAAACTTTGAACCCGAAAATTCACGGCGCAATCCTCGCTGTACGTAGCAATCCTGAACATATGGCTGCTTTGGAAAAACATGACATCACTCCCATCGATTTAGTTGTAGTAAACCTCTATCCCTTCCGTGAAACCGTAGCAAAACCGGGCGTAACCGAAGCTGAAGCAATTGAAAATATTGATATTGGCGGTCCTGCAATGGTTCGTGCATCTGCGAAAAACTTTAAAGACGTAGTTATCGTAACTTATCCTTCTCGTTACGAAGGCTTGATGGCAATGCTCAAAGAAACCGGCGACGTTGATGCTCGCACCCGTAAAGAATTGGCATTGGAAGCTTTCACCCATACTGCTGAATATGATACTATGATTAGTGATTACCTCAAGAAAGTTCTTGCTGAATAAGAGAGGTTCTAATATGAAGATTTTATTGATTGGTGGCGGCGGTAGAGAACACGCTTTGGCGTGGAAGCTGGCGCAAAGTCCTAGTGTTGAAAGTATTTTGGCTGCTCCTGGCAATCCGGGCATTGCGGAACTCCCCAAGTGCGAATGTATTTCTTTAAGCTTAGATGATTTGGAAAAAGTTGCTGACTACGCAGAAGACAATGGCGTTGATTTGACTGTTGTTGGCCCTGAAGCTACTTTAGTTGCAGGTATTGCTGACGTTTTCAAACGCCGTGGCTTGCCTGTGTTTGGCCCTTCTAAAGCTGCTGCTCAATTGGAAGGCTCCAAAGCTTTCTCTAAAGAATTGATGGCTAAGTATGATATTCCCACTGCTTTCTTCAAAGTTTGCGAAGATATCGAAACTGCCAAAGCTTATGTTGAAGAAAAGGGCGCTCCCATCGTAGTTAAAGCTGACGGCTTGGCGGCAGGCAAAGGCGTAGTAGTTGCCATGACTAAAGAAGAAGCCTTGGATGCTATTGACGACATGATGGCTGACCAAAAATTTGGCAACGCAGGTGCTCGTGTGGTATTGGAAGAATTTATGGAAGGTGAAGAAGCATCCCTCTTGGCATTCACAGACGGCAAAACCGTTGTTCCCATGATTGCTGCACAAGACCACAAACGCATCTTTGATAATGACGAAGGCCCCAACACGGGTGGTATGGGTACTTACGCTCCTGCTCCTGTTATGACTGACGTGCTTCGCCTGAAAGCAACTGAAAGAGTTTTGAAACCTGTAGTTGCTGCCATGGCGCAAGAAGGCACTCCGTACCAAGGCTGCCTGTACGCTGGCCTTATGATTAACGGCGACAGCGTTAAGGTTGTAGAATTTAACTGCCGTTTTGGTGACCCTGAAACTCAAGTAATTCTTCCGCTGCTTGAAGGTGACTTGGCAGAAATTATGCTGGCTTGCGCAACTGGAACCTTGGATGAAGTTGAAGTTGCTTGGTCTGACAAAGCTACTGTATGCGTAGTAATGGCTTCCGGCGGTTATCCCGGTAGCTATGAAAACGGCAAAGAAATCACCGGCTTGGCAGAAGCTAATGCTGATGAAGCTACTGTTGTGTTCCACGCAGGTACTAAATTAGTAGATGATAAGATTGTAACTGCAGGTGGTCGCGTACTTGGCGTTACCTCTGTAGATAAAAATATTCGTGATGCTCGTGACCGCGCTTATGCTGCTGTAGAAAAAATCAAATTTGATGAAGTTTTTTATAGAAAAGATATTGCGTGGAGAGCCTTAAAGAGATAGAATATATAAAATATAAAAAATTAAGTAAAGGATGATGAGACGATGGCTTTTTATTATGATGAGCCGGCACATACTTTTAGCGAGTATCTTTTAGTGCCTGGTTATTCCTCTGAAAAATGCATTCCCACTAATGTTGATTTACGCACTCCGTTGGTAAAATTCAAAAAAGGTGAACAATCTGCCATTACTATGAACATTCCTATGGTATCTGCAATCATGCAATCTGTTTCCGGTGAGAAACTTGCTGTTGCTCTTTCCAAAGAAGGTGGCATTTCTTTCATCTACGGTTCTCAAACCATCGAAGACGAAGCTGCAATGGTTGCTCGTGTTAAAGGCCATCGCGCAGGTTTCGTAAGTAGCGATTCCAATATCCGTCCTGATAGCACTTTGGCTGATATCATTGCTTTGAAAGAACGCACCGGTCACTCCACCGTTGCTGTTACTTCTGATGGCACTGTTAACGGCAAATTGGAAGGTATTGTTACTAGCCGTGACTACCGTCCTAGCCGTATGGATCACAACACCAAAGTTAGAGAATTTATGACTCCCGTTGAAAAAATGATTGTTGCTGGCAAAGACACTTCTTTGCAAGAAGCTAACGATATTATTTGGGAACATAAATTGAACACACTGCCCATCGTTGACGACGAAGGTCGCCTGATGTACATGGTATTCCGCAAAGACTACCTGACCCACAAAGAATATCCGTTGGAATTGCTTGATGACCAAAAACGTCACATTGTTGGCGCTGGTATCAACACCCGCGACTATGCTGAACGTGTACCTGCTTTGATTGAAGCTGGTTGCGACGTACTGTGCATTGACTCCTCTGAAGGCTTCAGCGCATGGCAAAAAATTACTCTTGACTGGATTCGCGAACACTACGGCGACACTGTTAAAGTTGGCGCTGGTAACGTAGTTGACCGTGAAGGCTTCCGTTTCTTGGCAGATGCTGGTGCTGACTTCATTAAAGTTGGTATTGGCGGCGGTTCTATCTGCATTACCCGTGAACAAAAAGGTATTGGTCGTGGCCAAGCTACTGCTTTGATTGAAGTTGCTAAAGCTCGTGACGAATACTTTGAAGAAACTGGTGTATACGTACCTATCTGCTCTGACGGCGGTATCGTATATGACTACCATATGACTTTGGCTTTGGCTATGGGTGCTGACTTCTTGATGCTTGGCCGTTACTTCGCTCGCTTCGACGAAAGCCCGACCAAAAAAGTTAACATCAACGGCAACTACATGAAAGAATACTGGGGCGAAGGTTCCAGCCGTGCTCGTAACTGGCAACGTTATGACATGGGTGGCGCTTCCAAACTGTCCTTCGAAGAAGGCGTTGACTCCTATGTTCCTTATGCAGGTAGCTTGAAAGACAACGTTAACCTGACCTTGAGCAAAGTTCGTTCCACCATGTGCAACTGTGGCGCTCTGAGCATTCCTGAACTCCAAGAAAAAGCTAAAATCACTTTGATTTCTGCAACTTCCTTGGTAGAAGGCGGCGCACACGACGTTGTAGTAAAAGACAATCTGAACAACGATTTCCCCCGTTGATTAAAGGCTTTTTAAAAAATAAATCCCCGTTACAGAAATGTAGCGGGGATTTTCAACTATGATTACAATAATTGATTTATAAGTTTTTCAAAATGCGTTTATGTAAATTTTTTAGGTATGTATACATAATAAATTCCTGTACAATATTGATTTTTTGCGTTCATTATAGTAAAGTATTAAGTAATTTATAAGATATTTGCACAAGGAAAGGTGTGTTATTTATGAACTTGAAAAAAATGTTGAAATTTGCTGCTTGTGGCGCTATGATTGCAGCTGTTGCTCTGTCCGCTGGTTGCGGTGGTGGCGAAAAGAAAGCTGACCAAAAAGTTTTGAAAGTTGGTATGGAATGTGCATACGCTCCTTACAACTGGTCCCAAACTTCTGCTGATGGCGGTGCTGTACAAATCGCTGGCTCCAAAGAATTCGCTTATGGCTATGACGTAATCATCGCTAAAAAATTGGCTGACTCCATGGGCGCTAAACTTGAAGTACACAAAATCGAATGGGATGGTCTTCCTCCTGCAGTAGTGTCCGGCAAAATCGATGCTGCTATCGCTGGTATGTCCATTACCTCCAAACGTAAAGAAACCGTTGACTTCACTCTGCCGTACTACTATGCAGACGTAGTTGCTCTCGTTAAAAAAGGCACTCCGCAAGCTGAAGCTAAATCTGTTGCTGATTTGAAAGGTGCTGTTGCAACTTCTCAAATCAACACCATCTGGTACGACCAAATCGACCAAGTTCCCGAAGTTAAAAAATTGCCTGCTATCGACAACGTTCCTGGTATGATCGTTGCTTTGAAATCTGGCAAAGCTAACCTCATCGTTACCGATATCCCGACTGCAAGAGCAGCTGAATTCGCTAACCCCGAATTGACTATGCTGACCTTCGCTGAAGGCAAAGGCTTCCAAACTTCTCCGGAAGATGTTGAAATCGGTATCGCAGTTAAAAAAGGCAACAAACAATTGGTTGACGCTATGAACAAAGTTCTGGGCGGTATGACCAAAGCTGACCATGACAAAATCATGGCTGAAGCTATCAAAAAACAACCTTTGGCTCAATAATCTGATACAGATTTAATTATAGGGCGGCGAAAGCGTCGCCCTTTTTTCCTATTGTTATAATGTAACTAAAGAAATTGTTAGAAGTATCGGAAGGCGCGAAGCAATGAAATTCGTGAAGCGATGGCGTACTAGTGGTACGTTGAGCAAGCGAATGAATTGCGACAAAGCATAACGATGCTTATAGCAATTTCGAGAAAGAGGTAATTAAAAATGCCAACAACTTTCTTCGGCTGGGTCTTCTTCCTGATGGAAGAATACGGTTCAGTTTTGCTGACCGGTGCCGGCGTAACCTTACTTCTTGCCGTAGTAGGTACCTTTATTGGTTGCTTAATTGGTTTGGTAGTAGGTATCATTCAAACTATTCCCATGGAAGATAACGACAGTGCTTTCAAAAAGACTGCAATCAAATGCTTGCAACGTCTTTTGGATGCCTATGTTGAAGTGTTCCGTGGTACTCCGATGATTGTACAAGCCATGGTTGTGTACTATGGTGCAATGAGCGTATTTAATATTGATATGTCTCCCATGTTTGCAGGTTTCTTTGTTGTTTCCATCAACACTGGTGCGTATATGGCAGAAACTGTTCGTGGTGGTATCGAATCTGTTGACCCTGGTCAAAAAGAAGCTGCTATCGCTATCGGTATGGATCACTTCCAAATTATGTACAACGTAATTCTTCCCCAAGCGTTGCGTAACGTAATGCCCCAACTTGGTAATAACTTGATTATCAATATTAAGGATACTTCCGTATTGAACGTAATATCTGTAACTGAATTGTACTTTGCGTCCAAGTCTGCTGCAGGTGTTTACTATAAATACTTTGAAATTTTCTTCTTAACCTGCGTAATCTATTTCATTATGACCTTTACTGCTTCCCGCCTGCTCCGTTGGGTAGAAAGCAAAATGGATGGTCCCAAAGATTATCAATTGGTTAACTATGACCCTATGGCTGACCCCTGTGGTCACGTTCCTCTGCCTACTAAAAAACAGAAAGGACGGTTTGATTGATGGCACAAGATAGAGAGCTTTTAGTTTCCGTTCATGATTTGAAAAAGGCATTTGGTGAACGTGAAATCTTAAAAGGCATTAGCTTTGATATTTATCGTGGCGACGTAGTTTGCGTTATCGGTCCTTCCGGTAGCGGCAAATCTACTCTTATTCGTTGCGTAAACTATTTGGAACATCCCACTGGTGGCGATATCTGCTATCGTGGTGAATCTGTAATGAAGCGTTTTAAAAAGCTGACTCAATTCCGTACCAAGGTTGGTATGGTATTCCAATCCTTTAACCTGTTCAACAACATGACCGTTTTGGAAAACTGCACCGTTGGACAAATTAAAGTTTTGGGTAAATCTAAAGAGGAAGCAAGAGAAACTGCGCTTAGATATTTGAAACACGTTGGTATGGACAGCTACGTTAATGCTAAACCCCATCAGCTTTCTGGTGGTCAAAAGCAACGTGTTGCCATTGCTCGTGCTTTGGCTTTGGAACCGGAAGTTCTTTTGATGGACGAACCTACTTCCGCACTTGACCCGGAAATGGTTGGCGAAGTACTGCGCGTTATCCGCGACTTGGCAGAATCCGGCTTTACCATGGTTATCGTAACTCACGAAATGGCTTTTGCCCGTGACGTTTCTAACCGCGTAATTTTTATCGACCAAGGCGTTATCGCAGAAGACGATGCTCCGGAAGTACTGTTCAAAAATCCGAAGAACCCCAGAACTAAGGAATTTTTGGGACGTTTTCAACAATAAGTGAACATTGCAGGATTACAAGCCCTAATTGTAGAACTCTACAGTTAGGGCTGTTCTTGTATTTTGCGCAGTGATGCGTCATATAGAAAAGAGTTGATTTTTATGAAAAGCTTGCGAGCAGTTTTGTTTATACTGATGCTCCTAACTTGCCAAATAGTTTTGGCTGCGCCTGCCTTTAAGGGAACTTTGCTATATGTTCCCTTGGATAACAGACCGGTGTGTTTGGCGTATGCAGTAGAGACCATGGAAGCTGCTGGTTGGGACGTGAAGACTCCACCACTAGAATACATTGCCAATGCAGATAGGGGAGGGAACCCTGAGGCGCTGTACAATTGGCTGGTGGATAATGCTGATGAATCTTTAGGAATGGTAGTTTCTTCTGATGCTTTGATTTACGGTAGCTTAGTTGATTCCCGCACTCACAATATTCCTTTAGAAATCTTGAAGCAACGTGCTGATAGGCTTGTGGAATTGAAGAAAGAGTTTCGCAATCAGCTGGTCTATGTTTTTGCTACAATTATGCGTTCACCTAAACGTAGTGCTGCTCCCGTAGAGCCTGCTTATTATGAGGAATGGGGAACAAAAATTTTTCGCTTAGGAGAATTAGAAGACAAGCTGGAAGCAAAAGAGATTGGTCATCGTGAAAAGCGAGAACTGAAAAAATTGCGCCAAAATATTCCCCAGGAAATATTGGCAGATATGTACACCCGTCGCGAAAATAACATTAAGGCTACAGAACTTCTTCTGCACGGCGTAGAAAGTGGCGATTTTGATTACCTGCTTATCGGGCGCGACGACACTGCAGAATTTAGTCAGGCTCACCGCGAAGCAAGGAATATGGAAATTTTGGTCAATGAGCTTCCGAAAGAACGCATTCGTTTCTTCGCAGGAGCAGATCAGCTTGGCTTACTGCTTTTGAATCGAGCTGCTACCAAATTGCAATACGATATTCCTCTGGTGCAAATTGTTTACGCTCCCGGTAAGGGAGGTGCAACTGTGCCTACTTATGAAGACGATACCATCGCTACTAGTGCAAGGCAACATGTTTACGTGGCAGGCGGTGTGCCAATTTTAAATCATAAGCGAGCAGATTTGGTGCTTGCCGTCAATACTCCCAAGAATGGCGTGACCTTGGAAGCAAGCAGTCCTGTAAACGATTATCTTGTTACGGGCGAAGTAGAAAAATTTACCAAGCTTGTGAATGTAATGGCTGATAACGGCAAGGCAGTTGCTATTGCTGACGTGAAGTACGGCAACGGAGCAGACAATGCTTTGATTAGCAATCTTTTTGCCAATAGGTTGGAATATAAACTTGCTGCTTATGCTGGCTGGAATACAGCAGGTAATTCTTTAGGCTATGCTTTGGCGCAGGGTTTATTGGGGAAGCAGTACGCTGATGGTAAAAAGGAAGAACTTTTACAAATACGTTATTTAGATGATTGGGCGTATCAAGCTAACGTGCGTATGGATGTGTACCGTAATTTGATTTGGCCTAACCATTGGAAGAACAGTGGCTTTAATGCTGAACAGATTGCGTTGGTAGAAGATGATGTTAGTAATTTGATGACGTGCGTTGCTGAGCCTATGCTGGGTGAAGTGGTTAAGGAGTATCGCTTCACCTTGCCTTGGAACAGAATGTTTGAGGTTTACGTAGAGAAAGCTTCTGCGAAGGAAAATGTTTTGGAAAATAAGTGAGCATTTAATTTTTACGGTAAGCTGAGTTTATAAAGGTAGTCTTTAAACTTCAGGGCGAGCTGAATGTATAGGGTAGTTTTTAATTTTAGATTGGTGAGGAAATTTTGATGAGTTATAAAATTAGACAAGTACAGTTATCTGATGCGGAACAAATTTTAAAGGTGTACACTCCTTTTATAACTGATACCTGCATCTCTTTTGAGTATACTGTGCCGACCTTAGAAGAGTTTACCAAGCGCATTGAAACAATTTCTAGTGAGTACCCGTATCTTGTTTTGGAAGAAGCAGGAGAAATTGTAGGCTATGCTTATGCACACCGTTACTTGGAGCGTGCTGCCTACAATTGGGACGTGGAGGTAACAATTTATTTGGCACCACAAGCGCAGGGAAAAGGCTTGGGCGTAATTTTATATGGTGCCTTGGAAAAATTGATGGTTCTGCAAAATATTAAGAACCTTTACTCTTGCATTACAGGTGATAATGTGCACAGTATTGAAATGCACCGTGCCATTGGCTACGAATTTATCGGAACTTTTCCAAAAGCAGGCTTTAAGCACGATAGATGGCTTGACGTGGTGTGGATGGCAAAAGAAATTGGTGCCAAAGAGGATGCACCGCAAGAATTTGTAAAGTTCCCGGAAGTGGAAGCAAGCGCTGTGGAAAAGGTGCTGGCAGAAGTCAACTTGTACATTGATAATAAAAAATGAGTTATTAAACAAAAAATACCTGCTTATCGCAACACTCAAACGCGACGCTCCTTTTAGTATGACAATATCGCTGTCCACATATGCGCTTCGTAGTTTATCCAATATTTTATAAACTACAGCTTAGGATGTGGTCTTAGCGATATTGTCTTTAATTTGTGTCGCTGCTTATTTCGAATCGTTGCTCATAAGCAGGTATTTCTTTGTTTTGCTAATTCTATCATCAATTTTACAAGGGTTGCTTCAATCGTAAGGTTTCCTGCGGATTCAGCACCGAGCTTTTTGGCGAGGGTGCCGATGGGATAAACTGAAAGGTTTACTCCGTCGTAGATGCATTGAGTTGCACATACAACACGCACTCCCTTTTGAATAAGCCTTTCTAAATTTGGCAGCCAGTTATTTTCGTCATTGGGCACTCCCCCCGCGCCGAAGCTTTCTAAAATTACACCTTTGTACCCGCGGTCAAGGTAGTAGTCTAAAATGTCAGGCGACAAACCGGGAGTGAGCTTGATAACGGTAACTTTTTCTTCCAGGTTGGTGTTAACAGAGAAAGCTTCGCCCCCAACACCCGCACCTTCGTAAGAATTCCAGTTCAGCGTATGCTCGGAAATTGTTGCCATTGGCTCGCAGTTAATGCTGTAGAAACCGTCAAAGCTTTCACTACACATTTTTTTCGCGCGCAAACCATTGATGACAAATTTACCGAAGACCAGGCAGATGCCTTGAACTTCGCTGGTAGCAACCTTAAAAGCGTTGTAAACATTGTCTTTGGCATCGGTACCTTCTGCGGTGATGGGAAGCTGTGCTCCTGTAAAGACAATTGGCTTTTTGCAACCTTGCACCATCCAGCTTAAAGCCGCAGCTGAATACGCCATGGTATCCGTGCCATGGGTAATGACGAAGGCGTCGTAGGCAGTATAGTTTTCTGCAAGGGCATTAGCGATAATTTGCCAATGTTTGGGAGAAATATTACTGCTGTCTAAATTTAAAATTTGTTTATACTCAATATGGCACAAGCCGTCAAGGGCAGGTACCATTTTCACCAATGTCTTGCCGTCAAGGGCAGGTACAAGTCCGTTTTCAGAAGCAACGCAGGCGATGGTTCCTCCTGTGCCGAGCATAAGAATCTTTTTCATAAGGGAAGCCTCCAATTTTAAAAGCGTGCTTTCATTTTAAAACATTATAACATTTTCAGGGAAATCCTGTTAAAAATTCTTTTGGGGCAAATTTAGTCCCTCTGTGGCTTTACAAGTCCCTAGGATTTTACGCAATTTTAACCACAAATTGTCACAAAATTATCATTTTTCCTTGACAAGTTTCTTGTTGTCCCTTTAAAATGGAGGTAGCTCTTCTTTTGGAGAGATTAAAATTGTTTATAATTTGTTTTTAAAATAAGGAGGAATAACTCATGAACTTGAAAAAAGTTTTAGCTGCTGCTATGATTTCCCTGTTTGCAACTGGCGCAATCGTAGGCTGCGGTGGCGGCGACAAAAAGAAAGCTGACGCTGGCAAAAAAGTACAAATTGAATATTGGCACGTTGCTGCTGAAAGCTTCGGCGGTGCTACCGTTAAAGAATTGGTAAAAGACTTCAACGCTAAAAACCCTGGCATCGAAGTTGTTGAAAAATACAACCCCGATATGTACAAAGGCTTGACCCAAAACTTGCAAGCAGCTATCGCTTCTGGCAAAAACCCGGACGTAGTTCAAATGGGTTACTCTTTCCTGAACTATGCTGCTGAAAACTTCCAATCCGTAAACTTGAACGACGCTTTCGCTAAAGCTGGCGATCCGAAATTCTTGCAAGACAACTTTCTGCCCAACGTATTGGAATTGGCTCAAACTGAAGATGGCAAACAAGTTGGCTTGCCGTACTCCCTCTCCGTTCCCGTACTCTACTACAACCCGGAAATTTTCAAAGCTGCTGGCTTGACCGAAGCTCCGAAAACTTGGGCTGATGTTAAAACTTACGCAAAAACCATTAAAGACAAAACCGGCAACATGGGCTTCTTCATGCAAGAATATGCTGATAACTGGGCACAACAAGCTATCATCGAATCCAACGGTGGCGTAATGCTGAAAAAAGTTGATGGCAAAGTTAAAGCTGGTTTCGATACTCCGGAAGCTGCTGAAGCATTCCAATTGATGGCTGACATGGTTAAAGACGGCAGCGGCTTGCACGCTACCAACGAAGAAGGCTTCCAAGCTTACCTGTCCGGCAAACTGGGTATGGTTTGCACTACCATTGGTAAACGCGCTAACTTCGAAAAAACTGCTAAATTCCCCGTAAAAGTTGCGTCCTTCCCTGAATTCGAAGGCAAACCGGTTCGTGTTGCTGCTGGCGGTAACTTCTTGATGGTATTCTCCAAAGATGCTGCTAAAGAAAAAGCTGCTTGTGAATTCATTAAATATCTGCAATCCCCCGAAGCTCTCGTAAAATGGTCTACCGGTACCGGCTACCTGCCGCCCCGTAAAGGCATTGCTGAAGATCCCAAAGGCTTCAAAAAAATGGCTGAAGAAAATCAAAACATTCAAGTTGCATTGTCCTTGATGCCGAAAGTTGTTAAATGGGCTTCTTTCCCTGGCGCTAACGGTTTGCAAGCAGAACAAATGCTTATCGACGTTCGCGACGTTATCTTGAGTGGTGAAAAACCGGCTGCTGAAGCTTTGAAAGAAACCGCTAAAAAGGTTAACGAATTGTTGTAATTGCATGCTGAGGGCTGTCTCTTTTGAGGCAGCCCTTCTATGTGTTTTTTGAGAACCCTTGCAAAATACCTGTATTTGCTTGTTTTAAGGAGTAATTATGAGTAAAAATGTCAAGGAAGCTTTTTGGTATTTGATTCCGTCCGTAGTACTTTTCTTAGTATTCTTCTATTGGCCGTTGATTCAAAATATTTATTTAAGCTTCTTTTCTTGGAATATGGTAAGCCCTACCATGAAATATGTGGGCTTCAAAAATTTTGCTGATATCTTGTCTAGCCCTGAGCTGATTAAGATTATGATTAACACAGTGTTCTATGTTGGTTTCATGTTGATTTTGATCTTTGTACTGCCCTACTTCTATTCTTATATTCTGGGTCATCTCATTACAAGATGGAACAACTTCTACCGTAGTGCATTGTTCTTGCCTGCAACCCTGTCCTTGGCTGTAGCAAGTATCTTGTTCTTGTGGATTTATAATCCATTGGCTGGTCCTATTAATATCATTCTCAGTATGTTTGATATTACTTCTCCCAGATGGTTTAAAGAAAACTATTTGGTAATCTTCGCAATCTGTTCCATCGTTGGTTGGAAGTTCTTTGGCTACAATCTGATTGTTATGTTGGCAGCAATGGTTGCTGTTCCTAAAGAAATGATTGAAGCTGCTAAATTGGAAAATGCTTCCAACTGGGTAATCTTCAAAAAAATCATTTTGCCGATGACATCTTCCACTGCTATCTACGTATTTACCATTACTGTAGTATTCAGCTTGCAACACATTTTGGTACCTGTAAACATGCTCACCTATGGTGGTCCTGACCAAGGTTCTTCTAACTTGGTTTACATCGTTTACCAATATGCATTTACCTTCTTCCAAACTGGTAAAGCTGCTGCATACGCTGTAATCACTATGTTCGTTTACATGGCATTCCTTTATGTGAAGAATAAATATCTGGAGAAGAAAGTATATTATGAAAACTGAGACAAGAAACGAATTAATTTGGCATGGTTTCCTGCTGGTAGCTATCTTCTTGACCTTGTGGCCCATCGTGTTCATGATTTCTACTTCCTTCAAAGACTTGAGCCAAGTATTTGAATCTACCTTGAACCCGCTGCCCTGGCCTATCACTTTTGATAACTATACCACCGTATTAGGAAACTTCCCCTTATTTACTTATATCTGGAACACTTTCCTGATTGCAGCAATTGTTACTGTTTCCAAAACCTTGACCAGTATTTTGTCTGCATTTGCTTTTGTATATTATGATTTTAAATATAAAGAAAGCCTCTTCAACGGTATGTTGTTGACCTTCTTTATCCCTATCACCGTATTGGTTATGCCCAACTATTTGATGATGTCCAAATTAGGTCTTTTGAATACTCCATGGGGCGTTGCACTGCCTTGCTTGGTAGACGGCATGGGCGTATTCCTGATGCGTCAAACCATGCGCTGTGTACCTAAAGCGCTTCTCGAAGCTGCTATTTTGGACGGTGCTAAACCTCGTCAAGTTTTGACCAAAGTTATTCTGCCTTTGATCAAACCTGCTTTGTTGGCTAACTCCATCCTGTTCTTTATTAACTCTTGGAACGAATATTTCTGGCCCTTGCTGATTTTGCAAGATAAAGATTCCTACACTTTGCCCTTGGCGTTACAAATGTTTATCAGTGCCGAAGGTGGCAGTGAATGGGGTATTGCAATGGCAGTAGCAACTTTGACAAGTTTGCCGCCGCTGATTCTGTATGGCTTCTGCCAAAAATTCATTATCAATACATTTATGAGCTCGGGGGTTAAAGGCTAATGGAACATAGTATTGTATTTTCTCACGTAGATAAAGCATACGGTAAAACCGTTGTTATTAAAGACTTAAACTTAGAAATTCGCAGAGGCGAACGCTTAATTCTCTTGGGACCTTCTGGTTGCGGTAAAACTACTACCCTGCGTATGATGGCAGGCTTTGAAGATATCTCCGCTGGTGAACTTTACATGGATGGTAAAGTTGTTAATGATGTTCCTCCCGGAGAACGCAATATCGCAATGGTATTCCAAAGCTATGCATTGTTCCCGCACCTTAGCGTTTGGGACAACATTACTTTTGGTCTGGTATTACAAAAACTTCCTAAAGAAGAAATCGAAAAACGCACTTACCAAGCGTTGGACATCCTCCATTTGCGTGGTCAAGAACATAAAAAAACTCACGAACTTTCCGGCGGTCAAAAACAACGTGTTGCTTTGTGCCGCGCCCTTGTTAAACAATCTCCTTTCTTCTTCTTGGACGAACCTCTTTCCAACCTTGACGCTCAACTGCGCCAAAAAGCTCGTACTGAATTGGTAAAAATTCATGAAATGTTCCGTCCTACCATGGTTTATGTAACCCATGACCAAATCGAAGCAATGACCGTTGCTGACCGTATTGCGGTTATGAACAAAGGCAAAGTTCAACAAATTGATACTCCGGATACCATTTATCATCATCCGGCAAACGTATTCGTTGCAACCTTCATCGGTTCTCCTGCAATGAATGTTGTTAAAGCTCGCATTGAAGGCACTAACATCGTAATTGGCGAATGCAGTGTTGCAATTCCTGCTGAATGGTTGAAGATTGTTGGTACTCGTAAAGAAGTTATTTTTGGCTTGCGTCCTGAAGCAGCTACTCCGAAATTTGACCAAGCAATGGTTAAAGGCACCGTGGACTTCATGGAAAACACCGGTAACCTTAAAACTGCTAGCTTGACCTTGGCTGACGGTCAAACCTTCTTCATCCAAGACTCCAACCAAAACATTGACCTGCGTGATGTAGTTGGCTTTGACTTCGATTGGAACAATGTAAACTTGTTTGATGTGGAAACCGAAATGAACATCGGTTATGTGGAGGCGTAAGAAATGAAAATTGCAGTAAGCGATTTACTTTTCCCTGGTTTCAGAAAGTTTGGCGTTCGTCCGTTGAACACTGAATACGGCATTGAATTTTTCTACGAATTTGGTCACGACTACTATTGGGATGAAGAAACCGCTGCTTGGGGAGACCGCGAATTTAGCATTCATGGTCCTTGCGTAGCAGTTGACTTGGCAGATGAAGCTAACTTGAACTATCTGCCTGCTTTTGAAGCAACCTTTAAATATGCTCAAAAGGTTAAGGCTCAATTTGTAGTTGTGCATACTAACGAATGCTTGCCCGCTGACATCAAAGCTGGTCAAGAACTGGTAATCTCCCGTTTGGCAGAACTTTTGGAAATGGCGCAAAAGTATGGCGTAACCTTGGTGATTGAAAACGTAGGCCTGCGTACTAAAGGCAACGTGCTCTTCACCTTGGAAGAATACTACGCACTCTTTGAACGCTTCCCCCAAGCAATGTCCTTGATTGATACTGGTCATGCTCACGTTAATGGTTGGGATATTCCTGCTGTCGTAGAAAAGCTTGGCGATAAATTATTTGCCTTCCATATTCACGACAACGATGGCAATGGCGACGACCACTTGCCCGTATGGCAAGGTACTATTCCTTGGGACAAACTGTTCCCTGCAATTAAGGAGCACGCTTCCAATGCAATCCTCGTAATGGAATACTGCTGTGGCTTTGAAAACACCACTGAACTAGAAGCACACCTTGCAGAACTGAAAGCTAAATACGAAATCTAAAATCAATTCCACCTTGCGAAATCAGGGTGGAATTTTTTGTGGTTAATATATTGGCTGAAACTTGCTAAATATGGCAATTTTAGATAAAATATTAACTATGGAAGACTTTGTTTTTAATTTTATGGAAGTTACTCCACAGGAGATAAATTTGAAGATTGCGGAGAGGGCTCGTGCTATCCGTAAACGCAGAAAAATGTCACAGGAAAGACTAAGTGAGAAATCTGGAGTAAGCTTAGGTTCTGTGAAGCGTTTTGAAAGAAGTGGCGAGATTTCTCTAATGTCTTTAACAAAGCTTGCTATTGCTTTAGAAATTGAGCAAGATATGAAAAGCTTATTTTCAGATGTTCCGTATCGTTCACTTGAGGAGATAGACGATGAAGACCGTTAATGAATTAAATGTTTTATTTCACAATAGAAGAGTTGGGCGAATAAAGCGTTATAAAAACTATCTGACAGCTTTTGAATATGATAAGGATTGGCTGTTGGATGGCTTTTCTATTAGTCCATTTACTCTGCCATTAAAACAACAAGTGTTTATTTCTAAACAAGAACCTTTTGACGGAGTATTTGGTGCTTTTTCAGATAGTTTGCCCGATGGTTGGGGCAGGCTTCTGAAAGAAGTTTCGGAACGTGCTTTGGAAATGGTAGGGGAAAAGAAAAAATATAATTTAATTTTTGATAACTGCCATTGCTTTACTACTTAATGTCTTACTGGTGCTAAATATCCTATTGGTAGTTTTGCACTGGTAGAAGAAATTTTACGTTCTAAATTTGGGTTCGCAAGATGGAGAGCAATAGATATCTAAAGATTTCTGAAACTATTTTGATTCAAGACAATAATAGGGAACTTTTCTAGTAGTAGAACGCAGGAAAGTTCCCTATTTTATTCTTGAAAAATAGGGAACTTTTTAATAAAATATCTTTAAGAAAGTTCCCTATGGAGGTCGACATGGTTAGTCGTATTCAAGATATACAAGAGTTGTTGCAAAAGAAAGCGGATATTCAAGCTCGTTTAAATTTGTTACCTTATGATGGTACTCCTGAAGTGAAAGGAAGTAATGGTAAAAAGTATCTGTATGTTAGGAAAAGAATTGCCAGTAGATTGACTTCAACTTATGTTGATGTGTATTCCGAAGAATTACATCAGTTACTGTTGAAAAATGCAAAAGATGCCAAAGATTTTAGGAAACAGATTCGTACTATTGATAAAGAATTAAATAAATTAGGATATGTTGCTACTGAAATACCTTTGCGTGTATTGCAGAATTTGGATTTTGCAAAGGCTAATATGAAAGCGAATATCTACGACCAAGCAATTCTTGAAGGTGTAGCAACTTCTTTCCCACAAACAGAAGACATTATCGACAATGGCAAAGTATCTGGAATGACGGCTACTGATGTGCAAAAGATTTTAAATCTTAAACACGCATGGGAGTTTATATTAGATAAAGATGTGGTTCAGAGTCCAAGCAACTATCATTTGCTGTGCCACATTGCAAAGTTGATAAATGAAGGTTTCTTTTTTGATGGGGGAAGAATTAGAGCCGTGCCTGTGACTATTGGTGGTTCTTCTTATGTTCCACCTATACCTGTTGAAGTGGATGTAAGGGATAAAATTGATGATATAGTGAGTAGTGATGGTGATGATATAGATAAGGCCATAGAACTGTGCCTATATTGTATGAAGACACAAGTTTATACTGATGGTAATAAACGTGCTTCTGTAATTTTTGCTAATCACTATTTAATTGCTCATGGTGGTGGTTTTTTAGTTATTCCGGAAAAAGAAGTACCTACATTTAAAAAGCTTTTGGTTTCTTATTACGAAGGTAAGGGGGAACCCGTAATAAAAAAATTCCTTAAAGAAAAATGTTGGAGAACGTTTTGAGATTAAGTTTCAAGGATTTTAGATTAAGTGAATTCCCAAGCGAAGAGGTTGTGAGGAGCAGCTTCTTCGCTTTACTTTTTAAGGAGTTAGCAAATCTGACAAAATATTGTTCGCTTTAAACAAACATCTTGCAAAATTTTGAAAATTATGATAGGGTTAGGGTGTTCTTGGTAGTAAAATAAATTACAGAAAGAAGGTTATCATTATAGCTAAGAAAACAAATAGTTGTTTTAAGTTAGCAGTACCAAGTTTTACCAAAATCAAAGCAGAAAAAATGCAAGATTTAGTCTGCAGGGCACAAAATGATGAGCAAGCTGCCATTGATGAACTGTGCCAGATTTTTAAGCCTCTCATTTACAGTGAGGCAAAACGCCAAACAGTTTATAATGTGTTGGGCGAAGATGCAGTTAATACTGCGTGGATTATTTTCCTAAACTTCATAAAGCGCTACAAG
This sequence comes from Phascolarctobacterium sp., assembly GCA_017457085.1. Lineage (GTDB taxonomy): Bacteria > Bacillota > Negativicutes > Acidaminococcales > Acidaminococcaceae > JAHHUH01. The sequence continues at coordinate 55,727 of JAFTID010000007.1, forward strand.
GGGAATAATTATGCAAGTCTACCTGGTATGCTTCAGTGCGTTTTATATTATGAGCTGCTTCATGCCATGAAAAAAGAGATTTGTGTTTATGACAATGAGTTCAATTCCGAAGAGGTATTGGAAAATCAGTCTTGTGATGTCATTGAAGAAAACTTTAACAATATGGTGATTAAGGAAAGTTTAAGAGCTTTACCGCCAAAGCAATGGCAATTACTGGAAATGTATTACGTGCAGGACAAGAACCATAGACAGATTGCCAAGGTTTTGGGTTGCAGTGAAAGACACGTTAAACGTTTGAAGCGTTTGGCAATAGATAATCTTAGAAGTAAGCTACAAGCTTAGTTGTTTACAAGCTCCGTTCTTTGGGACGGGGCTTTGTTTTATTTTGGGGTGTGATTGTTTCACGTGAAACATTTGTTGGAGAGGGACATAGGTTTAGAAAAAATTTAATATTTATTTTTAAGGGAACAGGGTAACTAACGCTTACGCATTAGTTTATATTAAGACTATACTTAGGAAATAGGAAGCAAAGCTGCGCTTTGCTTGATTAGGGCAAGAAAATAAGGAAGAGGAAGAAAATTTATAAAAGAAGGAGAAGGAAAAAAGAATCTCACTCTTATAATGGGCAATTTTTTAGTAAAAAGGGACATGGGCTTGCAAAATTTTTTAGAATTCAAGAAAAAGTGGATTTTAAAATTTTTTAGCAGGTTATGTCCCTTTTCGTCATTTTTAGCCCCATTATAAGAGTGAGGGGGAAGTGTGTTAAGGTATGTGCTTGGAGAAAAGTTTAATAAATTTGACAATATCGCTCGTTATGTTTAATATTATAGACATAGGAGTGATTTTATGGCTAAGAAAACAGTTGTGATAATGCCTAAGACTTTAGCGGTACTGGAGCAAATGGGTGAACAAATTAAATTGGCAAGGCTTCGTAGAAAGTTGCCTGCCGAACTTATTGCAGAGCGAGCTGGAATAAGTAGGGCAACATTATGGTCTATTGAGAAAGGGGCTCCCACGGTAGCTATTGGTATGTATGCTGCAGTACTGCATGCACTTAACAATATGGATAGAGATTTGCTTCTAATCGCCAAAGATGATGAGTTCGGGCGTAAGTTACAAGATATAGAACTTTTGTCTAAAAAGGGTACATAGTTAAGAGGTACAAAAATGGCAGAGAAAATTATTTATGCTTATGAAAATTGGAGGTACTTGCTCAAAGATATGGCATTTCTCGTTCGTCATATGAATAAATGCAATTAGCCTTTGTAGTTACTTTTCGGCAGGCTTAGACCTGCCTTTTCTTTTTACCTTCGTTTGTCATTTCTGCAAATCTATTTTATAATTACAGTAGAATTTCTTTTTGAACGGAGGATTACCTTATGAAAAAGTTTCTGCTGACGTTTTTAAGCTTTTGCTTTTGTTGTACTACTGCCTTCGCCGCAGAAAAGTCTTTAAAAGAACAGTTGCGTGATACGTACTTTACAGCTATTTCTGCTGCCTCTTGTTTGGGTGTGTATTTGCCGGAACATTCCAGTGAGTTCAGTTTTATGCGTAGTCATGGTTGGGAGATTGCACCCTATGTTTTTGAAGACGAAGCTGTTAAAACTAACTTTTCCATTGCCAGCAATACTTGCACTGATTGCGGCAAGGAATTATATGTAGTTACCTTTAAAGGCTCCACTAGCAAAAAAGATTGGGGAATCAATCTAAAGACTTCCCATACAGCCTATGGTGGTACTACTTTGGAAGAAATGGCAGCTATTGCTAAACAAGACTCAAAAGAAAAGAAGCCTGCTGTTCACGAAGGCTTCAATACGTATGTAGATTCTGTTCTGCGTTCTTCCGTAGTGAATGCCCAAAGTAAATTCAAAGGCGTTTTCAAAAAGGTTTACGAAACGGACAACGCTCATTTAATTTTGACAGGCCATAGCCTTGGAGGTGCTACTGCTACTCTTTTAGGTGAAAGACTTGTAAGCTTGGGTATGCCTAAAGAAAAATTTACCGTCATTACTTTTGGCGCTCCTGCTATTAGTAATGATGAATTTGCCATGGAGTACGGCGATAAGATTAATTTGTTGCGCGTTACCAATACTTCTGACCCAATTCCGGGGAGCTTGCAAACCTTCTTCGGTGGCTACAAACAATTTGGCGAGCACGTGAAGTATCACATCTCTCCGAAGATTAGCAGTAATAACCACGACGTTGCTTTGTACTTAGACCATAGTGTCAGTGAATACTACAAAGTTTATGATAAGGCGGTAGCTATGAATTTGGCGAAGCCTGCGCCCTATAATAAACTTGCTTCTGGCAAACCTTTAGTTGCTTTGTGGCTTCATGGAGCGCCTGGTTTGGCGAAACGTGAGTACGTTCCGGACATTAAGCGTTTTATCACAGAAGAATATATGGGTATGCTTCCTTCTTATGTAGTTATGGATGATGCTTTGGACCCCAATAATTTCTACCGCCACGAGGACATTTTGCGTTTAAGTAGAGAAGTTGGCGCAGATTATGTTCTTGTTTGTGGTATTGACGGCAACCAATCTAAAGATAAAGATTATTGGTATATTGTTTTGAACCAAGGCTTGTTTAAAGCAGATGGCTCTTTGCTGAGCATTGTAACCCTTGCGAAAAAAGTTGGCGGGACAGGTACAATTCAAGCTACTGGCGAAAATCTGTTGAGTGCCAAGGCAGAGCTGGAACAGCACTTGCCTTTTGTGACTACGGGACACAGAGAACTTTTGTGCCATTTTTAATCTTAATGGAGGAAGGCACAGTGGATTTGAAAGAATTGGAAATAGAATTAGATAATTGTAGCCAATGTAGCTTTCGACAAGGCTGCATTAGTCCCGTTGGCTGGTATGGCAATCCGGAAAGCCCCATTGTTTTTGTTGGTGAGGGACCTGGCGGTGTGGAAGATGATTACGGCTGTCCTTTGATTGGCCCTTCTGGACAGCTACTGGATAAAGCATTATGGGCGGCGAAGATGACTCGCGACAGAGTGCTTACTACTAATGTAATTAAGTGCCGTCCTAAAAATAATCGTACTCCTGATGTTGCAGAAGCAGATTTTTGCGGGAAGCAATGGCTTGATAGGGAACTGGATATTATCAAACCTAAAGTTATTGTGGCTTTGGGTGGCGTTGCTATGCACTATTTAGGAAATCCAGATATGCGCATTACCCGTGATAGGGGGCAGTGGTTCAAGACAAAACAAGGCTTTGACTGTATTGCCACTTATCATCCTGCGTTTTTACTGCGTTTGTATGGCAAGCAGCTTGTTGCTGCCAAATGGGATGTGTTCCACGATTTAGAGACAGCCCGTGACCGTGCGGCAGAGCTTGCGCCGGGGTATCAGTTTATGTCTGAAGAAAAGGTGGATTTGTTCAAACTTTTTCCAAAACGCATGAGATAATTTTGGCAAAGTCTTCGCCTAGGTGAAATGATTGTGAAGTCATTGTCTTGTGGTATGTTTAAGGTTATAATGATGGCAGAAAAGGGTAGAACTTTAAAAAATATTATTTAAGGAGTGATAACTATGAAAAAATTCTTCGTATGCAAACATTGTGGTAATATGATTGGCTTGCTGCATGACGCAGGTGTTCCGATGATGTGCTGTGGTGAAAAAATGGTAGAGCTTGTTCCCAACACTACTGATGGCGCTCATGAAAAACATGTTCCCGTAGCTACCGTTGAAGGCAACAAGGTAATTGTTAATGTTGGTAGCGTAGATCATCCCATGGTTCCTGAACATTGGATTCAATGGGTATATCTTGAAACTGACAAAGGCGGTCATCGCAAAGTGCTGAACCCCGGCGAAAAACCCCATCTGGTATTTGCGCTGACTGAAGATGAGAAGCCCGTCGCAGTGTATGAATACTGTAATTTGCACGGCCTCTGGGTTATGAAAATGTGATAAGTCATAAAAAATAAGGCATCGCTTTTGCGATGCCTTTGTTCGTTAATGCATAAAATTTTATTAAATAATCTTTGTTGTCCAGTCCTCAATATTCCACACCTTATCAATCCAACCTTCGTAGAATTCAGGTTCGTGGGATACCAGCAGTACGCTGCCTTTGAAGGCTTTAATTGCACGTTGTAGTTCTTCTTTAGCGTCCACGTCCAAGTGGTTGGTAGGTTCGTCCAGTACCAGCCAGTTGATGTCTTTTAACATCAGCTTGCACAGACGCACTTTAGCAGCTTCACCGCCACTAAGTACGAAGACTTTACTGGTGATATGTTCATTGGTCAAGCCGCAGCCTGCGAGAGCAGCACGCACTTCATAGTTGGTAAGACCAGGATATTCGTCCCAAACATCTTCCAAAGCAGTCTTGTCGTTCTTTTCACGCTCTTCTTGTTCAAAGTAACCAGGTTCAAGGAATTCGCCCAGTTCAACTTTACCGCTAACAGGAGGAATAAGACCAAGGATGGTTTTCAGCAGAGTGGTTTTACCCAAACCGTTTACGCCACGGATGGCAATTTTTTGACCACGTTCCAAATTAAAGGTAACGGGACGGGTAAGGGGAGAATCGTAACCTAATACTAAGTCCTTAGCTTCAACGATGAAGCGGCTAGGGGTACGAGCTTCGCGGAATTTAAAGGTGGGTTTAATTTTTTCGCGAGGTTTTTCAATCATTTCCATTTTGTCCAGCTTACGTTGACGGCTCTTTGCCATATTGGTAGTTGCAACGCGAGCTTTATTGCGGGCAATGAAGTCTTCCAATTTAGCAACCTCTTGTTGTTGGCGTTCGTAAGCAGCTTCTTGTTGAGATTTGTAGATTGCATACATTTCTTGGAATCTGTTATAGTCGCCAGTGTAACGGGTAAGATTGCTGTTTTCCAAATGGTAGATTACGTTTACTACACTATTAAGGAAGGTAATATCGTGAGAAATCAAGATGAATGCGTGCTCATAGTTTTGCAGGAACTTGGTGAGCCATTCGATATGTTCAACGTCAAGATAGTTGGTAGGTTCGTCTAACAGCAGAATGTTAGCGTTTTGCAGTAACAATTTGGTCAGCAAAACTTTGCTGCGTTGACCGCCGGAAAGGTCAGAAACGTCCTTGTCGAGACCAACGCTGCCCAAGCCCAAACCATTTGCAACTTCTTCAATTTTAGCATCAAGGGAGTAGAAACCGCTGTGTTCCAGTTCAGATTGGATTTCGCCAACGGTGTTCATCATTTTATCCAGTTCTTCGGGAGTAGCATCGCCCATTTTGTCGTACAGGTCCAACATTTGTTGTTCCATTTCGTACATACCTTGGAAAGCGGTGCGCAATACTTCGCGAATGGTCATGCCTTTTTCCAAAGTGCTTTGTTGGTCAAGATAACCAACGCTAACTTTGCCAGGCCATTCTACTTTGCCTTCGTCCGGTTGCAAGTGACCGGTAACGATGTTTAAGAAGGTGGATTTACCTTCGCCGTTAGCACCAACAAGTCCAACGTGTTCACCACGCAATAATTTAAAAGAAACATCTTCCAGAATTTGGCGACCGCCAAAGGAGTGGGAAACATTAGTAACGTTTAAGTAGCTCATTTTATACCTCTTACAAAATATTTTTGCTTAGTTCTAACCATAGATATAAGCATTTTATTATGTATAGAGTCTTTTGTAAAGTATTACAAGGGAATTATAACAAACAAATTTATTGCTTACGTTCAACGGCAAAATTTACGCAACATTTTAGAAGAAAATACCGTCGGTCGTTATTCGTATCCATGGAATTTGCAAGCTTTTACAGATTACAGCTCAGAACTCTCTACCGATATTTTCTACATTATAAGTTGACTAATTTTGCAATGTTTCACTTAAAGCAAATAAATTTGTTATTATTAGTTACGTTGTGATAAAATGGTTATATAAAATTTTAAATAGAAGGTGATTTACATGATTACTGGTAATAAAAGCGATATCGCAAAAGTGCTTCCGTATGTAAGTGAAGGCTTGCAAAAAGCATTGGCATACATTGCTGCAACTGATTTTGCCCACATTGCAAACGGTGAATACGAAATTGACGGTCGCAATGTATTTGCTCGCGTAAATACTTACGCAACCGAACCGAAAGCAGAACGTCGTAGCGAAAAGCATAACGATTATATTGACGTACAATTCATTGCTCGTGGCGAAGAAGAAATTTGGTTCGCACCGTTGGAAGAAAAATACGTAGTGACTGAAGATTTGAGTAAAGAAAATGACGTGCTCTTTTACGAAGACCCTGCTGAACCGAACTGCGTAAAATTGACCGCAGGCGATTTTGCAGTTTTCTTCCCTTGGGAATTGCATCGTCCCAATTGCCAACGTGACGGCAAATTAAGCGATGTTCAAAAGATTGTTGTGAAGGTAAAAGCACTCTAAAACATCTCAAAAAATTCATCAAAAATTTTTTAAAAAAGTTTTAGAAAAAGTGTTGACAAAGTTTTAATTTGCCTATATAATAACATTCGTGATGTTGAGCAACGCAAAACATCAGAAACATTCCCCGATAGTTCAGTCGGTAGAACGGCGGACTGTTAATCCGTATGTCGTAGGTTCGAGTCCTACTCGGGGAGCCACCTGGCCGGTTGGTCAAGCGGTTAAGACACCGCCCTTTCACGGCGGTATCAGGGGTTCGATTCCCCTACCGGTCACCAATGGTCGCTTAGCTCAGCTGGGAGAGCGTCTGCCTTACAAGCAGAATGTCGGCGGTTCGATCCCGTCAGCGACCACCACTGAAACTTAGCACTTCAACTT
>JAFTID010000011.1 GCA_017457085.1 Phascolarctobacterium sp.
AACTGTGGACACAGGGATTTTCAGTCCCTTGCTCTACCAACTGAGCTACCGAGGCATAGTTTGGCGACCCGGAAGGGACTCGAACCCTCGACCTCCGCCGTGACAGGGCGGCATTCTAACCAACTGAACCACCGGGCCAATCAACTACAAATAGTATTATACATTTCTAGTATACTCTTGTCAACATCTTTTTTAATTTTCTAACTCATTTAATGTTTCTTGCAGATGTTGTTTAATAAGCTTCTCCAACTGCTCCAGTTTATTAGCGTTATACAAATCTGTTGTCAAGGGCATAAAACCCTTTTTCAGCTCTGCGAAAAGCTCGTTTCTAAAGCTGTTGTATAAGAACATAATCTGATTACCCTTGCTGAAATTAGAGTAGTCAAGAATAACCCAAGAGCCATTGATATACTCCAAGGGTTTATCAGGAGTAACGAACAATTCATACTCCCCTATCTTTTCAGGCAAGGTCTTCCAATAATTCCAAGTGTCGAAACCCATAACCTTAGATTCGTAGCCAAGCTTCTTGTTCATGCTTCTGCTTACCTTTTCAATAACGTTAGGTAAGTTTTTCAGAACAGCTTCTGCAAATTTATCTGCATCCCTGTTAAAAAATCTTTCATCTCTGAAAGTATGCAAGCCGATATTTTTTACCAAGGTATAATCAAAAGTTTCAGCAGTATAAATTAAATCTAAGCTGCAATGAATTTCTTCATTAACAAAAGAAGCAAGATTAAGGATATTACCCTCAATCCCTCTGCCTTCCTGTAGCTTGAAGCCAGAAATTTCTTTAGGCAAATGCTTCAGAAACTCCCAATCCTTCAAACCTTCTTCTATTTCAGTAATCTTTTTAGCCATTTTACGTTACCTCATAAATCTTCTTTAGGTAATTATAACATAAAAAGACGGCAGAAAAATTCCACCGCCTTAATTTGAGACACAACTTTTATTGGTCAGCTTCCATATTTTCCGGCAAGATTAAATTCAAAACAACAGCAATGATGAATACAACTGCAACGCAGTTTTCAGCGAACACATTGCGAATCAAATCCGGGAACACTTTAAAAATTGCCGGAGTTTGAGTAAAGCCCAAGCCAATACTCATGGACAAGGATGCAATTATTACATTGCGTTGGCTGTAACCGCAGGAAGCAATCATTTGCACGCCACTTACTACGATGGAGCCAAACATCATCAAAGTACAACCACCCAGTACAGGTTCAGGCAAGGATGCCAAAATTACACCCAAAGCTGGGAACAGACCTGCCATAATCATAATCACTGCGCCGGTCATAATGGCAAAGCGATTTACAACCTTAGTCATAGCAATCAAGCCTACGTTTTGGCTGAAAGAGGTAATGGGCATGCAACCGAACAAAGAAGAAATACTGCTAACAATACCGTCGCAGGTAATGGAGCCGGAAATTTCTTTTTCAGTTACGTCACGGCGCAAACCAATAGCGGTCATCGCAGAGGTATCACCAATGGTTTCAGAAGCAGACACCAAGAAAATCAGGAACACTGCGAAAATAGCACCGGGGTCAAAATTCATTTCATAAGGCATGAATTTAGGAATGGAAATTAAACTTACGCTAGCCAATCTGCTTAAATCAACTAATCCAAAGAAGAAAGACACCACGTAGCCAACTACCAGACCAAAAAGTACGGAGAGTTGTTTGAAGAAAGACTTCGCAAAAATATTGAATGCCAAACAGCTTACCAAGGTAATAGTACCAACGATAATGTATTTAGAATCACCAAAGTTAGGATTACCAAAGCCACCACCAAAAGAGTTAGCACCAATTCCCAGCAAGGAGAAACCGATAGCCGCAACAACGGTAGCCGCTACGATGGGAGGAATAAATCTACGCCAATATTTAGCGCACAAGCCTAACACGCCCTCCAAAATACCGCCCACTAAAGCAGCACCCATAGCAGTTCCATACCCCATCTTGCTACCAATAACACAGAAGATGGAAACAAAGGTGAAGCTGATACCCATGACGATGGGCAATCCACTGCCTACCTTCCACACAGGGTACAATTGAATCAAGGTGCCGATACCGGCAATAATCATTGCAGTTTGAATCAGGGCAGCACTTTCTTCCAAAGGCATCTTCACTACACCGGAAACAATGAGAATGGGAGCAATATTAGCAACAAACATTGCCAACACGTGCTGCAAACCAAACGGAATAGCCTTTTCTATGGGAACCTTACCGTCTAATTGATAAATATTGTCAATGCTTTCTCTACTCATGCCGACTCCTTATCTAAACTCAATGGTTTGACTTTGAGAATCCATTTTTTCGATGATTGCCAAAGATTCTACACGCACACCGCTTGCACGCAGCTTATCGCCGCCACCTTGGAAACCTTTTTCAATGGCAATGCCAATACCTTCCACGGTACCGCCTGCTTGACGAACAATGTCCATCAATCCTTCCAAAGCACAACCATTAGCCAGGAAGTCGTCAATAATCAGCACATGGTCATCAGGACTGAGGAAGCGTTTAGAAACTACCACTTCATTAACTTTGTTATGGGTGTAGGAATAAATCTTGGTAAAGTAAACGTCCTTATCCATATTGGAACCGCTAGCTTTTTTAGCAAAAACTACAGGCACATTGAAATACATTGCCGCAATACTAGCAATGCCGATGCCAGAAGCTTCAATGGTCAAAATTTTATTTACAGGCACACCTTCGTACAATCTTTTAAATTCTTCGCCCAGTTTTGCGATAAAGGGCACATCTATTTGATGGTTTAAAAAGCTGTCTACTTTGAGCACGTTACCGCTTTTGATAACGCCGTCTTTTAAAATTTTTTCTTCCAATAATTTCATAAACAACCCTCCAAAATGTAAAATTTTCTTGAAATTATTATAACACTTTGCAGAAACTGGGTAAACAAAAAACACCCATAACTTCTAGAGTTACAGGTGTTTTAAAATCATTTCTGTTCTAATAAATAGATGTCAGCAATTTCAGCCACTTGATGTAAATTTTCAGGCTTTTCTTGTACTTTCAGCAAGCGACGATATTCTAAGCCACGTACTAAGAAATATTTATGTTCTTTAGAACGCAAAGCCTCTGCAAACGCACCAGTCTTAGGCAACATTTCGATACCGGGTTTACCAGCGTAGTACATAAAACCGGGGCGCAGGAATTTATCAACGTAAATTTGCGTATCCGCATTACATTCTTCGGTGTAAACCTTGCTGATTGTCTTCACGCTAAAACGGTCTTCCACGGCAGGTAGCAGGAAAGCGAAAGCCACAATCATGACGGTAGCACCCATCAACACGTGAATCCAACTTGCCATTTGAATATCCCTGTAATACCACAGGGTAAACAGTGCCGCAAAGCCAAGAACAAAGGTCAAACCGCCAAGAATCAAGCCACCAAATTCCAGTTCAGGAAGCTGTTGGCCACCAATAACCCAGCCAACACCAAGTAATGTGTACATCACGCCACTGCCCACAATCCAGCTATAGAAGGTGGTGTTGTAGCGCATCTTAGCCATCATACGGGAAATATTCCAGCCAATGATGATTGCTAACGCCGGGAACATAGGCAGAATATAAGATACAAGCTTAGTTTTGCAAATGGTGAAGAACACCAGCACAAAGAACCACCATACATGCACGAACATCAAGGTGCGCATATCATCAGTACGGCTATCACTAATGGAAGCTTTAATGGATTGGAACAAAATGCCAGTCCACGGAAACATACCAACTATAATGACAGGGAAATAATACCAGAAGGTTACGCGGCTAGCGTGTTCAGGTGTGGTAAAACGGGTAATATTATGGAAGCCAAGGAAGGTATTGATGAAATCCATACCATGAACAGTATACATTGCATAATACCAAGGGCTAGCAATCAAAAAGTAAAGCAGGATGCCACGAATAACATGCATACGCAAAATCTCACGCAGCTGTCCCATAAACAAAAGGTACAGGAAAATTATCGTACCGGGGAACACAACCCCAATAGGGCCTTTGGTTACTGTTGCCAACGCCATGCAAACATACATCAGCCAGTAACGCTTGTGCATGAAGCAAAGCAAAGCACCCGTCATAAAAAACAATAGCGTCGTATCCGTAACTGCAGCCTTGCCCATGTAAAAGAACATAATACTGCTAGTCAATACCAAAGAAGACCAGAAACCTGCACGTTCGTTAAACAGTTTGGTCACAGAAAAATACAGCATCATCGCAGTACCGCCTGCCATCAAACCAGCAGGGAAACGCGCTGCAAACTCCCCGTCACCAAAAACATGGAAAGCCATTGCCACCAGCCAATAGTACATGGGCGGTTTATCATACCAGTAATTGCCAAAAATTCTCGGAGAAAGGTAGTCCCCTGTTTGAATCATCTCACGAGCGGTTTCAGCGTAAACAGGCTCGTCAGGATCCAGCAAAGGTACTCCGCCAATGCCAAAGAAAACCATAAAGGCAATAATGGCAAGCAATATTAAAATACTTTTCTTTTCGTATTGATTCATCATTCAACCTCTTTAGATGTTTAAAAATCTATGTTTACTTATTCTTATTTCTACTATTAATACTGGTCATATTCATAACGTCAGCGCCAAATTCCCTAATCGAAACGAAGGCACCTAAAAGGAACGGTAAGTATTCTGCTGCAAAGCGCCACAAAACTGCCATGATGCCAACTGTGCCATCTGGCAAAATGTTGGAGAACAAGGCAACGAAGCCTACCTCTGCTACACCACTGCCACCGGGCGTAGGCGAGAAATATAACACCAAATTCAGCAGAATCATTCTGCCCATAACTTGGAACAAATCAAAATTAAAATTACCTAAACCAGTAAAGAACGCAGGCACGGTAGCATAAATGCCCAACAAGCTTAACCCAGACTCGATAAAAGCTCTAAAAACTTTTAAGGGGTGCTGCGCCATAACCTTAAAGGCGTTCTTAAACTCTTCATACCAGATGAAGCAGTTCTGACGAGTTGTGTAAGAAAACTTACTGGTCAACTTATCAAGCCATTTTTCCGGATACGCAGTTCGCATCAAGAAAAATGCCAGCACAGGCAAGGACGTAAAAATCAAGGACACTGCTGTAATGACGGAAGCAGGCATCCATTCCCCAATATCACTATCACTGTGCAAAACGACAGGCACCAGTAATATAAGGAAGAAAATGGACATAATGGTACGCACCAAAACTACTACCGTAGCTTTGGCAACAGGAACGCCCGCCTTACGCATGAACATAATTTGCGCTATGGCACCACCACTGGCACCGGGAGTTACCAACGCCAAGAAGTAGTTACTTAAAACTACGTTCACTACCTGCTTCAAGGTAAGCTTGGCACCCGTAACATCTGCCAAAGTAATCAAGCGTAAACCGTCAAAGAATAAACCTACAGCCAGACAACCAAGTGCCAGTAAAATGCACTTGCCCTCAAACATACTTAGGTATTCTAAAGCCCTTATATCAAATGTAAAATAAACTACCGCTACGGATATCATTACCACGCAGGCAAATAATATCGTCAAGCGTCTCATCAGTTTTTCTGACATTTATTTAAGACCACCAAAGTTCATCAGAGCTACTTTTCTTTGCTCCAACGAAGTTTTATTTTTTGCGGAAAGGAAAGCGTTCAGCTCATCTTCCCAATGATAATTCCAAGTAAAGTGTTTATCCAGTTCCTGCTTGTTCAAGCCGGGGTGAGTCATAATTTCGCTCACACCTTCCGGCAAAGCAGAGATAAGGTTGCCAACAAGTGTTTCATTTAAGTTACCACCTGCCAGCATACCAAAGAAATGGTCTGGATAACTCAGTCCTGCACTTTTAGCTTGCATAGAAGCCAGACAAGCACAGAAAGACAAGCCTGCACGTCCAATTTTTCGTCCAAGCCCGCCTGCAAAGCCTCCGCTAAAGAAATAACCCTCCTGCGGAATCCTTATATTTTTAATTTTGTACTCACGGCATAGCTTCACCACTAAGCCTGTCATACCAGGTAGCACGTGAGTATGCTGATGACTATCCACATGAGTAATGTTTAGACCTGTTGCCAAAGCCTTTTCGATTTGGGCACGCAGTTCTAACTCTAATTGTACCATTTTTATTTGCCCTGTGTAAAACTTTTTAGCAAAAACTACATAATTTTCTGGAAATAATCCTGCTTCGTCAACTAAACTGCTGATTTTTTCCTTGGGCAAAACAGAAGGCACGCTTCCTACCAAGGTCAGATGAATACCAATACCCAAACCAGGATTTTGACGTGCCAAAGCTACTGCATCCTCAAAGGCAGGCGCACTGCACATTAAGGAGGTGCTTGTAATGAAGCCCTCCTGATAGCCTTTAATGATGCCTTTATTTATTTCTCTATGCAGACCGAAGTCATCTGCGTTTACGATTAAACCCTTCACTTTTAAGGTCCTTCTTTAAATTTTTTGATAGTTAGCAAAATGTAGCTTCACAAATTTGCGTAGTTCAGCTTTCCCTAATCGTTCTGCAATTCGTTGGGCGCAGGCAGTAGCCAGCTCACCCCCACCCTTGGGAAGTTCTTCCTCGCCAGCTAGCGGAGCCAGTTCTTCCATAGAACGCAAAAATTTGGCGCGCGCCAGTACGGAAGCAGCTGCCACGGCAAGGTCACTTTCTGCTTTAGGCCGTTGCTTAAAAATCATATGCGGGAATTTTTCCTTTAAACTATTCAGCACCGCTTTGGATTGGGTGAACTGGTCGATGAGCGCACCCTTGCACTCGCCGTGCTGTACTAAAACTTGGCTCAAAGCCGCCACGTGACCATAACCTAAAAGCTGATTAAGGTTATTGCCGGAAGCCTTCACCTGTTCATAACGCATATTGTAAATGTGAGGTTTAAGCTCCAATACGGAAAAAGCCACTACATTTTCTTTAATTACGTCTTCCAACTGCAAAACCTTTTTATCACTCAAGCTTTTGCAGTCTCTAACACCTGCCGCCTGTAATTTAACAGCAGTAGTGTCATCCACAATGACAGCGGCAACAACTAACGGGCCGAAGAAATCGCCCTTACCCGATTCGTCACTGCCAGCCCACATTCCCTGCCAAACAGTTTCCTCCTGTGCAAGAAAAGATACAGGTTTATCCTCCACCGCATTTTGCAAGGCACTGCGCAATTCACTTTCCGCACCGCCCCACACCAAGCGACGTCCTTTTTTGCCGTCGTAAGCAGTAAGCACAGTCTTTTCATTACCACGCACCACCGTAAATTGATGACCATAGTTAATATCCTTTTCCGCACTTACGGGAGCAACACCATTTAACTTCTCTCTCAGCTCTGCCAAATAAGCAGAAAAATCATTACTCATTTAAAAGTTCCTCAGCAGCTACTTGTGCTTGCTGCATAATTTTTTTCAAAGGCACGCCTGTTTCTAAGGCAAGCTGCTTACAGCTTTCAAATTCAGGTGCAATGTTCATTGCCTTGCCATTACGCATACCATACTTTACTTCTACAGCACCGTAAGCAGTAACAACTACCGCATTCTTACGCTCCAAGATAGTGCGATCAACCTTGTGGTAGCGTACGCCCAAAGTGGTGGTCTCTGCCAAAACAATATTCAGCAGTTCGTCAAGCTTGCTTTCTTTTACCAAGAAGCACAGCTTATAGGCAGGTCTACCCTTCTTCATAACAATAGGTTCTGCCCAAGCATCAAGTGCGCCAGCTACTAAAAGTTTATCTATAACATAGGCGAAGATTTCGCCGCTCATATCGTCAATATTACAAGCTACCTCTAAAATTGCGTCCTCTTTTTCGTCAGCAACAGAGCCTACGTGTACACGCAGCACATTGGGGATTTCCAGTTCCCAAGTTCCTGCACCGTAAGCAAGCTTGTCGCTTACAAAGTCAGCAGGCAATTCTAAAGAAACCTCTCCCAAAACTTTGGCTAAAGCAGCACCAGTGGGGGTAGTCAACTCTTTGGCAACCTTACCTTTTTCTTGGGGCAAGCCTTGCAAAAGCTCTGAAGTTGCAGGAGCAGGCACAGGCATTAAACCGTGAGCACACTTCACAAAGCCATGACCAGTTGTAATTTTACCCACATATACTTTTTCGATACCCAAGTATTCCAAACCAAGCAAGCAACCGACGATATCAATAATAGTATCAATGGCACCTACTTCGTGGAAATGCACTTCTTCCACAGTTTTACCATGTACCTTTGCTTCCACAATGGCAATGGCAGTAAATACTTCCCTTGCTTTTTCCTTAATGCTTTGGGAAAGAGCAGAAGCTTCTATAATATCCATCACTGCTTTTAAATTACGATGCTCATGGTGATGATGAGCATAGGGCAATTCGTGATGATGTCCGTGGTGATGTCCTTCGTGACAATGACCATGATGTTCCTCGTGTTGAGCAGAAGGATCATAAGCGTGAGCATACTCTTGGCAATGGAAATGTTCTTCATGACTGTGCTCGTGAGTATGTTCCTCGTGATGATGTTCATGATTATGGCTATGCTCATGACCATGAGGTAAGAGCACATTAAAATATTGCGCATCAATGCCAAGCTTGTTGGCACGTTGGTAAACAAGCTCGTATTCACCCAAGTTTAATTTTTCTAATTCACTTCTTAAAACATCTATAGGAAAGCCTGCATCAAGTAATGCACCTAAAAGCATATTACCGCTAATGCCGGCAAAGGTTTCTAAATAAATTGCTTTCATTATATTTACCTCATATGGTTGATGATGCTAGCTAAACGCCCCGCACCAAAACCATTATCAATGTTCACAACGGCAACGCCCGCACTACAGCTGTTGAGCATTCCCAACAGAGCGGCAAGCCCGCCAAAATTTGCGCCATAGCCTACGCTAGTAGGTACAGCTACCACAGGTTTGTTCACCAATCCACCAATAACACTGGCAAGTGCGCCCTCCATACCTGCAACTACAATCAGTACGTTAGCCGCACGAATTTCTTCCAACCTATCAAACAAGCGATGAATTCCGGCAACACCTATATCATAAATGCAGTTCACCTTATTACCCATAATTTCTGCCGTTACTGCTGCTTCTGCTGCCACGGGAATATCGCTGGTGCCAGCAGTGACGATGGTAATCATACGCTCCTCGTCCTTAGGCAAAGGCTTCCTTTCAAGCACAACAACGCGCGCCTCCTGATGGTAGCGCACGTCTGGAACTTTAGCCTTAATGGCTTCATATACAATTTCATCTGCACGGGTAGCAAGAACGTTAGCATTGTTCAAGCTCAGAACGTACATAATTTCCGCGCATTGTTCCGGAGTTTTGCCTGCACAATAGATAACCTCAGGAAAGCCTTGACGGTCTGCCCTATTGTTGTCTAATTTGGCAAAGCCTAAATCCGTATACTGTAAGCTCTTGATTTGTGCAAGAGCTGCCTCTTCGGGCAGCTCTTGATTTTTATACATATTAATAATCTCTAAAATCTTATCGTCTTGTAAAGTCACGAGCATATTCCTCCGCTAGAAAGCTTTAGAATTATATTCGCTTCCTTAGGCAGTTTTTCCTGCATTGCGTTTTTCTTTCCATTCTTCAAAAAGAATGTAGATGTTGGGAATAACCAGCAAGGTCAAAATTGTAGAAGTAAACAAACCGCCTACTAATACTACACCCATAGATTGACGCAGTTCCGCACCTTCACCGATACCAAAAGCAATAGGCATCATTGCCAAAATGGTGGATAAAGTTGTCATAAAGATAGGACGCAAACGCAAAGAACAAGCATCAAGCACAGCCTTGTGCAAAGGAGTGCCTTCTTCACGAGCTTGGTTAGCATAGTCAACCAAAAGTATTGCATTCTTAGTAACCAAACCTAAGAGCATAGTCAGACCAATCATACTCATCATATTAGCAGTTTGACCTGCCACCAAAAGACCAAGAACAGCACCGATAATCGCAAAAGGCAGAGAAGCCATAATTACCAACGGTTGTACAAAGCTTTCAAATTGAGCAGCAAGTACCATGTAAACTACTACAATCGCCAAAATAATTGCTTTGGAAACTTCGTTAAAGGTACGCGCCATTCTATCAGCTTGACCTACCATTTTATAGCTATAACCAGTATCCATATTCATTTCAGGAATAAGTTGTTCCTTAATTACCTTAATCAAATCGCCAGGAGAAATACCAACGGTATTAGCATACACTACGATTTGACGGCGCTTATCTTCACGTTCAATACGAGTAGGACCACTGCTCAATTCAACAGTAGCAACATCGCCTAAACGGATGAACTGACCTTCAGCATTGGAAATTCGCAAATTCTTAACGTCATTGATATTGGTACGCCATTCGCCAGGCATTTGCAAAATAATATCGTAGTCATTATCGCCGATAGTATAGCTGTTACCGGTATCCTTACCCATAAACGCCATTTCTACAACTTCACCAACAGAAGTAGAATCTAAACCTAAGGAGCTTGCACGAGCTTGATCAAGTTTGATTACGATTTCCGGTTGGTCATCGGAATCAGAAATATCTACGTCAGTAGCGCCGGGAACTTGACGAACTTTTTCAGCCAATTCCAAAGCATAAGCTTTTAATTGTTTGATGTCATTACCACGTAAACCAACTTGTACAGGACGGCTATCACCGCGACCGCCACCTTGGTTAGAAACTACGTTAGCATTAACACCTTCAACTCCGCGTACAAACACACGCAGTTCGTCCATAATTTCTTGCATGGTACGGTTACGCTCGCTAGTAGGATGCAAACGAACTTCCAAAGAGCCTTGGTTGACAGGGTTACGACTAGCACCAACGTTCAGTGCAACAACCTTAACCTCAGGATAACTCATAATCTCATCTTGAATAGGCTTCACCAATTCAACAGTCTTATTCAAGCCTGTACCAATGGGTGCCTTAAAGTTAACACTGAATTCGCCGGAGTCATAAGTAGGTTGGAATTCCATACCAACAAAAGGAATCAAGCCGAAATTCAAGAACAGGGACAAGAAAGCACCAAGTAAAACTTTTTTAGGATTGCGAATTACCACAACCATGGTTTCATCGTAAAGCTTACGGATAAATTGGAAACCAGCTTCAAATTTATCCAAAAAGATTTGCAAAAATTTATTGCGTTCTTTGCTCGCTTGTTCTTCGTCAGGTTTCTTTAACCAATAAGCAGAAACCATCGGAGTTAAAGAGTACGCAGTCAAAGTGGAAAAAGCAATGGAAAAGGCTACGGTCAAACCAAATTGTTTAAAGTACTGACCAATTACTTCGCCCATATTACCTACAGGCACGAATACTGCCATCAAAGACAAAGATGTTGCCAAAATTGCCAAAGAAAGTTCTTCAGTAGCATGTTGCGCAGCAACAAGAGGACTCTTACCCATTTCCATATGACGGAAGATATTTTCAATAACAACAATCGCGTCGTCTATCAAAATACCAACTGCCAAGGACAATGCCATAAGGGACATATTATTGAAGGTAAAATCCAAAACCTTCATCATAAAGAAGGTTGCCACGATGGAAGTAGGAATACATAAACTACCTACAATAGTAGCACGGAAGTCACGCAAGAACATATAGGTAATTAAAAGCGCCAAAGCACCACCGAAAAGAATTGCGTTCCAAACGTCGGCAATATTTTCACGAATAAAGGTGGATTGATCACGAACAATACTGATTTCAATATCAGGAGGAATAGCACGTTGTTGCAGTTCCACCAATTTTTCTTTAACACCGTCAATTACGTCAACGGTATTGGTTTTGGATTGTTTACGGACGAATACCAATACGGAAGGTTTGCCGTTTGCACTACCGAAAGTATCTTCATCTTCCCAATCGTCGATTACATCAACAACATCAGTAATATAAACAGGCTTGCCACCATTATTGGCAACAACTATTTTTTTAACGTCGTCAATGTTTTCATACTTACCAATGGTACGAACAGTGATTTCCATATCCTTGTTCTTAACCTTACCACCGGGAGTATTATAGTTGCCGTCATTAATCTTGTCGAAGATTGTTTGGAAGGCAATATTATATTCGGCAAGTTTTTCCGGTTTAGCCACAAGACGAATTACACGTTGGCTAGCGCCATAAGCATTAACTTCGGAAACACCTTCAACCATACACAGCTCATCAACCAAGTTATCTTCAACAAAGCGACGAATTTCACTACGGCTACGTACTGCCGATGAGAAGGTATACATTAAAATCGGACGAGAGGACAGGTCTACTGCTTGTACTACGGGTTCATCAATATCGTCTGGTAATCGACGACGAACACGAGCAACCTTTTCGCGTACTTCAGAGGACATATCTTGAGGGTCAACACCAAATTCAAATTCTAGTACTGTTTCGCTATAGCCTTCAAGTACGGTGGAAGAAAGTGTCTTGATACCAGCAACTTGGCTGACACTATTTTCAATAGGTTTTGTGATAAGTGTTTCCATTTCTTGCGGGGAAGCACCATCATAAGTAACACGCACACTTACCAAAGGCAAGTCAACGTCGGGGGTAAGGTCAACGCCAATATTGGGATAGCAACGGATACCGAATACTACCAGCATTAAAACAAACATGGTAGTAAATACGGGTCTGCGTATAAAAGTACCAATCATGTTTATTTTCCTGCCTTATCTAATTTAATTTTGCTGCCTTCACGCAGTTTGTTTTGACCTCTGGTTACGATGATTTCATCATCCTTCAAACCGCTAACGATTTCAGCAATTTCTTCATTAGTATAGCCAACTGCCAAAACGCGACGGCTAACTTTATTTTCTTCGTCAACAACGTATACAGTTTTTTGGTCGTCGCGCATAACGATGGCATGGACTGGAACAGTCAACATATTTTCACGAGGCTCAGCAACTAAAGTAACGGTAGCAAATACACCTGCTCGCAAGCCTTCGGGGTTTTCCACGCTAACTTCGGTGGCGAAAGTATGTGCCGGCAAATCAGCTACAGGAGAAATACTGGTAATCTTACCAATGATTTCACGATTAGCAAAAGCAGGAATAGAAATTTTTGCTTCGTTGCCTACAGCAACACCTGCAATTTGACCTTCAGGAATATTAACAACAGTTTTCAAGGTGCTAATATCTGCAATTGCAAAAAGCGGAGTACCTGCTTTTGCGTAGTAACCTTCTTGGAAGTAACGTTTTGCCACGATACCATCAGCAGGAGCAATAACACTAGTACCACTCAAGGAAGATTCTTTACCACGCAAGTTACCCAGTGCTGCATCAAGTTGAGCTTCCGCATTTTCACGAGCAAAGCGGTAATCATCAACGGTTTGTTCAGAAACAGCACCAGCTTGGAAAAGTTTTTCGTAACGTTCCAAATCACGAGCTGCTTTACGCAAATTAGTTTTTGCTTCAATATATTCGCCACGTGCTTTCAAAACTTCTGCGTCAGTATCCACTTGTTCCAAGGTTGCCAACACTTGACCTTTTGTAACCTTGTCGCCCTCTTTGACAAAAACTTTTTCTACACGACCGTCAACCTTGGGCGCAACCTCTGCTTGCCATTCGGGGTCAAGACTGCCGGAGAAAATAAGTTCTGGTCTAAGAGTAACACGCTTTGGAAAAGCAGTTTCTACAGCAACTTCCCTTACTTTACCAATTCTGGCAGCACGCTCCTTATTTTTTTGGATGTTATCAAAAATACGGTAAGCTACCACTAAAGTCAGCAGTACGCACAACCCTACTAATATTTTTACACGGCGGTCTTGAAAATTCATTACACTTCCCCCAATTTTAAATAGTCATAGAATGATTATAGCATAAAGAATAAATTGTGACACGAAAAACATAGAAAAGACATAATTTAGCCATTATTTAAATTTTGTAAGCAGTAATCACTGCTGTAAGCTCCAAATTTTCATTGCGCCCCTCACCTTTTACAGCAAAGTCTCGCAAAATTTTAAGGTTGCCTTCCAACTCTAACGCCTGCAAAAATTTCAGAAGGCTTTTATATTCGCCCTTACAGTGTATATAAAAAGGAAGCTCTTTGTTGTTAGAGGTACTCAGCTGTTTTAAGCTTACAAGATTTACAGCAAATTTTTTCGCCTGCCCATATACCTCCTTGATAATTTCTTCCTGTGTTATTTCAGACGGAAGACTTGTTTCCAAGAATTGCAGCCTTTCTTTTTGCTTGCGCTCTAAATTTTGAAGATTTTTTGTTTGAGAATACTCCTCGTAAGTAAAGAGCCTTTCCTCACAAGCGACAGCTTTGTTTTTGGCAAGGATTGCTTCTTCCAGCAAAGGTGTTACGCCAAAAATAATCACAGCCAATAAAATTATTAAAGCCGTTCCAAAACCAAGCAAACTTTTCTGCTCTTCATTCAGCTTTTCTAAAAGCCTTAACCTTTTCATTGCATCCTCCCCCTTACACGTAAAAGAATCTTAAATTCCAACAGCTTATCTTTTGTTTCTACTGTCTCCAATAATTTTATATTTGTAAATTTTGAGGTTGCCTTAAAATTCTCAATTAATTTCTGCACCTGCACAATATTAACTGCTCTTCCCTGCAACTCTACAAAATTATTTTCTTCTCTTTGTTTTACATAAGTAAGCCAACATTCCTTTGGAACACACTCTCCTAAAATTGGCAGCAAACTGCTCCAAACAATGCGCTCCTTTTCATATTTAGCTAAAGCTTTTTCTAAAAGACTGCTCCTTTGCAATAGCTTCTGCTGTTTTTCATAGCGTTCTCCTAAAACGCTCATTGCTTGTAGCTTGGCTTCAAGCTTATGTAAATTTTCAACCTGTATGGCTTTGTAACCATAGCTTCCTAAAAATAAGAAAGCACTTAAACCCAAGGCTAGGACTGTGCCACACTTGTAAAGTTTATTTCTAGGCATTCTCAGTCGAGTCTTGGCGTTGGGCAATAAGTTCAGGGTTTCATAGCCCTCCACATTTACTGCTACCAATAGCAAGCCTTGCTCCTTGGCAGCTTCCTCTAACTGCTCAATGATTTCTTTAGGGACAGCTACAACCTTAACCAGTTGTATGCCATCGTTCTTTTTTAACTGCGTATAATCGTAATAATAAGTTCCTTCAACTAAGGGTATGTGGTAGGGCAACTCCCAACCCACTGCTTCCTTAATCTCTTTAGCAGGCATCATAGGCAAACTCAGTTCATAAATATATACCTGCTCCTCTTTCAAGGTTACTGTTAACTGCTTTTCTGACGAATCTTTTAATGTGCTGCTTAAATTCCAAAATTTTTCCAAATATTTTTTCATTAAAGCACACTCTTTTCTTTTTTACTTTTTAATTTTTACCACAGCTGCCAATACAAATTTAACAGCTCGTTGCCAAACAATAGGCTTACCCAGCCTGCGATACA
The DNA here is from genome assembly GCA_017457085.1 of Phascolarctobacterium sp. GTDB lineage: Bacteria > Bacillota > Negativicutes > Acidaminococcales > Acidaminococcaceae > JAHHUH01. The sequence continues at coordinate 15,315 of JAFTID010000011.1, forward strand.
TAAATAGGGACCAAAAGGGATAGAATCCTTACGACTTTTGATACCGGTAACTAACAGGCTAATGCCAACAATGCCTCCTGCAACAAAGGCAAGTACTAAACATAAAATACTTTTCTCCAATCCTAGCCAAATTCCTAGGACGAGGGCAAACTTCACATCACCTAAGCCCATGCCTCCCCTGCTTAACCAGTAAATGGCAAGCATTACTGCCAAGCTAAAGGTGGCGCCATACAAGCTCTGCCATAAATTCCCAAAATAGTAAGCGTAAATTACGCCTGCCACCATCAATACGGTTGATACCTTATCGTAAAGCAACTGCTCTTTACAATCGGTGTAGATGTGGATTAACAGGCAGAGTGTAAAAATTAAGTTCAATACCTCATACATTTTCTCACCTCCTTTTTAGCAAATGTTTCACGTGAAACAATTAGCTTTAGTAAAAATAAAGCTCCTGTACTGCAAGGGTAATGCAATACAGGAGCTATTATTGCTCTTGTACGGTAATTTAAAAAATTACCAGGTCAAATCTTCCAATTCTGCGCGTCCACGACCGGTGAGAGCATCAAGCATTACGCGTTGTTCAACTTGAGCAACCAGTTTTTTGGTGAATTTAACAGTGTCCGGGTTAACGGAGATGCTGTCAATGCCACTCTTAATGAGGAATTCGCAGAATTCAGGATATACACTAGGTGCTTGACCACAGATGGAAACGGTTTTGCCGTCTTTGTGAGCCACTTCGATGAGGTGACGAATTGCACGTTTAACAGCAAGGTTACGTTCATCATAGATGTGGGATACGGTGTCGTTGTCACGGTCACAGCCCAATACCAGCATGGTCAAGTCATTGGAACCGATGGAGTAACCATCAACATATTTGTTGAATTGGTCAGCAAGGATGATGTTAGCAGGAATTTCTGCCATCAGCCATACTTTGAAGTCTTTGCTACGAGCCAAGCCGCAGCTTGCCATGATGTTAACTACTTTTTCACATTCTTCTACGTTACGGCAGAAGGGAATCATTACGTGGAGGTTTTTCAAACCGAATTCTTCACGTACTTTACGAACTGCATGGCATTCCAGTTTGAATGCATCAATATATTTCGGGTCATAGTAACGGGAAGCACCGCGCCAGCCGAGGAGTGCGGAAGGTTCATAGGGTTCAAATTCGTCGCCACCTTTGAGGTCACGATATTCGCTGGATTTGAAGTCGCTGAAGCGCAGGGTTACCGGTCTCGGAGCCATAGCTTGGCAAACTTGACGGATACCTTCTGCCAATTGGTCTACAACTTTTTCAGGTTGACCAATCTTCAAGAGATACAGCGGATGTTCGTGGATATAAGTGGTCCAAATAAATTCTTCACGCATCAAACCAATACCATCGCAAGGCAAAGTGGAATATTTTTCAGCCAATTCCGGGTCACCAAGGTTCATATAAACTTTGGTGCCAGTGGGCGGGAAGTATTCAGCAACAACAGCAGCTTGTTGTGTTGCTTGTTCTTTTTTAGGTTCTTCGATGATGCCTTCATACACTACGCCATGGGTAGCATCGATGGTTACATCAATACCGTCAGGAATGGTGGTGGTAGCTGCTTCGCCACGGCTCTTAGTGCCTACGATGCAGGGAATACCCAATTCACGGCTAACGATGGAAGCATGGCAGGTCATACCTCCGCTATCGGTAACAATAGCTTTCGCTTTTTTCATTGCCGGCACCCAGTCGGGAGCGGTCATTTCAGTTACAAGGATTTCGCCTTCTTTGAATTCGTCAATGCGGGACGGATCCAGAATAACGTGTACTCTACCGGAAACTTGGCCCGGGGAAGCAGGCAAACCTTTTACGATAACTTTGCGGTCAGTAGTCACAGCTTTTTTCTCCTCTTTCGGTGCGCCACCATTTTCTTTATTACGACGGCTCCAAACGGTTTCCGGACGAGCTTGGAGAATCCACAATTTACCATCGCGTTCATCTACGCCCCATTCCATATCCATGTAGCAGCCATAGTGTTCTTCAATCTTTTTAGCATAGCCAGCCAATTCGATGATTTGTTCATCGGTCAGCTTTTGTTCGTTTTGTTCATCAAGGGGTACCATTTGCTCTTCGCAGTCGCCGCCAGCCTTGCGAACCAGTTTAACATCTTGACCATTTACGTTTTTCTCAATAATTTTGTGAGTTTTTTTGCAAACGGTGTAGTTATCAGGAGTTACAGTGCCTTGAACAACATATTCGCCCAAACCCCAAGCAGCTTCCATCAAAATGTTTTGGTCATCGCCAGTTGCAACGTTAACGGTAAACATAACGCCTGCAGCTTTGGAGAATACCATCATTTGAATTGCAGCGCTAAGTGCTACGTCCAAATGGTCAAAGCCTTGTTTTTCACGATAGTAAACTGCGCGGTCGGTAAAGCAGGAAGCATAGCATTCTTTAACTTTAGCGATAATGGTTTCAGCGCCTTGTACGTTTAAATAAGTATCTTGTTGACCAGCGAAGCTTGCGTCCGGCAAGTCTTCTGCAGTTGCAGAGCTACGAACAGCAACGTAGGGTTGGTCAATGTTCATCTTTTTGCCCAGTTCTTCATAAGCTGCAGCGATAGCATCTTGCAAATCTTGAGGCATTTCTTTTTCAAGGATAGCTTGACGGATACGAGCGCAAACATCGCGAAGCAGAGCACTGTTTTCAACGTCAGTCAGCTCGCCAACCAGTTCACGTACTTCATTATCCAGACCACTCTTTTCAAAGAAGTATCTGTAAGCGTAAGCAGTAGTAGCAAAGCCATAGGGAACAGGAACGTCAACTTTTGCAGTCATTTCACCCAAAGAGGAAGATTTGCCGCCAACAATAGCAACGTCTTCTCTTTCAAGTTGTTCAAACCAAAGCAGGAACTGTTTTTCTTTTTCCATAATGAAGCTCTCCTTTATAATATACTTTTTGTAAGCAGTATCTTTAATATAGTGTACACTATACCATATTTATATTTCGCTTTCAAGAGGTTTTCCAAAAAATTATCGCAACATATTTCCAGACATAACATTTCTAAACTAATGTAATTACTTCTGCAAGAAAGGCCTTTTTCCTGCTACAAAAAGAGCCTTATTTTAACCTTTTTTCTTGGCGGGAAATGTGCTAGAATATTGGTAGAAACCTTGGAGGAAATACCATGCAAGAAAATTTTACGATACATCAAAATTATAACGTTTCTTTCTATTTTGACGATGGTCACGGCGATTACAATCGTAGCTACGAACGCAGCTATGATGATTTTGATTACGCTGATTATTCTACAGACCATCGGGATAATAATTTCCGCAACTTTGAAAAGAAACGTAAGCCTAATAAAACTAAAGAGCAAATTATTCAAGAACTGCTTAAACGTTGGGACTGAAAACTTGAATATCCTTCAAACAAAAGGCTCTCGCTCAAACGAGCGAGGGCTTTCATTTTAGAAAAACGTGCATTTTTTGTTTTTAAAACTTGGAAAAACGTGTAACCATAAATTTTATTTAATCCGACTTTGTATGTCCTCAATAGAAGGCAGTTGTTTCTCGAACTCATCCGGAAGATTGTCTGTAATCTTATATTCACTTACACCAATAGGCTTAGAAATATCCTTGAGCGAATACTCTGCAACTAAATTATTTTTAGTTTTACACAATAGCAACCCGATGGTTGAGTTATCCAATTCTTTTTTCAAAACACTATCCACTGCTGATAAATAGAAATTAAGTTGCCCTACATATTCAGGTTTAAACTCTCCAGTTTTTAATTCAATTACTACATAACAACGTAAATTCAAGTTGTAAAACAATAAATCCAAATAAAAATCTTCACCACCTATATTCAAATGATATTGATTTCCAAGAAAAGCAAAACCTGTTCCCAGCTCTAGCAACAGCTTAGTAACATCTTTTATCAAAGCCTGTTCAATGTCACGTTCTACCATCTCTTCTCTTATTTGAATAAAGTCAAACACATAGGGGTCTTTCATTGTTTGAACCGCCAATTCACATTGTGGAGACGGTAATCTATTTTCAAAGTTAGAAACTTTGTTAGCTAAAACTTGTCTTTGATATAGTCCACTTTCTATCTGGTGGATTAATACATTTCTTGACCAACCATTTTTAATAATATTTTTTAAATACCAAACTCGTTCAACCATATTATCAATCTTATCTAAAATTATCAGATTATGTCCCCAAGGGATTTGTGCAACGACCTGTTGCACAAATTCTTTATCAGAGTATGTTTCAGCAAACTTGGACATATATTTAAGATTACGAACAGAATATCCTTTAACAGCTGGGAAAGCCAGTTTAATATCATTCGATAAATTTTCTATAAACTTATTTCCCCATTCCTTATGCAAATTAATAATACGCCCAATATCATGATACAGCAGTAACATTTCTACATTCACTTGAACGCTCGCCTTATATTGGGCAGTTACAATCTCCTTTTTAATATTCTCCAGAACCTTAATGTACTCAAAATCATTAATCAACATGTAAATTCTCCTCTCCACATTTCTTGAGTCACAATTGTGACTTGCTAATTAATGCTTCAAGAAGAATGAATTATTACCCCTATTTATTTCGCGAGTTTGTGAAATCCCTGTGAACTTTTGCCAGAATATAGACAAAGACCCCCTCGTACAAACGAGAGGGTCTTATTTTCAACTTGCACCCCAGAAATGAGGCGTATGGGGCACAAATTGTGAAAAGAAGCAATCCTCCTAAAAGGAGAATGACAAGCCTATATTAAGCTATCTAAATTAGAAATTGTAGTTTGCTTGTACGCTACCGGTGAAGCCATCACGTTGTCCGCTGTAGCCACGAACGTTAAGGTCAAGGCTCCATTTTTCACTAGCAAGGTAGTGCATACCAATTTCGCCAATCATAGTGCTACCACCCAAGGACGGAGTGCTAAGGTCATAACCAACGGTAGTATTTTCTGCGTCACCGCCAAATTCATATTCCCAAGCAGCACCATAGTACATGCTCAATTTATTGGTTTGTACTTCGTTAATACGGAAGCCAAGGCGCAGTCTTTCACTATCCACGCTGTCAAAATGGAAGTCAGAGCCGTCAATGTTAAAGTCTTCACTGCTATGGTGAGTGTACATAAATTTACCGTAAACATCAATGCTGTCGCCTTTATTGCCACGAGGAATAACCTTACCTACGCCAACATGCGCGCCATAGTAGAAGGTATCTACATCATAACCAGCCAAGCCTTCACTACCACGTACTGCATTACGCAATTCGTTTTGCAGGTTGCCTGCGCGTAAGCTTGCTTCAGTATAAACGCCATTAGCATTATCCTTACGAACTAAGAAGCCACCGCCGTTGTAGGTTGCTTCGCCGTCACCACGCATGAAGTCGTTATTTACGGTATTGTAGGTACGGTAGTTACCAGTACCATTTTCAAAGAACACACCCATAGTCAAGCCATTAGCGTTAGTTTTGCCTACGCCTACGATACCACTCCAGCCATTAACCTTAACGTGGCTACCAGTAGCGTATTCAGATGCGTTGCCATAAACTGCAGCGAATGCTTTAGTGTCCCCTGCTTTAGCGTTATCGCGAGCAAGAGCGTCAAGACCGGTTTCAACCAGTTCGCTACCTTGGTTTACAAATGCAGTTGCAGCAGCGCGAGATTCACCGATTACAAGGACTTGGTCGTTACGTGCAGATTTCTTAATGTTTTCTTCTTTAAGTTCCATGCCAGCTTCGCCACCAAAACCAACATCAATGATTTCGGAAGTACCTTTGTAAATGGTTACAGAGCTATCGTCACTGATAGCGCCATTTTCTTGATTATTCTCGTCTTTCAAGTTGCTATTAGTTGCCTTAATGATTTCCAGTTCACCAGTAAGCTCTTGGTCACCGGACATGGTCATTTTATTAACAGTAAGCTTAGTACCACCCTTGCCTTGTGCATCTGCTTCTTTGTAGTTCATATTTTCAACATCCAAAGCAGCTTCGCCATATTTCATTTCATCAATTTCAATTTCGTCAAAAGCTCCAACAGTGTTGATTTTACCGTTACCAGTATAGCTTTCGTCTACTACAAGTCTGTTACCAATACCTTCTTTGTTACTACCATACAAATCGGCATTGGCAACATCAGCATTATCTTTGAGTACAATAGTATTGTTACTAGCACCGTCATTACTACTATAACCACCATATACAGTACCAATAATTTTGCTATTTCCTTCAATGCTTACAGCATTGTTACTAGCAACACCACTGTTATCAGTTGTAATACCACCAATAATTTGAGCAATATTTCCGTCAGCAATAACAACATCTTTTACTATAGCTTCGTTTCCATCAGCACTACCACATTGTGCTAATCCACCCCAAATAGAAACATATTGACCACTTTCAAACTTAACATTTTCAACTTTTGCAGTGTTCCCTTTTAAATTATGTTTATCAACAGATGAAACACTTATAGCACCACCAACATAAATATTTCCTGATGCTTTAATAGTAATTTGGTTGCTACCTCCAGTAATATAAACACTATTGTTTTCAGCAGTACTGGGCAAACCATCTTTATCATATCCCCAACCTGTACCTGCTCCGTAAAGATAAGCATCACCATTAGTAACAGTAATATTATTCTTAATCTCTAATGTATTACCATTAGGATTATCTAATCGCGGCTCACTATGAACTGTTTTATTATTGTCTTCTAAGAAATAAGCAGCATATAATCCGAAAGATCCACCACTATATTCAATATCGCCATTTGTCACCAGTCTATCGGTGGCTATAGCATCTTCTTCTGGAGTAAAAACACTCCATCTATTACTAGGATCTGAACAAGAACTATCTAATCCACTTTTTATACTAAAATCACTAACATTAGTAGCATTTATAGCAGGTAATTCATATGTTTTCGCCATAGCACTACCCGTAATCACGAACGCCATCAATGCGCCCAGTGCTAAACTTCTTTTCATAATCTTTTTAGACATAAAAATACGCCTTCTTCCTTTAAATTTTTTATTTATTACAAAGCTCCATTTCTGGAAGCAATATAATCAAATCTTACGAACAAAATTTATTTGCTTTCAAAGCAACAATTCGAAATAAGCAGCGACACTTATTCAAGAAAATATCGCTAAGGACACATCCTAAGCTGCACTTTGTAAGTTATTGCAAACAACTTAGAAGCGCATATGTGGACAGCGATATTTTCATACCAAAAGGAGCGTCGCGTTTGAGTGTTGCGCGAAAGCAATAAATTTTGGAACGAATCTCCATTTGCTTAATTCCAAGTCATAATCCTTTTACATCCACTGCTTTTAGCAGCTTCAAAATCTTTACTGCATCTTCAAGCTCTATAGCTTGCTTCGTAGCGATAGCTTCGCTTGCATTAGCATCTTGCGCAATCTTTTCGTCAAAGTCTACGAAGAAATCTGCCATCCTGCAGCCCATAATCTCCCGTATTTTGAAAAGGTTCTGGGTGGTAATAGCTGTCCTGCCACTTTCCATATTGCTTAGGTTAGTTTGGGAAAGTCCTAGCATCGCTGCCATGTTCATTTGCGAAATGCCTTTATCCATGCGCATATACTTTACCCTGCGCCCCAGTATATTGAAATTTTCTTTCACACCTCAGCACCTCGCGTTCTTTATTAAATAACAATAATGTATAAACTATGGGTTTATCTTTATTCTCATTATAGCACCTGTGTCCCCCCCCGCAAGACCTTACGTGCAAAAAAGATTTTTCTTCGTGCAGTCTTGGCGGACGCGCATTTTCGCATTGGTTTAAGTTCGCAGCTGAGGTGGACCCTAAAGGTTGGACACGTCAACCCCCTGTCAAAAATATTTTGAAAAACTTTTCATTCATTGTTATCATTAACTCATACAGGAGGTTTTAGACATGGCTCGCGGTATACTTACTCAAGACGAACTGGATCA
>JAFTID010000028.1 GCA_017457085.1 Phascolarctobacterium sp.
AACAGGCCGCACGCAATTGCGCCGCCAATTGCAGTAATTGCCAAGGGAATAAGTTCGGTTACGAAGAAAAGCGCAACTACTGCCAACAGAATTAAACATTTAATTGCCGGGGACATATTTGTTCCTCCTTTTATAAAATTTCATAAACAGTCTACACAAAAACATTTATATATAAACCATTTACGTTAGCTAAATTCTAGCATGGCAAAAACGTGACATTCGTTGCTTCTGCGACAACCTTCCCTGCTTCACTACTTAGATTATTTTTTTAAGAAACTCATTTTATTACTTTTTAACTAAATAAATATTTTTAACTATCTAAAATTTAAGAAATGATAATTTTACATAAATAATTTATGGTATGGAACAATATCTAAAAACAAAACAGGCAAACAACACATGGTTCCCTTTTTAGGAAACCACTATGCAATGTGCCTGCGTAGTACAAAATTAGTTTTGACCTAACTCTTCATTATAATTATTTTAAAACTTCAAAGGTGTTTCTTTCAAAAGCAATCAAGCCTTCGTTTTGCATTCTTGTTAATTCTCTAGTGAGAGCGCTTCTATCCGCATCCAGATAATTTGCTAAATCCGTACGGCTAAAGGGTACAGTTACCTTTGTTGCGCCAGTACGTTTTGCTTCTTGCTCTAAATACGCCAAGATTTTTGCACGCAAAGTCTTCTTACTTAAAATCTCATTCTTTTCAATCAACTTAATATTGTTATCAGCCATAATGGAGATAAAGTTGCAAATTAATTTCTTATTTGCTTGGCTGCTACCAATATTATCTAAAAATTTTCCAAAAGGAAGCATTAAGATTTCACTTTCACTGGAAGCAAAGAAACTAACAATACTATGATCATAACTTTTGCCAAAAAAAGTCTCTGCAAAAACAGTACCTTTGTCAATATTTGCAATGATGGATTTATCACCCCAAATATCTTCCTTTATCATTTGTACAGTTCCGTTAAGCAAAATACAAATATTTTCTATGCTGTCACCAGCCAAAACTATTGAATCATATTTGCGGAAACGTTTAACAATAACATTAACCTTACTTAAAACTTCACCAATTTCTTCAATACTCATCCCTGCAAATAAGGATAAATCTGTTAAATTTTGCAAAGAGATTCTAACTTCCATGAAATCACCCACACCTATTATTTTCAAAGCCTATTTTGTTTCATTATACCCATATAAAATATCCTGTAAATATTTTGTAAATAAAGTAAGCATTAAATTAGTTTGTTGCATTAGCAACATTTCGTTACTGCTTATTTTAGTTTCTTTATTCACATTTAAAAACTTCTCTGTTAAGAATCTTGAATTTTTTATTTTAATTATTTGTAAATATTTTTGAAAATAAAATAAGCAGCAATTTATAACTTCAGTTGCTTTTGCAACACTAAATATTTTTTATAGATATTAAACTAATCAGTAATAGCAAACGAGACATTTGCTTAGGGCATTAGAGAACCTCTAATGCAAAATTTATCCGGATGTATGACGTTCAGCATATATCCGGTTCTTTTTTGTCATTCTTCTTAAAAAATCTAAGCAATTTATTGCAAATAAAGCAACTATTTTTAAAATAGCCCTATTTCTCCCTCCTGTTAATATGCTAAAATATAGTTAGTGTGACAGGAGGTTTTTTTATGCTTTACATTTCCACTATTCACTCTACTAATTTCAACATCCTCATAGTCGCAATGGGAGATGTAATTACTGAAATTAAATTTGGCACTCTACGTGCAAATGACTTACCGGAAAATGCAACTACCATTGAATGCAAACGTCAACTAGAAGAATACTTTAATGGTACTCGCAAAGAATTTGATGTGGAATATTGGTATCACGGTACTGAGTTTCAAGAAAAAGTCTGGAAAGCCATTAGCACCATTCCTTACGGCGAAACCATTACTTACAAGCAATTAGCTGAAAAGATTGGTGCCCCCAACGCAGTTCGCGCCGTTGGTAACGCCTGCAACAGCAATATGCTCGCAATACTCCTTCCTTGCCATAGAGTAGTAAACTCAAATGGCACCCTCTCTAGCTACCAAGCAGGTCCTGAAATTAAAAAGATGTTGCTCGACCTAGAAAAAAGAGGCTAAATAAAACACAATAAAGGCACATTACACTTAATTCTCAAAACAGAATTTTGTATAATGTGCCTTTTATTTTTAAATACTTTTCTAATCTATTTATTATTGTCTAGCTTGTTTAGAGCATAGACACACACCCATACGCCCCGTCTTGCCCTGTTCCGCACGGTAAGAGCAGAACAGTTCTTTATTGTCATTAGTGCAAACGCCTGCAACCATAATATTTTCTACTGAAACGCCTGCTTCCACAAGCTGTTTAGCATTCATACCCCAAAGGTCAAGTTGATATTTACCCTCTCCCTTTGCCAAGAAGAACTCTTCATATCCGCTTGCCTGGTCACGCACAAAGTCGTCTACCTCGTAACAGCAAGCACCAATGGACGGACCAATCGCTGCCAAAACATCATTAGGAGTAGTACCAAAGGCTTCCTGCATGGCACGAACGGTTTTCCTCGCAATATGAGCTACCGTACCACGCCAGCCTGCGTGAGCCAAGCCTATGGCACCTGTCGCTACATCTGCCAGTAAAACAGGCACGCAATCAGCATAGAACAGCATTAACGGTACATCAGGTATATTGGTAATCAGCGCATCAGTATCAGCAATGGTATTAGCAAAATCAAACGCACCACTGCCGATAAACTCCTCCGTCACACGCACCACCTTACTGCCGTGCACCTGCTGACAAGTAGTAAAACGACTTGCATCTACCCCCACAGCTTCAGCAAAAGCCTTACGATTACACAAAACCTTTGTTACATCATCACCAACATGCAAGGCCAAATTGAGCGTGCCATCAACAACGTCGCTCTCCCCATGCAACCGACAACTACACCCATGCACGAAACCAGCTTGTTCAAGAGTGGGGAATGCACCGTACCAAATATTGTTTTTACTCCTAATAGTAAATGTCATAATTTATTCCTCGTAATTTACGACAATAGTTTTCATAAAATTTATTCAAAATCAATAATAGCCAAACAGAATAGTGCAAATTGATAGCTTCTAAACAACATTCGAAAAAATAGTGACGATACAGGAAAACATCGCATAAACCACATCTTAAGCTGTAGTTTTTAAATTTTTAATACAAACTACGATGCGCATATGTGATTGCGATGTTTTCAACTAAAAGGAACGTAATTTTTTCGCGTTGTGTGAAGCTACAATTTGCACTTATTTTTACTTCTCACTTGCACACTCCGCATCTTTTGCAGTTCTCAAAACACATAGGCGTAAACTTCCCGCTCCCACTCTTTTCCAGCTCAGCAGCCAGATACTGCTCCGTAAAGCCCATATCTAAATGGTTCCAAGGCAAGGCTTGCCCTACCTCCAACTCACGGCAAGCATAGTCTTCAATGTTAACGCCACGCTGTTTCAGAACGAACTTCAAGGGGTCACCACTAGTATGAGCTTCCAAAAGTGCTTCGCCAATTTGTCTGTCACCACGGGCAAGCACTGCCTGCACAACACTTTCCTTCAAGGATTCAGTAATAAACTTGATACGTTTCTCCTTTTTCAGACCGTCGTTGAGCATTTTAAAACGACGTTTCAAGGTAGAAGGAGCACACAAAGGTGCCCATTGATAAGGAGTAAAGGGTTTCGGCACGAAACCATTGACGGAAATTACCAGCTCGCCTTTATTGCCAGCTTCGTCCATCTTAGTACGAATGCGCTTAATCATTGCCACCATTTCTTCAATGTCAACGTCTTCTTCGCCGGGCAAACCAATCATATAATATAGCTTAATATTTTTCATACCAGCCGCTGCAGCCAGTTCCATCGCGTTGTACACGTGCTCTTCTGTAATGCCCTTGTTGATGCGCTCACGCATACGCTTACTGCCTGCTTCGGGGGCAACAGTCATAGTACGCTGTCCACTTGCAGCCAAAGCACGCGTCATCTGCTCGTCCAAGGTATCAGCACGTAGGGAAGCTACAGAAAAACTTACCCCTTGGCGTACTAATTCTGCAGTAAGCTCCTTAATTTGCGGATGATCGGACACAGCAGCACCCATCAATCCAACTTTCTTAGTACGCTCCGGACGGTTAGCAATATCAGCTAAGATGTTCTCCAACGCACGGGAACGAGGCTTCCTAAAGCAGTAACCTGCCATACAGAAACGGCAATGACGACCACAGCCACGTGCTACTTCCACGATATACATATCTTCAAACTCCGTACCACTGGTCACAATGGCAGAGGTATGGGGATAAGCATCAATATCCTTCACCCATTGACGGGTAATTTTCGCAGGCACGCGCTCGTCATAAACCATACCTACAAATTCGTTTTCTTCATTATATTGAGGAGTGTAGTATTTAGGTACGTACACACCGGGAATATTTGCCAAGTTCAGCAGCTTTTCTTCCTTATTAGTATCTGTGTAAATGGCATCTAAGATTTTTTGTACGGTCTCCTCCCCTTCGCCAATAACAAAAGCATCTGCTACGCCTGCCAAAGGCTCCGGATTAAAGGTAGCACAGGGGCCACCCACAATAACTAAAGGCTCCTTCTCGTTGCGCAGTTCAGCACGCAGCTTGATATTGCCAAGCTCCAGCACGGTCAAAAGGTTATCATAATCCATTTCAAAAGAAAGCATTACGAAAATAACACTAAAGTCTGAAAGCTGACGTTGTGTTTCCACGCTGAGCAAAGCAGTACGAGTTTTCTGATGCTCCTTAATCAGATTGTTTTCCGGCAGGAAGAAGCGCTCGCAGGCACTATCGCCACGAGCATTTATCATTTGATAGAGAATGTGCATACCTAAATTGGACATGCCCAGATGATACACGTTAGGATACACGAAGGCTACAGGGTGACGTAAACCAGGTTGGTAAACCTGAACGCCCCATTCATCAGCAATTTTCTGTTTTAAATCGTCTTTAATTTTCCAGGACAAAGTATTCCCTCTAATCTTTTCCTAATTTTTAGCAAGCAAATTTATAAAAGCTCATCACCATAGGGTTTTATACTGCGAGGCTTAGACAAAATCTGCTCCATAATCAAGCCTTGTACCAGCTTGGGATGAGTAAACTTTTTCTTGGCAACCTCAGTCTGCACCGCCAAGGGTTTAGCTTCTGCCACAGGTTCTTCCTGCATAAAGCTAGGCTCCGTGTACAGCTTGCCCCTATCGTGCTTCAACTCGCAGTTATCAGTATGTATTTTATTTTGCTTCTTCCCTAGAACACGCTCAAATTCTTCTGCCAAATCCCTGTCAGATTTTTCTTGAGCTTGGTAATCGTACTCTTCATCCTGAGGTTCAGGCATAGGAGTGCGACGTTTACCGCCACTCATAAAAATCGTCAGCAAAAAATTCAGCAGAATAAACGCAAAGAGTATCCAAAAGAAGCTACTGTTATCGCTTACATAAAAGAACATAGCTATCTCCTAAGCAATTATTCCTTTTCAGTCACAGGACTAACTTCTGCAATGGTCTTACGCATTTCAGTATCAGCGTTGATATTGTTCATGCGGTAGTAATCCATTACACCCAAGCGACCATTTTCCAACGCATCTGCCAAGGCAGCAGGAACTTTCGCTTGTGCTTCCACAACTTTTGCCTGCATTTCTTGGGTGTAGGCTTTCATTTCTTGTTCTTTAGCAACTGCCATGGCACGACGTTCTTCTGCACGTGCTTGGGCAATGCGTTTGTCAGCTTCTGCTTGGTCAGTCATGAGGGCAGCACCAATGTTACGACCTACATCTACGTCCGCAATGTCAATGGACAAAATCTCAAAGGCAGTACCAGCGTCCAAACCTTTTTCCAGAACAGTCTTAGAAATATAATCAGGGTTTTCCAAGACAGCAGTGTGGTCAGCAGAAGAACCTACATTAGTTACAATACCTTCGCCAACACGAGCGATGATGGTTGCTTCACCTGCACCACCAACCAGCTTGTCAATGTTAGCACGTACAGTTACGCGAGCTTTAACCTTCAGCTCGATACCGTCTTTCGCAACAGCAGAAACCACGGGAGTTTCAATAACCTCAGGGTTAACGCTCATTTGCACTGCTTCCAAAACGTTACGGCCAGCCAAGTCAATGGCACAGCCACGTTCAAAGTTCAAATCAATACCAGCACGATGCGCTGCAATCAAAGCATCAATTACACGGTCAACGTTACCGCCAGCAAGGTAATGTGCTTCCAATTGGTCAACGGTTACGTCAAGGCCAGCCTTATTGGCTTTGATAAGGGGCAATACGATTTGTGCAGCAGGCACACGACGCAAGCGCATACCAATCAAATCTATAATGCTCACGCTCACACCTGCAGCAATGGCAGAAATCCACAAGCCCACAGGCACAAAATTTAAGAACACCATCAAACCGATGATGCTGGCAATCAAGGAAAAGCCACTGCCAAAAACATAATTTACTACTTCAAACATTTCTTTTCACTCCATTCAGTTCAGGTTAAAGTTTTTCATAGCAATAGTATATCAAATTCTAAGACGTTAAACAAAATAAAAATAACCGTGTTGAATATTCAACACGGTTATCATTAAATTATTTGTTGAGTACTTCTCGAACCATGGCATTAATACGTTTGCCATCAGCACGACCTTTAGTCTTTGCCATTACTGCCGGCATTACCTTACCCATGTCTTTGGGACCGGTAGCACCAACTTCAGCTACAACCTCAGCAACGATAGCTCTAAGCTCGTCGTCACCAAGAGCTTCCGGAAGATATTTCTTGAGAACTTCAATCTCTTCCTTAGCTTGGGCAACCAACTCATCACGTCCAGCCTTTTGGAATTCTTCCAAAGAGTCTTGACGCATTTTAACCTCTTTCATCAATACAGCAAGAACTTCATCATCGTTCAGTTCTTTTTTGTTATTGATTTCTACGTTTTTGATATTAGCACGAACCATACGAATTACAGCGAGACGGAGTTTACCGTTCTCTCTGTCTTTCATAGCTTCTTTCATATCAACAGTTAATTGGTCTTTTATAGACATAAAGTCCACCTCCAATTATCTGGTTTTACGTTTTCTAGCTGCTTCGGATTTTTTCTTACGGGCAACGCTCGGTTTTTCATAATGTTCGCGTTTTCTAACCTCAG
>JAFTID010000029.1 GCA_017457085.1 Phascolarctobacterium sp.
GCGCAGCCACCGATGAGTTGTTTATCATATTCAATTTCAAAGCCAAATTTTTTAGCAGCTGCGTCAAGTACTTCAACAGCAGCGTCAACAATTTCTACACCGATGCCGTCACCGGGGAGCAGGGTAATTTTCATAATGGATTATTCTCCTTTAACGTAGTTAATCAAGCCACCGCAGTCAGAAATTTTTTGGATAAATTCGGGTAACGGTTTGCAGGTAATGGTGATGTTCTTGTTGATGATTTTGATTTCGCCTTTAGCCATATCAACGTCGATTTCATCGCCTGCTTCAATTTTTTCTACTTCTTTGCCAATTTCCAGTACGGGCAAGCCAATGTTGATGGCGTTGCGATAGAAAATGCGGGCAAAGCTATCTGCGATAATGCATTTAATGCCTTTTACTTGGATTACAACGGGAGCGTGTTCACGGGAGGAACCGCAACCAAAGTTTTTGCCTGCAACGATGTAGTCGCCGGGGGTTACGCCTGCTGCGAAGTTTTCTACCAAGTTTTCCTTAGCGTCTTCCATAGCGTGTTCTGCCAGCTCGGTGAAATCTGCAATGTTCAGATATCTTGCAGGAATAATTACGTCTGTATCAATGTGATCGCCGTAGCGCCAAACTTTACTCATTTCATTACCTCCTCAGGGCTGGTGATGTAGCCGGTAACTGCGCTTGCTGCTGCAGTGTAGGGGCTTGCCAGATAAACTTCACTGTCTACGTGACCCATACGTCCACGGAAGTTACGGTTGGTAGTAGAAACAGCGCGTTCGCCTGCTGCCAAGATGCCCATGTAGCCACCAAGGCAAGGACCGCAGGTAGGAGTGGAAACTGCTGCGCCTGCGTCAATGAAAATGTCAATGTAGCCTAAGCGCATAGCTTCTTTGTAAATTTCTTGGGTAGCAGGAATGATAATCATGCGCACGCCGTCACAAACTTTATGTTCTTTAAGAATTTCTGCAGCTTGTGCCAAGTCTTCCAAGCGACCATTGGTGCAGGAGCCTACAACAACTTGGTCAATTTTAATGTCTTTACCTTCGGAAGCAGGGTGAGTGTTTTCCGGAAGGTGAGGATATGCTACAACAGGAACAAGTTTATCAAGTTCCATGGTAATTTCTTGAGCGTATTCTGCGTCTTCGTCAGCAGTTACTGCTTCCCAGGTGCGGTCAGTTACGCGACCTTCAAGATAAGCGATAGTTTTTTCGTCAACGGGGAAGATACCGTTTTTAGCGCCAGCTTCAATAGCCATGTTGCAAATGGTGAAGCGGTCAGCCATGGAAAGTTCAGCAACGCCTTCGCCACAGAATTCCAAGGATTGGTAACGAGCGCCGTCAACGCCAATCATACCAATCAAGGTAAGGATGATGTCTTTGCCGCGAACAAAGCGGGGCAGTTTACCTACGAGGTTTACTTTGATAGCTTGGGGAACCTTGAACCAAGTGGTACCACTTGCCATAGCAGCACCGATATCGGTTTGACCCATACCAGTGCTCAATGCGTTAAGAGCGCCGTAAGTACAGGTGTGGGAGTCTGCGCCGATGATGATTTCGCCGGGAGCAGCAAGGCCTTGGTCAGGAAGCAGAGCGTGTTCAATACCCATGCGGCCAACTTCAAAGTAGTTTTTGATTTCGTGCTTGCGAGCGAAGTCACGCATACGTTTGCACATGGTTGCAGATTTAATATCTTTGCAGGGAGAGAAGTGGTCAGGTACCAAGCAGATTTTGTTTTTGTCGAATACCGGACGACCAATTTTTTCAAATTCAGTGATAGCCGGCGGACCAGTGATGTCGTTGGCTAATACCATGTCAACTTGGGAAACTAAGAGATCGCCAGCGCTTACGCTGTCGCGGCCTGCATGCTTCGCCAGAATTTTTTCTGTCATTGTCATACCCATAGTAGATTCCTCCAAATTATATGATTTCTTAAATATAAACTAAGTTGACTATAAAAACGTCAGAAGTGCTGTAACACAGCATAACAGTGCTTATAACGTTTTTAATAGAAAAGCCCCTATCTGCATAATGCAGATAGGGGCGAATTATCGCGGTACCACCCTAAGTTTGTTCTTATAGCTTAACGTCGCTTGTACGTCTACTCCTAAAATTTTCAGAGTAGCTGCTTCCGGATGAGCTCTTTGCTAAACCACTTGTAGCTTGCACCAACCGCTACATCTCTAAATTAAGGAAGAAAAGCAAATTATTCCGTTCATTGCATTTACGAAGGGTATTTAATTTTTAAGTAACGTGTTCTCTATATTATGGCAATAGGTTTGTAATTTGTCAAGAAAATTTTAGAAGAAAGTGTAAATGTTCTAGGTTTTGTGTACGTGTGGTAGAAGCTGTATCTTCAAGGGTGTATTTCAAGATGGATTTAGAGACGCAGGTATATTTTGTTTTTTAGTTTTCTTCATCTATACTGTGTGTAATAGAATTTGAGTAAGTAAAATTTGTTAGACAAGTGTTGAACAACTAAGCGTTAACAGGGTATAATACTGATAACTATAGATAAAATTATAATTTAATGTAGAAATAGGAGATAGAAAATGTTTATTGACAGAGCGAGGATTTATGTAGAGGCTGGTAATGGCGGCGACGGCATGAGCAGCTTCCGTAGAGAAAAGTTTGTAGAAAAAGGCGGTCCCAATGGTGGTAATGGTGGTCGTGGTGGTGACGTAGTACTCATCGCTGACAAAAACCTGAACACTTTGATTGACTTCCGTTATAAAAGAAAGTATGTTGCTAAGCGTGGCGGTCAAGGTGGCACTAAAAATTGTACCGGCATGCGCGCTGACACTGTTTATGTAAAAGTACCTATGGGCACTTTGGTTCGTGATGATGTAACCGGTGCGGTTATGGCTGACTTAACCGAAGATGGTCAACAGTACGTTGCGGCTAAGGGAGGACGCGGTGGTAAGGGTAATGCGTGCTACGTTACCAGTACCAACCGAGCACCAACCTTTGCAGAAAAAGGTGAGCCCGGTGAAAACCGTTGGTTGAAACTGGAATTGAAGCTGCTTGCTGACGTTGGTTTGGTTGGCTACCCCAGTGTAGGCAAATCCAGCATCATTGCTCAAGTTAGCGCTGCTCGTCCTGAAATTGCTGCTTACCATTTTACTACCCTTTCCCCGGTTTTGGGTGTGGTACGCATTGACGAAGAACGCAGCTTTGTTTTGGCAGATATTCCCGGTTTGATTGAAGGTGCTCACGAAGGTGTTGGCCTTGGTCACGATTTCCTGCGTCACGTAGAACGTACAAAAGTATTGCTTCACGTAGTAGACGTTGCAGGTGTTGATGGCCGTGATCCCATTGAAGACTTTGAAAAAATTAACCACGAGCTTGCTCAATACAGCGAACGTCTTGCTCGCCGTAAACAACTGGTGGTTGCCAATAAAATGGATTTACCCGAAGCACAAGAAAACTTTGAACGCTTGAAAGAGTATGTCGAAGCAAAAGGCTACGAAATCACCAAGGCTTCTGCTGCTACTGGCGAAGGCCTGCGTGAATTGATGTTCCAAGCTTACGAACTTTTGGAAGCTTACGTTCCCGAAGAAGATGAGCAAGAATTAAGCCGCTTTGACGAAATTGACCCGGACAGCTACGAAATCGTTGTGGGTAACGATACTGACTACGAGGTTCGTGGTAAGAACATTGAACGTCTCGTTGCAATGACTAACTTCGACAACGACGAAGCTTTGTATCGTTTCCAACTTATCTGGAAGCGTTTGGGCATTGATGAAGCGCTCAAGGAAAAAGGCGTGCAAGAGGGGGAAACCGTGCGCATCCGCGATATGGTTTTTGAGTATAAAGAAAACTAATCAGTTATTTATAAACAAAATTGTTATTTTCTGCTCATAAAAAAATGTTTAACGTTCCTTGGGTATGAAAATATTGCTTCACAAACAACTCGCTTCGCTCAGACAAGTTTGTTCATTGCAATATTTTCTTGAATAGAGGTCACTACATTTTTTAAATGTCGCTTGAAAATAAACAATTTTGTTATGAAAAGAGATGACTTATAATGACAGAAACTAGAGAGTTATTGAAAAAGGCGAAGCGTGTCGTTGTAAAAGTTGGTAGTAGTACTATTACTTATGCTAACGGCAAGCGTAATTTTAGCCAGATGGATAGAATTGCCCGTGAGCTGAGCGATTTGCAAAATCAGGGTAAGGAAATGATTCTTGTTACCTCCGGTGCGGTGGCTGTTGGCGTGGATAGATTAGGCTTGCCTAAAAAGCCTGATACTATTCCCGGTAAGCAAGCTGCAGCTGCGGTAGGACAAGGCGTTTTGATGCATACTTACGAGAAGATTTTTGCTGACTACGGTCAAATTGTAGCGCAAGTTCTGCTGACTAAGACGGAGTCTTTGGATAGACACCGCTACACCAATTCTCGTAATACTTTTATGGAACTTATCAAGCAACGCGTTATTCCAATCGTTAATGAAAATGACGTTGTTGCTTTAGATGAATTAAAGATTGGCGACAATGATAATATGTCTGCGCTCGTAGCTGGTATCATTGATGCTGACCTCGTAATCATTCTTTCTGATATTGACGGCTTGTACACTGCTAATCCTCAAACTAATCCTGATGCTAAGCTTGTGCCTTTGGTTAGTGAAATTACTCCTGCCATTGAAGCAAGTGCAGGTGGCGTAGGCTCCAGTCGTGGTACTGGTGGTATGGCTACAAAAATTCAAGCGGCGAAGGCAGCGACCAGCAGCGGTATCCACCTGGTAATTGCCAGCGGTACAGAAAAGAATGCTATCCCCAGAATTTTGAATGGTGAAGAAATTGGTACTCTCTTTGTAAGCCGTGAAAACCGTTTGCAATTCCGTAAACGTTGGCTTGCCTTTGGTGCTAATATTAAAGGAAGTATTACTGTTGACGAAGGTTGTGCAAACGCTTTGCGTAAAGCTGGCGGCTGCAGCATTTTGCCTGCGGGCATCACTGCTGTGGAAGGATCCTTCGAGCCTGGCAGCACCATTAGCGTAAAAACTGCAGAAGGTCATGAATTGGCAAGAGGCCTTGTGCATTACAGTTCCAATGAACTTGAAGTAATTAAAGGCTGCAAGTCCAGTGATATTGAAGCTTTAATTGGTCATAAAAATTTTGATGAAGTAATTCATCGTGATGATTTAGTTATTTTGTGAGGCGAAGTTTATGTCTACTTACGAATTAGTTAAAGCAAAAGCTGCTGCTGCCAAGAAGGCAGCAGGTAAGCTTGCCATTACCAATAATGCTATAAAAAACAAAGCAATGTTGGCAATGGCGCAGGCTCTTTTAGATAAACAAGAAGAAATTTTAGCAGCAAATGCTGTGGATATGGAAGCTGCGGCTGCCAAAGGCATGAAGGCTTCCATGCTTGATAGATTGAAACTGACACCGGAACGTATCGCCGGAATGGCAGAAGGCTTGGAGCAAGTTGCAGCCTTGCCCGATCCTATTGGTAACGTAGTTGGTGGTAGTCGTCTTGCTAATGGTTTGAGCATTACCAAAGTGCGTGTGCCCTTGGGTGTTATCGGTATCATTTACGAAGCTCGTCCAAATGTTACTGCTGATGCTGTAGGCCTGTGCCTGAAATCCGGTAACGCTGTCATTTTAAAAGGCGGCAGTGAAGCAATGCAATCTAATATTACAATTGCCAAGGTTCTTTCTGATGCGGCAGAAGCTGCCGGCATTCCTGAAGGAAGCGTGCAATTTGTAGATACCAGTGATAGACAAGCTGTTACCGATTTGATTCATATGAACGGCTTGGTAGACGTGGTTATTCCTCGTGGCGGCGCTGGGCTCATTAAAACTGTAGTGATGAACGCAACTGTTCCCGTTATCGAAACCGGTGCAGGCGTGTGCCATACTTTTATTGATGCTTCTGCTGATGTGGAAATGGCAATGAAGATTTGCTACAATGCAAAAGTTCAACGTCCTTCCGTGTGCAACGCAATGGAAACCTTGCTGGTGCATAAA
The DNA here is from genome assembly GCA_017457085.1 of Phascolarctobacterium sp. Taxonomy (GTDB): domain Bacteria; phylum Bacillota; class Negativicutes; order Acidaminococcales; family Acidaminococcaceae; genus JAHHUH01. The sequence continues at coordinate 5,960 of JAFTID010000029.1, forward strand.
GACGCTGCTGAAAAGTTTATGCCTCCTATGCTTGCGAAGTATTTTGAAGCTGGCGTAGAAATTCGTGGTGACGAAAGAGTGCAAGCCTTTAGCGACAAGGTTGTGCCTGTTACCGAAGAAGATTGGAGCACTGAATATGGCGACTTGCGTCTTTCTGTTAAGATTGTAGATAGCTTGGAAGAAGCAATGGAACATATTGCGCAGTACACAACCTATCATAGCGAATGTATCGTAACGGAAGACTACGAAAACGCTCGCATCTTCCAACTTGGTGTGGATGCTGCTGCTGTTTACGTAAATGCTTCTACTCGTTTTACTGATGGCTTTGAATTTGGCTTTGGCGCAGAAATTGGCATTAGCACGCAAAAATTACACGCTCGTGGCCCCATGGCATTGCCTGAATTGACAAGTACTAAGTATCTGATTAATGGCAATGGTCAAGTGAGAGGGTAAGTTAAAAATTAAATAACTAGCTTTTAAAGCGATTGTATACGATTGTATGCAGTCGCTTTTTTATTTTTCAAAAATATTTTTTGTAAAGATGTCCGGTTTGGCATTTCTAAATTGTATTTATATAATAGGAGGGTTTTTAAATTTACCTTTTTTCTTTTGGTAGTTTTCTTTTTTGGGTGTAGTCTACACTTTTGGCTTTTAACTAAAGGAGGGTGAAGAATGAAAGGAAATGTTTATGGTTACGTGAGGGTTTCCAGTGTGGAGCAAAACGAAGACAGGCAATTAGTTGCTTTGAAAGATGTTGGTGTGGTAAAGCACAACATCTTCATTGATAAGCAGAGTGGTAAAAATTTTGAAAGACCAAAATATAAAAAACTAGTGAAAAAATTAAAGCCTGGCGATTTGCTTTATGTACAAAGCATCGACAGACTGGGGAGAAACTATATTGAAATTCAAGAGCAGTGGAGATTTTTAACCAAGGATAAAGGCATAGACATTGTTGTACTTGATATGCCCTTGCTTGATACTCGCAATGGCAAAGATTTGTTGGGAACGTTTATTGCTGATTTGGTATTACAGATACTTTCCTTTGTTGCACAAACGGAACGTGAACATATTAGGGAACGACAAGCACAGGGCATTGCTGCTGCCAAAAGCAGGGGCGTTAAATTTGGCAGACCTAAAAAAGAACTGCCAACAAATTTTTATAAGGTTGTTAGAAGCTGGCAACGCAAAGAATTGACAGGTAGACAAGCTGCTAAGGAATGTAATATGCCAGTGACTACGTTCTTGAAGAAGGCAAACAGTGTATAAAAGTAAATAAAGGTGTACCTTACGGCACACCTTCAACAATGTCATTATAACACATAATTTATAATTTGGTTACAAATTTTTCGTTAAAAAATATATCTTATGCAAATAAAGGAAAAGCGTACCGAAAATTACACTTTGTGGTATCTGGTTCTGATAGGGTGCCATAAGTAGGCTTTGGTAGGTGTAGAAGTTATGAAGGATAAATATAGAACTTTAGGACGTAGAGTAAAGTACATGCGAATGGATAAAGGCATTTCGCAAACTGATATGGCAGATATGCTTGGACTATCTCAAACGAACCTAAGCAATATGGAGGGTGGCAGGACTGCCATTACCACACAAAACCTTTTTAAGATGCAAGAAATCTTAAAATGCAGGATGGCGGATTTCTTTGTAGACTTCGATAGTAAATTTGAAGAAGCATCTGAAAGTAAGGAGGAACAACCTGCAAAACAGACTCTTGACCTTGAAGATGCAGTGAAGATTTTGAAGCTGCTTAAAGCAGTGGATGTTAAAGGACTCTGAATTTGCGCCCCTGCAAGGGGAGCTGGCTGCGAATGTAATGAGCAGACTGAGGGGTTGGTTATATAGCTGCAAGGAGCAGCTTGTAATAAAATTTTATTTCTTACTTAGCTTTGTACTAAAAATATTAAGGAAAGAAGGCGTTTTTTTATGAGTAAGAAGATGTTGAAAAGAAGCTTGGCACTGGGCGCATTGATGGCGTTCGTAATCACTGGTAGTGCTATGGCAGCGGAAATTAATGAAAGTGGCGACTATAGTTGTGGCAGTTTGGCTTATGGAAGCTTGCCCCACGGCGTAAGTGTTGGAGGCACTTTAACTATCACTAGTGCGACGGATGTTGGTATTCAAGGTTATGGTAGCGTGACTGCGAATAAGATAGTTATTGACACACATTGTACTGGTATTGATGGTACTAAAAATGATGGGGACTTAAACGTTTCTGCTAAGGAGATTCAAATTACTACTGAAAAATATAATGGTATTCAACTCAATGGCGGAATAAGTACTGATATTAATATCACTGGCTTTGACAAATTGGAAGTTTATACGGGTACATATAATGAGGGACACGGTATATCTAATAACGGCACGGGAGAAATTAATATTATAGGTAATGCTAATAGTATTATTGATATCAATGCTGCTGAGAACGCTGTCTACACAAGATTAAATGATAATGGAACTGTTAATATAAGTGCGAAAGATGTAACTATTGCATCAAGAGGCGTTGGTGACAGCGATAAAGGTCATGCTATTTTCGCTAAAGGCAATGGTAGCCAAGTTATAATTAATGCAACTAATAATTTGACCGTAACTGCAGTTGCTGGTAAAAATGCAGTTAAGGCTGATAGCAATGCAAAAGTTAGTTTAACTGCTGGTAAAGATATTACTATTGATGGTGTTGTTCAAGGTGAGGATGGTAAAAACTCTCAAATCGATTTAAAAGGAAATAATGTTACTGTTACTGCAAAAGCTGAAGCTCCTTCCGAAACAGAAGGTGCAGTACGCAATGTTTCTATTAATGCTACTGGTAAAGTAACTATTAATGCTGATGGTGCAGGTTTGTGTGGTGTTGGTGCTGGACCCGACGATGCTACTAGGGCACAAGCAATGAATAGTATTAAGGCAAAAGAAATTGATATTACTTCTAAAGGTGCTTTTGGTGTATATGCGAACAATCATGGTTATCATACTGTTGGAACCAGAGTACATTCCTATCTTGAAGCGGAAACAATTAATATTGTATCTAAAAAAGATGGTATATATGCATCTAATGGCGCTGTAACAGAAGTAAACGGCTTTAAAACATTGAATGTAACATCAGAAGAACAAGGTATCGGCAGTGAATATGGTCATCTTACATTTGATGGTGGAGATGTAGTAGTAAACAGTAAAGAAGAAGGCATTAGAAGTAAACTCGGTGGCGAACTCAAATTTAAGACTGATTTACTTAAAGTTAATGCTGGTTTAGAAGCAATCAAATTAACTGGTAATAGCGTTTTGAATATCGATTCCAAAGTGGTACAACTTGATGGTGATATTACTACTAAACCTTATGAAGAGAAAAATCCGGTGTTAAATGTTGGTTTCAATGGTGTTGATTCTTATTTGAATGGTAAGGTCATTACTGTTGAGGGAGCAAATACTAATCTTACTTTTAATGGTGGTACTTGGAATTTAACTGGTGACAGCACTGTTTCTAATGTAACTTTTGCTTCTGGGTCTGTATTGAATCTTGTTGATGCTGATGCATATAAAGCTAAAATTGGTGATGATGATAAAGCTATTCTTGGTGCAAATGCTGGTACCTATGCAATCACTGCTGCTGGTACTGAAACAAACTTGACTGTTGATGGCGGTGCTAAACTCCAAATTACCGATATTGAAGAAACCACTTACAATATCGCAACTGGTTTTGCTGGTTATGAGAATGTAGCAGAAAAGATTGATATTGCTGATAACGCATTGTTACAAGCAGAAAAGATTGTTTCTGTTGGTACTAATGGAGCAAAATACTATCAAGTTGAAGTTAAAGCTAAAGAAGCTTCCGATATGGCAGCTGATACTGGTATGTCCGAAAGCACTGCTGGTTTAGTAGCAGGCATTATTGAAGGTAATAAGGGCGAAGGTAATACTACTGCTCAACAAGCTGCAGTAGATTTCATTACTAATGCTAATAATAATAACTCCACTCCTGAAGCTGTTGGCGCAGCTATCAACGCTGCAACTAAGATGGCAGAAGCTGGCGGTAACAGTGCAACTGCTGCAAGTATCGTTAAAAACGTAACTGGTGTAACCAATGACCGTCTCTCCTTTAACTGCGGTCACAGCGCACCTCACAAAGGTGGTCATGGCGTAGGCTTGTTTGAAGAAGGTAGCGGTGCTGATATTTGGGTAGAATATGTTCACGGTAAAGACGAAGTAGAAGATATGCCCAGCACTGCAGGCGCAACTTCTTATGAAGGCTCCTATGATGGTATCGTAATGGGTGTTGACTTCAAAAAAGTTAACAAGTTCCAAAGCGGTATTGCGTTTAACTATGGCGACGGTGACACCAACAGCATTGGTGGCGTAGCTCGTACTCGTAGCGAATATGATTTCTGGGGCATTGGTTACTATGGTAACATCCATAATGATGACAGCAATGTAATCTTTGATATCAACTATGCTAAAACTTATAGTGATGTAACCCAAAACAACAGCGGTACTATTTTTGAAGCAAGCCCTGAAACCACTACTTGGTCTGCAGGCGTTAAGCTGGAAAAACTCTATCAAAATGAAAACGTACAAATCGTTCCTTATACCGGTTTGCGTTACATGAGCATTGATTCTGACGATTACTCCACTAAATGTGGTGCGTTCAACTATAGTATGGAACGTCAAGACATTTGGCTGTTACCGTTGGGCGTAAGCATTAAACAAGAAGTTGCTAACGACAATGGTTGGACTGTAAGTCCGAGAGTAGACCTGTCCTACATCTGGGCATTTGGCGATACCAACAGCAATATGGAAGTTAAATCTCCGTTCCCCGGCGTATCCCAAATTGGTTACGACGTAATGGATGATGGTAGCTTCTTAGGCTTGGTAGGCATTGAAGCTCATAAAGGTCAATGGGGCTATGGCATTGCTTATAGCTACCAAAAAGGCGACCATTCCGAAAGCAAGAAATGGTACGTTGACGTAAATTATAGCTTCTAATTTCTATAGAGTAGTTTCTTAAAATTTAAGAGCAAGGTGCAACGCATCTTGCTCTTTTTTATTAGGCAGTATATAATTGTACTAGAAAAGAGTGGCGCTACCGATAGACGGCTTAGCCTAATTTAATAAATCGATACAGAACGACCGAAAGTTGTCAGGCTTGGTGGTCGTTACTGTTTTCTGAGAGGAAGTTGCGAGCAGCAACTTCTTTTTTCATTAGATATGAAACTTTTTTTACTAATACCTTGAGAAAAAACTATATGCTTTCCATCTTTTTTCTGATATAATAAATAAGATTTAGAAGGAAACAAATTTCCGCAGTATATCGTTAATCTTGGAGGGAACATTTTGGAAGAATTATATCGTGAAACATCTACTACTGCTAATGACAGAAAAATTTTCGCAGGCTTGGCACTGCTGGCAATTTTGGCATTGTTTGGTTACGAAGTAACCGGTTATATGGATACAGGAAGAATCAATTATCTTGGCTGGGGCATTGACCTGTGCTTATTGAGTCTTTGGGTTTGGCGCGTGTCTTACGGCTACACCTTGATTCTTTATAAAGATATGCGTTTGGAAGTAATCACTCATGGTTTGGGTTTAAGACGTAGCTATTTTGTAGACCTTACCCGTACTGAAAGCTTTACTCAAAAATATGTTAAAAGCTTCTTCCGTAAAACTAAAATCCGTCACTACATCCATCGCTACAATTCCTTGGATCCTAATCCCCAACGTCTGTTAGTATTTACTGAAGGCAAGAAAAATAAATTGGCTGGCTTGCTCTTTAAATCCAGCGACCAATTTATCAAAGTGCTTCGCAAACAATTGCCGGACAAATACATTCAACTGTAAAAATTATTATTGCTTAAATAAAGGAGAGACTTAGACAAGATGGAAGCTATCCAACACGTAGAACCTGCTCTGGTTGGCGCTAGAGTAATCCATGTTTTCATTGGTGCGTTCTTTTATATTTTTGCTATCGCTAAATTGATTGGACCTGAAAATAAACAAAACTGGTTCAGACGTCGTGCAAAATACACTTTCTTTAACAAACGTGGCATTTTGGGCGAATATATTAATTTTGGTTATCCTGTATGTTGGCAAGGTATTGTCGTATTTTTTGCAGTATATGGCGTAATCTTTAGCTTTGGCTACTGGTACGTTTTCTGCTTTGGATATTAAGAAAGAGGTTACTTCATGGCTGCAGAAATTAAAGGTCTTTTGATAAAGAAATACGGCGAACGTGCCGAAGTAAAAGTAGATAGAACTCAAACCAAGGTTACCGGTATTCCCAAATATTTGGATTGCTGGTGCCCCATCAACGCTAAGGTTGGTGATGTGGTTGGCGTTGAATACCAAGAACTGGAAAAACGTAAAGGTCAAATGGTTATTTATGGTTTCCCCGTTTTGGGTGTTGTTGCTGGCTATGCTTTTGGTCAAAGCTTGGCAACCTTCTTCCACATGGATGCATTGTGGTTTATTGTGGGCGGTATCGTCCTGTGGACTTTTATCGCACTTAACTATGTACGCACTTTTAAACGTGATGCTATCCGTCAAGGTGCTCAACCTGTTGTTGTAGAAATTGATGTTCCTGAAATGACCATCGATTTGAACGACAAGCCTAGCGAAGAAAGCAAATAAGTTTTAAGGAGAAGATTATGCAGGTTATCTTAGCATCTGCTTCTCCCCGCCGTTTGGCGTTATTACAGCAAATCGGAATTTCTGCGGAAGTTTGCCCTGCAGATTTTGACGAAGTAAGTGGTGCTGCGGTGCAGGCTGAGGACGTTGTTCTCGCCAATGCCGTGGGAAAGTGCAAGGCTGTAGTAAAAATTAAAGGTGATGAATTGCCTGTGATTGCTGCTGATACGGTGGTAGTTGCAGAAGGTGTAATTTTAGGTAAGCCTCAAGATGCAGAGGATGCCGTGAAAATGTTAAGACAGCTTTCCGGTAAAACTCACAAGGTTATGACCGGAATTGCCGTTGCCTACGCAGGTGAAATGCTGGCGGAGGTATGCGAAACCAAGGTTGTGTTTCGTGAATTAAGTGATGAAGAAATACTTCAGTACGTTGCCACCGGCGAACCCCTTGATAAAGCCGGAGCTTATGGTATCCAAGGGAAGGGAGCCATCTTGGTTGAAAAAATCGATGGCTGCTATAATAACGTTGTAGGTTTGCCACTTACGCGTACGCAGTTAATATTGGCAAAACTAGGAGTGCGCTAATTGCACATTAAGGCTATCAAGGAAATTCCGGTAAATGATAGACCACGCGAAAAAATGGCTTTAAAGGGAGCTACTGCTTTAACAGATGCAGAACTGATTGCCATTTTGTTGCGTACAGGTACAGCTGAGAAATCGGCTCTTGACATTGCGAGTGAGATGGCTGCTGATAGTGGTTTGTATAAACACTTGGCAGGCATCACTCGTTTAAATGAACTTACGAATATAAAGGGGTTGGGGCAGGCTAAGGCAGCAACTGTTTTGGCGGCTCTGGAAATTGGCAGGCGTATTGCTTCTGCTAAGCCCATTGAAAAAATACATTTTAGCTGTCCGCAGGATGCAGCAGATTTTCTGATGCCTCGTTTGCGGTATGCAGTTAAGGAACAGTTTGTGGTAATCTTGCTGAATAGCAAGAACAAGGTTATTGGAACAGAAGTAGTGTCCGAAGGATCTTTGAGTAATTCCATCGTGCATCCTCGTGAGGTTTTTACCCCTGCGATTTTGCAGCATGCGGCGGCGATTATGGTTGCACATAATCATCCGTCAGGTGATCCTAGGCCCAGTGATGAAGACAAAGAGCTGACTGGAACGTTGGTGCGTTCTAGTAAGGTGCTGGGGATTCCGCTTGTGGACCATATAATCATTGGTGATGGAAATTATTACAGTTTTCTAGAGAACGAAGCATTATAGAGATGGAGGAACATTTATGAAATTTAAGTTTCCCAACATTAGTTTCTTTAACAGTATGTCTGACGACATGGGTATAGATTTAGGCACTGCTAATACCTTGGTGCATTGCAAGGAAAAAGGTATCATCATTCGTGAACCGTCCGTTGTGGCAGTAGAAGTAGATACCAATGAAGTTTTGGCAATCGGCGCAGAAGCAAAGCGCATGATTGGTCGTACTCCTGGTAATATCGTTGCAATCCGTCCTATGAAAGATGGTGTTATTGCTGATTACGAAATTACTCAATCCATGCTGAAACATTTCATTAAAAAAGCAATGGGTAGCAGATCCTTTGTACGTCCCCGTATTTTGGTAGGCGTGCCTTCCGGTGTAACCGAAGTAGAAAAACGTGCAGTTATCGATGCTACCATCGAAGCTGGCGCACGTGAAGCATATTTGATTGAAGAACCCATGGCTGCAGCAATTGGTGCAGGTCTTCCCGTACAAGAAGCAACTGGTAGCATGGTTGTAGATATTGGCGGCGGTACCTGCGAAGTAGCAGTAATTTCTTTGGGTGGTATCGTTGTAAGCAAGAGCGTTCGTACTGGCGGCGACTCCATTGATGCTGCCATCGTGCGTTATATCCGCAAAATGTTTAACCTGCTGATTGGCGAGCGTACTGCAGAATCTATTAAAATTGAAATCGGTACTGCCATGCGTGTGGATAACCCTCCTACCATGGAAGTGCGTGGTCGCGACTTGGTAAGTGGCTTGCCGAAAAATATTACCGTTAATGCTAACCATATCTGCGAAGCAGTAGATGAACCTGTTAGCATTATTGTTGATGCAGTTCGTAATACCTTGGAACGTACTCCGCCTGAACTTTCTGCGGATATTATGGATAGAGGTATTGTTATGACTGGTGGCAGTTCCATGCTCCGTAATCTGGACAGACTACTTTCCAAAGAAACTGGTATGCCTGTATTCGTTTCCGATGAAGCGTTGAACTGCGTAGCGTTGGGTACTGGTATTGCAGTAGAAAATGTTGACGTTTATAAAAAAGGCTTTATGACTTCTAAATAATTTGTAGGTAGTGCTATGGGTAAGAAAAGTATGCTCTGCGCACTGTTCGTGTTGATTCTTTTCTCGATGTTGGCCCTAGCTATCTCCGGTAAAAGTCGCTTTCCTTTAATTAACAAGGCGGTGGGGACGGTAATGATGCCGGTAGAAAATGCACTTGTTGCGATTGGCAACACCGGTGACAACATTCGTGGTTATTGGCGTGCATTGACAGTTTTACAGAGCGAGAATAAAGAACTGAAACGAGATAATGTAGACCTGCGTAATGCTAATGTTGCCATGGCTGCAATCTATGCAGAAAACAAGCAGTTACGTGAACTGCTCAACTACAAGGAGCAGCACAGAACCCAAACTACCCGTGCGGCAAAGGTTATTGCCCGCAACTTTGGGGATTTGCGTGATAGCATGTACATCAATATTGGTAAGGATGCAGGCTTGAAACGTGAAATGGCAGTGCTTAATGGTAGTGGTCTTGTGGGCGTTATTGATGAAGTTTACGATGACTACGCTAAGGTACTGCTCATAACTTCTGCCCGCTGCAAGGTGGGTGCTAGAATTGTACGCGCTGATTCTAGAGCCATTGGCGTTGTCAATGGTAGAAGCGGTATCAGGGATATGCTTGTTATGGAGCATATTTTCCGTGAAGCTAGCGTTAGAAAAGGTGATATTGTTGTAACCAGTGGTTACAGCGGTAGCCATCCGGAAAATATTTTAATCGGTACCGTTACTGATGTGCGTTTAAGTAATGTAGGTTTATTGCAGGAGGCAGACGTTGCTCCTGCTGCTGACGTTGCGGATGTGGAGTATGTGCTTGTAATTACACACTTTACTCCGGAACCAAAAGTTGATAGAAAATTACAGGGAGGACTGGCAAAATGAGGAGACTGATTTGGCCCGTCCTGTTTCTGTTCTTATTGATGTTACAGGGCGCGGTGACTGTTTTTTATACAGGGTGGATTGCTTTTGATTTACCCTTGTTGGCTTTGTATGGTTACTGCATGCTCAGACAAGAAGGCTCCGGCACTTTGGCAGGCTTAACTATTGGCTTGTTGCAAGATGCCTTGACGCCGGAAATTTTTGGCTTTCATATTATGACTCGTGGCTTAATGGGTTATTTGATTGGCATTACCCGTGAGAAGGTGTTTAAGGATAACCCAACCTACCATATGTTTGCCATTGGTGTTTTTAGTTTACTGCTACGTTTTGCCCTGTGGTGGGTAGAGCTTATTCGCAGTGGTGGACTTTGGAGTATGTTTCCCCATTTTGCGTGGGACACCATTGGTTATTGCCTAGGTAATATTTTGTTGGTTGTTCCTATGGTTCATTTAGTTAAAAAAATTTATGACTGGGTTCGTGAAGAAGATATTTCTTATTAATCTTAAAGTAACGAAGGAGGCGGCACATGCTCAATAAACGTAATATGGCACGTCTATATGCAATGTTTTGGCTGTGCTTTTTTCTTTTTGTTGTACTTTTAGGACGTATGGCGTACATGCAGCTGTGGCGTGGTGATTACTATGCTAAACAGGCAGATGGTAACCGTTTACGTCAATCTAGAATTCTAGCTCCCCGTGGCATGATTTATGATTGCAACGGTAAGGAGCTGGTAAACAATTTGCCTGGTTATGCCGTAGCCTTGCAAAAGCAAAGTGAATATGACAAGGAAATGCTCAAGCGTTTAAGCGTTCTGATTGACATTCCCTTAGAGAAAATAGAAAAGAAAATTAAGGACAATGAGTATTATTCTGAGCCCGTTGTGCTTAAAGCAAATATTTCTCCTGAATTGGTAACCAAAATTGAGGAGCAACGTCGTGATTTGCCGGATGTTATTTTGCAGGTACAGCCTATCCGCAATTATATGCATAACACTTTGGCAGTACATGCTTTAGGTTATGTGGGCGAGGTTAGCTCCTACGAAATTGAAAATGGTTTGTATAAAGATGTTCCTCAAGGCAGTATCGTTGGTAAATCCGGTTTGGAAAAAACTTACGACAAAGTTTTGCGTGGTGAAGATGGTGTACTGATGGAAGAGGTTGACGTTGCCGGTAATGTAGTGCAGCATTATGATACTGTTGACCCCGTTCAAGGCAAGAGCCTGAAGCTGACCATTGATTATGATTTGCAATATAAGCTGGAAAAATTTATTGACCAGCATTTAGAATATTTACGTAAGACTAAATTAGCACCTAAAGCACGTGCGGCAGCAGTTGTTGCGCTTGACCCACGTAATGGTGCAGTGAAGGCTATCATTAGCCGTCCTGATTATAACCCTAACTTATTTGTTAATGGTATTTCTACCAAGGATTGGAACGCCATTAACAATGACCCCAACTTTCCGCTGAACAATAAGGCTATCAACGGCGAATATCCTCCTGGCTCTACCTTCAAGATTGTAACTGGTAGTGCTGCCTTTGAACTGAACAAGGTGCAATTGAACGAGCTTATTTATGACGGTGGTTTTCATCCGTTGGTACCTACCATGGGTAACGCAGGCGGCGAAGTTTTAGGTTGGTTAAGCTTTATTAAAGGCTTGGCTATGTCTGATAACGTATATTTTTATGAGCTTGGTTATCGTGTTGGCATTGATGCCATTGCGAAGTACGCACGCATTTATGGCTTTGGCGAGCTTACCGGCATTGACATTGAGGGCGAAAGTAGCGGCTTAGTTGCTTCCAAACAGGTTAAGATGGATATTTGGAATGAAGGCTGGCGTTTGGGTGATACCTTTAACGCTGCTATCGGACAGGGCTTTAACCTGTCCACCCCCTTGCAACTGGCAGTAATGCTCAGTTGCGTTGCTAATGGCGGCATTAAGCACCAACCTTATTTGGTAGATGAATACCTTGATCCAGATGGCACTGTGTTTGGTAAGCCGGAACGCAAGGAAAGCAGACATATAGATGTTTCCCAACGTACCATTGACTATATGCGTGATGGTATGAGTGCGACTACGGAAGCAGGCGGTACTGCGGCGTACTTCTCCTCCTTGCCCAAAAAGGTTGCAGGCAAAACTGGTACTGCAGAAAATCCCCACGGTCGTGACCATGGTTTATTTGTTGCTTATGGTCCTGTAGAAGACCCTGAACTGGTTGTGGTTGCCATTGTTGAACAAGGCGGTTACGGTAGTTCCTCTGCTGGTCCTATTGTATATGAAGCTTTTGAAGAATTTTTCCGTAGCCAAGGCTTGTTACCGCCAGAACCTACAAAAGAAGAATTGGAGGCTATGGCTCGTGTAGAAGCTGCGGCGAAAGCTTTGGCAGAAAAAACTGAACGCATGAAGCGTGAGGCTCTTGCTGACAAGAAAGCACAAGAAGCTTTGAAAAAAGCAAAAGCTGAAGCAGAAGCTGAACTGAAAAAAGAAGTAGCTACTAAAAAAGCTGACGAAGACAAAAAGAAAAAGTCCAAGTCAGAGAAAAAGAAGAAAGCTAAAAAGAAAAAAGACGAAAATAAAGAAGACTAATTTTTAAAGAAAGGAGTAGCAGACGTGAAACGCATTTTACGTAACATGGATTGGTGGCTGCTTTTTGCAGTGCTGATTTTGATGGGCTGTGGTTTGGGACTAATAGATAGTGCAACGCATTCCTTTGCAGTAAGCACTGGTAAGTCTTGGCACTTTAGCCGTCAAAGTACCTTTATGCTCATTGCCTTAGTCTTGGCGATGTGCACTCTGCGTTTTGACTACCGCATCTTAAAAAATTATGCTACTCCCTTTTACATCTTTAACGTTCTGATTCTTATTGCTGTAATGCTCTTTGGTCATACCCAATTGGGGGCGCAGCGTTGGATTCAGATTGGTGGCTTTACAGTGCAGCCTTCTGAATTTGCTAAGGTGTTTTTGATAATCTGCTTGGCAGCTTTTATGGAAAAACGCATTGAATGGCTAGAAGATTTTAAGGATTATATTCCTGTTTTCATTTATATATTCATTCCCTTCGTACTGGTTTTGAAGCAGCCGGACTTAGGTACTTCCCTAACCTTTATGGCAATTTTACTGGGAATGATTTTTGTCAGTGGCTTTAAGATTAGATGGTTCGTCTGGTGCACGACCTTGATGGTTTCCTTGATGCCCTTGATGTGGAAGTTCGTGCTCAAGGATTACCAAAAGAATCGTATCAGAGTGTTCTTGAATCCGGAACTTGACCCTTACGGCAGTGGTTACCACGTAATTCAATCTAAGATTGCCATTGGCAGTGGTGGCTTGTTTGGTAAGGGCTGGCTGGAAGGTACCCAAAGTCAGCTGAACTTTTTGCCGGAAAACCATACGGACTTTATCTTCGCCGTAGTAGGTGAGGAGTTTGGTTTTATCGGTGCGGCGTTCATCATTTTAATGTACTTCATCATCATTTGGCGTGGTATTACCATTGCCTTGAATGCGGAAGATGATTTTGGAACATTACTCGCAGTAGGGGTAACCTCTATGTTCATGTTCCACATTATGGTAAATATTGGTATGACCATTGGCATTATGCCTGTTACTGGCGTACCGCTCCCGTTCCTAAGCTACGGGGTAAGCTCGTTGTTGACCAATACGATGCTCATTGCATTGTTGCTAAATATAAGAGTAAGTGACCAAAAACTACAATTTTAAGGAGGATATGATGGAAAAAGAATTGACCATTGATATATTAAGTAGTGTGCAAAAGCCTGCCCGCTATACTGGTGGCGAATTTGGCAGCATTATTAAGCCTGCGGAAGAAACAGAAGTAACAATTGCCCTTGCTTTCCCCGATGTGTACGAGGTAGGCATGAGCTATTTGGGCTTTAAAATTTTGTATCATCTGCTGAATAAAGAAGCAGGCGTACAAGCTGAACGTGTTTATGCTCCTTGGGTTGACATGGAAGCGAAAATGCGCGAACGCAATATTCCCCTGCGTACTTTAGAAACTGAAAAAACTTTGGCAGAATGTGACATTGTTGGCTTTACCCTGCAATACGAACTTTCCTACACCAATATTTTAAATATGCTGGACTTGGGCGGCGTACCCGTCCTGGCGGCGGAACGTGGCGAAGCTGACCCCTTCGTTATCGTTGGCGGTCCCTGCGTTTACAATCCGGAACCCTTGGCTGATTTCTTTGACTTTGCCATCATTGGCGAGGGTGAAGAAGTTATGATTGAACTGATGGATTGCTACAAGGCCTGGAAAAAAGCAGGCAAGGTTGGTGGTCGCAAAGGCTTCTTGAACGAAGTTGTGAAGATTAAAGGTATCTATGTACCTAGCTTCTACGAAACTGTATATAATGAAGACAACACCGTTGCAGAAGTGAAGGCGTTGCGCGAAGATGTGCCTACTGTTATTGAAAAACGTGTTGTGAAAGACATGAACAGTATTGATTTCCCCACTTCTCCCATCGTACCCTTTAACGATATCGTTCACGATAGAATTATGCTGGAAGTTTTTCGTGGTTGTAGCCGTGGCTGTCGCTTCTGTCATGCAGGTATGGTTTACCGCCCTGTGCGTGAACGCAAACCGGAGGTTTTGAAAGAACTGGCTCGCCAATTGGTAGACAACACCGGTTACAACGAAATGTCCCTGGTATCCTTGAGTAGTGCGGATTATTCCTGTCTCGCTCCCTTGGTACACGATTTGATTGCAGAATTTAAAGATGACCGTGTAAGTGTAAGCCTGCCTTCCCTGCGCATTGACAGCTTCTCCGTTGATATTGCCAAAGAGGTACAAGCAGTTCGTAAAAGCGGTTTGACCTTTGCTCCCGAAGCTGGCAGTCAAAAAATGCGTGACGTTATCAACAAAGGCGTAACCGAAGAAGATTTGATGAACGCAGTAGCTGCAGCTTTCAAATCTGGTTGGAATAGCGTGAAGCTGTACTTTATGATTGGCTTGCCCTTTGAAACTGACGAAGACCTTCTTGCCATTGCAGATTTGGCGAAGAAAGTTCAATATAAATATTACGAAATCACTGGCAAACGTGGTTGCAAGGTAACTGTAAGTGCTTCCGGTTTTGTTCCCAAACCGTACACCGCTTTCCAATGGTTTGCACAAAATGACATTGAAACTTTGCGTCGTAAACAATTCCTGTTGAAAGATGCCCTCAAGGTTAAAAATATTACCTTCCAATATCACGATGCAAAAACCAGTATTGTGGAAGCAATCTTTGCTCGTGGTGACAGACGTTTGGGCAAAGTGCTGCTGACCGCTTGGCAAAAAGGTGCCCGCTTCGATGGCTGGAGCGATTGCTTTTCCTATGACCGCTGGTTAGAATCCATGGCAGAATGTGGTTTGGATAAAGACTTCTACGCAGCTCGTACCCGTGGCGAAAATGAAGTGTTCCCTTGGAAACATGTACAACCTGCAGTTTCCAGAAAGTTCCTGTGGCGTGAATGGCAAAAGGCTCAAGCTCAAGAGCTTACCCACGACTGCCGTCGCAGTACCTGCACTGGCTGTGGCGTGTGCCAAAAACTTGGCGTAGAAATTATTGACTACAAAAGAGGTGAAGCATAATGAAATTACGCATGCAAATTACTAAAGACCGTGACATTCGCTTTATCTCTCACTTGGAATATGTACGCACCATTGAACGTGCCATCCGTCGTGCCAAACTGCCTGCTGCTTATTCTGAAGGCTTCAACCCCCATTTGAAATTTTCCTTGGCTTCCGCACTGGGAGTTGGCGTAGTTAGCTACACTGAATTTGTAGAAATTGAACTGGCAGAACCTATGGAAGTAGAATTGGCAGCGAAAGCTTTGGACAAGGCACTGCCCCGTGGTATTCGCGTGTTGGCTGCAGATGCAGTTGCCAATAACACTGCAGCGCTGATGGCAGAAGCTGCCGGTGCAAGCTACGTTGTTACCCTGCCTTTTGCAGAAGATATTTCCGAAGCAGTAGCAACCTACAACGCAGCGGAAGAATTGCTCTTTAAAAAAGCTGCCCCCAAACGCAAAGAAAAGTTCAAAGAAATTGACGTTAAGTTCTACATTCCGAAGATTGCTGTGGAACAAAAGGACGGCAAAACCAGCTTTGCCTTTGAATGTAAAATTACTCCTACCGGCAGTATGAAAGCTGTAGATTTACTTAATGCTTTGAACGAAGCCTACGTTCTGAATTTGCCTGTGGAAATGGCTGATATCGAACGCCACACCCTTTACAAAGTAAATAAATACGGCAAAAAGCTTCCAATGCTGAATAAGGATGCTTTTAAAATGTAAGCTGTGTAGTAATATGAAACCCCACTCGTAATAGAGTGGGGCTTTTTTAATGGTGTCTAAGAGGAGTAACCCTTTCACTATATGAGTTTCCTTGTTCTAAAGTATGTAGTAACTTAGAGTTATGGGGTACTTGTCAAAAAATGTTAATGTGCTATAATAAGAGCAGAGAGATTCTTGATGTGTGGTATCGTCAGCTCTCTCCGCTAAAGTAATAATACATCGAAGGAAAGGCTGGCTTGCCAAAGCTGGCTTTTTTTCGTTATATGGACAAGAAACTATCTACATAGCGAAATAATGTTAACAATTAGTAAAGCGAAAGCAATCATCAAATACAATGCTTGGAATACGGTCATGCTAACACCTCCCCGCCATAAGCGGAGCAGCAGACTTATCAAAAATCTCTCTGTGAAAATTATATCATATTTTCTAATAAAAACAAACATAATTTTGCGAAATACATTTACTTCCACACTAAATAGTGGTAAAATGAAAATATAAAATGGGATTTAGCAGAGGATATACAGTTGCATTTTATTTGTAAGCTCGATATAAATATTTACAGATGCATAACGAAAGATATTGTAACTGATGAAGTTATAATTACTGATGAGCGGATAGGACATATTAAAGAACGTCATCCGAATGATTATGAGAGATATTATGCATATTTACAGACAATAATACATGAACCAGACTACATAATTGAATCTAAAAGGCAAAATACGGCATTGATACTAAAGGAGATTGTAGAAACTAAAGAAAAGCATTTCAAGACAGTTTTAAGGCTTACTACTTCTACAGATAATCCTAATTTTAAGAATTCAGTAATAACATTTATGAAAATTGATGAGAAGGAATGGAAACGACTAATAAAGAACAAGCGTATTCTTTACACTAGATTTTTAAAATGATATAATCAAAGTGAAACTAGAGAAGTTATTTGAGGTGGAAGATTTCGTACCCGTCCACACGCCGATGGCTTGACAGGGGAAACCCGAGAGATGCAGGAGAATGGTACGCCTGCCAAATAACTTCTTTCTTTTTAAACAACTTTATACATACAAACAAAAAGCCCCATCCGAATTAACGGATGGGGCTTTTGTACTGTAAAGAATCTAATGATGTGGACCCAATACATTGGACACCATTCCCCCTATGAAGCAAGTAAGGAATGATATTCATAGGGGGTTAACCTGAAGAGGTTTTCCTGATATCTTTCATACCTGTAATATCGCATATATTTATCTATTTCACTATAAA
>JAFTID010000030.1 GCA_017457085.1 Phascolarctobacterium sp.
AACAAAATTAAGACTCTTCGAAGGCAGGGATATGGTTATCCTGATGACGAGTACTTTTTCTTGAAATTATTTGATATTAGCAGAAAGAAATATGTTAGAAACACCAAATCCCACAAAATTTGTGATTGAAACAATTTTTTTCAAAAGAGATGTCCCTCTCAGCAAAATGTTTCACGTGAAACATTTACTATTTAAAATTAGCCGTTAACGTGTTCAGAAATGATGGTGTCCAATGCGCCAACGATTGCTTTCGGGTCAGCTTCGCATCTTTCAGCCATTTTCAAAACCAAGCTAGCCATCAAGTGCATAACGTGTTGGTCAGTAATTTCGTTGAAAGAAAAAATGGTAGAACCATCTCTATCAACAAAATAACCGATGGAGCTATCAATGTCATGTGCTTCACTAAAGGTTTTGAAACCTGCGTTAATTAAGTCAACTCTCTTTTCGTCCATTACAAATAACCTCCAAAATATTATTCAGCTTCTAAATAAGCTTTTTGTTCTTCAGTAAGTACGTCAATGCCTGCACCCATTGCTTGCAATTTCAATGCTGCAATTTCGGTGTTGAGTTCTTCCGGCAAAACGTACAGTTCGTTTTTCATTTCGCCTTTGTGTTCCAGCAAATATTTCATTGCCAAGAATTGCATTGCAAAGGACAAGTCCATAACTTCGATGGGATGACCGTCGCCACATGCGAGGTTTACCAAGCGACCTTCGCCTAAGAGATTAATTTTGCGACCATCTGCCATGGTGTAGGTCATAATGTTCTTGCGCACTTCGTAAGGAGCAACTACGGAAAGTTCTTCCAAATGATTTTTGTTTACTTCTACGTCGAAGTGACCAGCATTGGAAAGAACAGCGCCATCTTTCATAACTGCCATATGTTCTTTGGTGATTACGTCTTTGCAGCCAGTAACGGTTACGAAGATGTCGCCATATTTAGCAGCTTCAAGCATAGGCATTACACGGAAGCCGTCAAATACTGCTTCAATACCTTTGATGGGGTCAATTTCAGTAACGATTACGTTTGCGCCCATACCTTTAGCGCGCATTGCAACACCCTTACCACACCAGCCGTAGCCTGCTACAACAACAGTTCTTCCTGCCACGGAAAGGTTGGTAGTGCGCATGATACCGTCCCAAGAAGATTGACCAGTACCATAGCGGTTATCAAAGAGATATTTGCAGTAAGCATCATTAACAGCAATCATGGGGAAAGCCAAGTGACCAGCTTTGGACAAAGCTTTCAGGCGATGTACGCCGGTAGTAGTTTCTTCACTACCACCAATCAATTTGCCAATCAAGTCTTTGCGTTCGCCGTGAAGCATGTTTACCAAGTCGCCACCGTCATCGATGATCAGGTCAGGTTCAACTTTCAAAGCTTCACGCAGATAGGTATCGTATTCTTCGTTAGAGCAAGCGTGAGTTGCAAATACGGTGATACCGCTATCTACGAGAGCAGCAGCAACGTCATCTTGAGTGGACAGCGGATTACTACCAGTTACAACAACATTAGCACCAGCATTTTTCAAAACTTGTGCCAAATAAGCAGTCTTTGCTTCCAAGTGAATGGTAACAACCATGTTCAAACCTTTGAAGATTTGTTCCTTGCTGTATTTTTCATTCAAAATATTCAAAAGGGGCATATATTCTTTTACCCAAGCAATTTTTTGTTTGCCAGACGGAGCCAGGTTAATATCTTTAATCATGCTTTCCAAGGCTTAAAAATCCTCCTTAATTTTAGCTTGTAATTTTTTAATATTTTCTACGTAGGGAGCAGTCACAACTCCATATTCAGTAATGATGCCTGCAATCAGCTCTGCTGGAGTTACGTCGAAGGACGGGTTAAAGGTCAGCGCTTTTTCTGAAGCAGTTACTTCACTGCGGAAACGCTTCACTTCGTCACCACTACGTTCTTCAATGGGAATTTGCTCGCCACTTGTGAGAGTGAAGTCAAAAGTACTGGTAGGTGCCGCAATGTAGAAAGGCACGCCGTGTGCTTTGGCAGCCAGTGCCACACCGTAGGTACCAATTTTATTAGCAGTGTCACCGTTAGCAGCAATTCTATCTGCACCAACTACTACAGCGTTGATGCCTTTGGTTTTCATTGTCCAAGCTGCCATACCATCAGTAATGACGGTAACAGGAATATTGTCTTCTGCTAATTCGTAGGCAGTAAGACGAGCACCTTGCAATAAGGGACGAGTTTCGTCTGCGTACACCATAAGCAGCTTGCCTTGCTTATGTGCTTCGCGTACTACGCCCAAAGCAGTGCCCCAACCACAAGTTGCCAACGCGCCTGCGTTACAGTGGGTTAAAAGCACGGTTTTTTCCGGCAGAACTTCTGCGCCGTACTCACCCATCTTCTTGTTAATAGCAATGTCGTCGTTGTAAATCTTTACTGCCAATTTCTCCAGCTCTGCAATAATTTTGAAGGGAGCTAAGCCTTCGTCATTAAGCTTTACAGCCAGAGAATATATTTTTTTAGCTGCCCACTCCAAATTAACGGCAGTAGGTCTTGCGCTAATCAAATCGTCTTTAATTTTGTTCAAGGTGCCTAAAAAATCAGGACGTTTTGCAGCTTCCATGGCACCTAATACCATACCAAAGCCTGCAGCCGCACCAATAGCAGGCGCGCCCCTAACTTCCAAACGTTTAATGGCAACCTTTACACGTAAATAATCTTCGCAAGTAATAAGCTCTGTAGCTTGCGGAAGCTTTGTTTGGTCAAGGAGAATAAGCTTGCCATTTTCCCAACGCATTGTATCAATCATAATTGCACTTCCTTACAGTTTAAAACCGCCAACTTCTGCCATGGCAGTCTTGCATTTGCAAACAGTATCTACAATACCATCATATTTGATGAATTCTACAATCAGGTCTTGCATTTTAGAAATGCTCTTGCCCATTTCTTCAACAACTTCGCTGTGAGTAAGGGGTGTAGGAGAAATACCTGCTGCCATATTGGTTACGATGGAAACAGTTGTGTAGCACATTTCTGCTTCGCGGGCAAGGATGCTTTCGGGAATATTGGTCATGCCAACCAGGTCACCGCCCAGCATTGCGAACATTTTAATTTCAGCAGCAGTTTCAAAACGAGGACCCTCGGTACAAACGTAGGTACCAGTTGCGTGGAAAGGAATGTCCATGGTTTTGAGAATGTCAATTACTTTGGCACGCAGTACAGGGCAGTAAGGACTAGTTACGTCTACATGAGCAACGCCACGATATTCGTCGTCATAGAAGGTATTGATGCGGCTCTTAGTAAAATCTAAAGCATTGTCGCACACAACAAAGTGTCCAGCTTTCATTTCCACATTTAAGCTGCCAACAGCAGTAGTAGCAAAAATTTCTTCAACGCCCAAGCTTTTCAACGCCCAGATATTAGCGCGATAATTTACTTTATGAGGCGGAGTGCTGTGATTCACACCATGACGAGTGATGAACACAACTTTATTTCCGTACAGCGCCCCTATTTTGCAAGCTGCTTGTCCATAAGGAGTATCAATGATTTTATTTTCAAAGCCTTCTAAAAAATCTGCATCATAAATACCGGTGCCACCGATAATTGCAATATTACGCATTGTTGTTTCCTCCTTTAAATACATATCTTAAAATGAGTAAAGCTACTCACAAATTATCTATAATATCATACCATATTTACTACTTAAAATAAAGAAAGACCGATTAACCAAAAGTCAATCGGTCGGAAAGTCGTGAAATTATTTACCCATCACCAATGCGTAGAAGAAATTGATTACGCCTGCAATGGTGTAAGTGAACATTGCGATGAAAGGATACGCACTAGGAGTTTGGTAAAGCATGTACGCACCGATGGCAGCAGCTACTACGCAAGGAGCAACGAACATAGGATTACCCTTGCCCTTGAAGTCAGGGTACTTCACTTCGCTGTACATAATTACTGCTACGCCAAAAGTTAAAGCAGCAACGCACCACGGAGAAGCTTGGTAGCCGGAAAGCACATAAGTTGCCAAGCAGCAAGCGCCTGCAGGAATGGGCATACCTTGGAAGTAACCTTTAACATCATCTACATTGCAGTTAAAGCGTGCCAAACGCAAAGCACCGCCAATGGTAAAGAAGGAAGCGATAATCATACCAGTCATACCAAGTTCCATCATACCATATTGGTAAATCATAATGGCAGGAGCAACACCAAAGGAAGCAAGGTCACACAAAGAATCCATTTCAATCCCGAAGCGACCACCTGCAACACCAAGGAATCGTGCAGCTCTACCGTCCAGGGAATCGGCAATCATTGCCAAGACGATGAACAAGCCTGCGTGAAAAAAGTCTTTCTCTATAGACATAAAGATGGACAAAACGCCTAATACAAGGCTCAGAGAACTGATACTGTTCGGCACCAGTCTACGAAGCTTATAATTCATTAGTCTTTAATCCTCCCCACGATGGTTACGCCACCAGAAACCTTTTGATATTTTTTAACGCAAATTTCTACATTCTTCGGAACGACCAATTCAGTACTGGAACCGAATTTAATCATACCATAGCATTCGCCTTGTTGAACCTTGTTACCCAAGGTTACCCAAGAAACAATACGACGAGCCAAAAGACCTGCAACTTGGCTAACAAGTACACGGATATGACCATTGTCCAAGCCAATAGCGTGACGTTCGTTTTCAAAAGAAGCAGATTTTTTATATGCAGGTACAAATTGACCACAGGTGTAGCGTTGATATTTAATTTCGCCATCAATGGGACTGCGGTTAACATGAATATCAAATACAGAAAGGAAGATAGTCACTTTAGTAGCAGGCTCGTTAAGATATTCATCGTCGTAAATATCTTCGATAGCCATTACAGTACCATGTGCCGGAGAATACAACACTTTAGGGTCATACTTGGGCATGGAAGTGGGATTACGGAAGAACCAAACAAAAAATAAGGTCAACACTCCGGGGATAACAGCCCAAAATGAACCGAAGAAGAAATAAACAGCAACAGTAGCTGCCAACATGCTAAATATAATCGGATAACCATCCTTAACTATAACCATAAATTATGCCTCATTTCCAAGGTAAAAATAATGTGATGGAACAACCTATTCCATCACATTATTATAGTACAAACTTATCTTTTTGTCTAATTATAGTTGTTTTTCTAAGAAAATATCTAACTTAAAGGGAAAGTTAAGCTTTTTTACCACAAAAAACAACCTTCAAAACAAATTTTGGCAAAGCCATCATTCTCATAAAACGGCTAGGCTGTTTGTAAAGACGGAACATCCATTCTAAGGAAGCATCCTGCATCCATTTGGGAGCGCGCTCCATCTTACCTGCGAATACGTCAAAGCTGCCCCCAATGCCCATCAAAACTTTTTGGTTAAGCTGGCTGCGATATTTTTCCAGCCACTTCTCCTGTTTGGGAGCACCTAAGGCTGCAAAAAGTATATCAGCTCCAGAAGCGTTAATCTCTGCAATAATTTGAGAGCTTTCTTCTTCCTTGAAGTAACCGTTACGACAGCCTACGATTTGTACGCCTGGGTAAAGTTCTTCAGATTTTGCCTTGGCAGCTTCCGCAATACCGGGAGAACCACCAAAGAAATATACCTTATAGCCTTTTTTAGCTGCTTTGTTCAGTAATTGGCAGTACAGGTCAAAGCCAGCAACACGTTCAGGAATTTTATAGCCTAAGTGTCTTCCAGCCCAAACTGCGCCTGCGCCGTCAGGCAGAACTATTTCTGCACTTTGGGAGACAATTTTTTTGTACTCGTTATCTTGCTGACACATCATGATTATTTCAGCGTTAGCAGTAACGACAAATGCTTGTGTGCCGTTTTGGATACTATTCTCCAATGCAGAAACTGCTTCATCCATGGTGAATGGGTGTATGGGAACATCAAGTATTTTTACCGGCTCTTTTATTTGCATTATAAACCTCTAAATCCAAAGCTATTGTATATAAACGTTCAGTACATCGCTTTGCTTATCAACACATAAATATTTGTAAACGGGACGACCAACAGAACCTCTGTGCAGGTCAAGTTTCAGCAAACGTAAGGTTTTCAGGAAGTCTAAATACTTACGAATGGACACACGAGAAATGCCAACCTTTGCAGATACTTCTTCGGTAGTAAACATACCATCAAAAGTACGGATGCAGTTCCATACCACAGCCAAAGTATTTTTGTCTAAGCCTTTGGGCAGGGATACGATGGGTTCTTTTTCATTGCGGATAATAGTTTTGTCCAGTTCGGACTGTTTAATGATTTCTTGTTCTTCAACAATGTGATAGCGTTTCAGATAATTGTTGAGAGCTAAGTTAAAGCGCTCAAATTCGAAGGGTTTAATGATGTAGTCAACTGCACCCAAACGCAATGCTTGTTTAATTTTATCTTTGTCATTTGCGGCTGATACAATAATTACGTCAACATCAAAGCCATTTTCACGAATTTTGGCCAACAGCTGCAAACCATCCATAGAAGGCATGAACACGTCAAGAATCAACAAGTCGTAAGATTTAACTTGCAATAATTTAAGTGCATCATCGCCACTGCGAGAGATATCACATAATTCGAAGCCTTTAATTTGGCTCAAATAATGTTCATGAAGCTGAGCGACCATCGGATCATCTTCAACTACTAATACGTTAATCATTTATTTCACCATCCCTTTTTACAGGTAATCTAACAGTAAAGGTTGTGCCTTCTCCCTCCACGGATTCGATATCAATTGTACCGTCAAGATTATCAATACTTTGCTTAACAAGGTACAACCCGAATCCATGGCCTTCGCCTTTACTGGAATAACCACGCATAAAAACATTTCTCTTGCTTTCTTCACTCATGCCAGGGCCAGAATCCTCAACTGTAATTACAATTTCTTTGTCAAAATCAAGGATACTCAGGTTAACAATGCGTTCACCATCATGGTTCTGCAAAGCATCAAAGGCATTTTCAATGATGTTACCAACGATAAGTACAAGGTCATGAACAGAAGGAACTTCCAGTTCGTTATGCAATTCACTTTCGTCGGACAAAGAGAATTCAATATCAAGCTCGCGACTGCGACTTATCTTACCAAGAATGAAACCAGCCAAGGTAATATCTTTCAAACGGGTTACGATGTAAGATACTTCAGATTGACGATTATATGCTACTTCTTTGGTAAAATGCTTCAGCTCGTCATAAGCTTTCATTTCTATAAGACCCATGATTACGTGCATCTTGTTCATAAATTCATGGGTTTGTGCTCTAAGGGCGGTGGAATAGTTTTTAAAACCAGTCAGCTGATTTGCCAACTCTTCTACTACAGATTTTTTACGGAAGGTAAATACTGCGCCGATAATCTTATCATTAAGCATCAAAGGTACAGATGTAATAATGAACAAGGTATTACCAATTTTTACACCAGCATTGGTAATAATCTTGCCTTCAGTCAAGATACTGTCAAAGCGTACATTTTCAAGTACGTCTTTGATATGTTTACCTACCAACTGGTCAGAGTTGTAAATGTTTGCATCAGCCAACAGACTTTCTGCTTCTATATTAACCAATGTGATTACACCATTATCATCGATGGTTATTACGCCTTCACGTACGGAGTCAAGAATGATGTTACGTTCTTGTAGCATCGCAGCAATCGCTTCAGGTTCCAAACCAAACAGAATCTTCTTAACTCTTCGTGCAAGGAAAATTGCTCCAATAATACCAACGGACAAACCAAAGGCTGTCATCATCAGCAAAAAGACGATGGAGTCAATCGCAGAGTTTTTCATGACGTCGTCAGAGTAACCAGTTACAACGTACCCAACGACACGATTGTAGTCATCTTTAACATAACCAAAAGCTCTATTGGGAATGTTATAGTTTTCTTTCCAGCTAATCTTAGCTTGTGTAGAATACTTCTCTACCAATTCTAAAGAGTGGCGTTTAAAATCAACTAATTTTCCCGGATTATAAAACACGCGTAAGTTAAAATCCTTATCATAAATAGCAACGCCAGCTTCGTCTGAGTTATCAACTTCGTTAACGTAGCTTTCCATCATTTTGTCGTCAAACTCATGTTGAGCAGTTAAACCATCAATGATTTCATCAGAGTGACACAAAATATTATTAATACTTACAGCGTTAATTGCTACACGGTCGTAAATTACCTGCGCAACACGTTGAGTAGTAAACAACGCGGAGGGCAGCAAGGCAATAAATACAACCAAGGTAATCAACAGAATTATCTTTTGAGATAAGGTAAAATATTTACGAATGTTCTTATATTTACTTGTATTTCTAACTTGAGACTCTTTATTTGCTTCTCTAGATCTTTTCAACATCAGCAGGTACCATTAAGAATTGAATACCAGGATTGCGTTCCAAAATCCAATTCAAAGACCATTCGTTGTTAACTAAGATAACAGGACGATCCTTTTTATCATAAACGAGCATACCGTTATCCAAGCCTTTAATATTGTCAAGCAGCTTCTTATCTTCTGCATATACCCAACGAGCTACAGAGTACGGCAGTTGGTTCATGAGAAGCTGTGCGCTGTATTCGTTGTTCAAGCGATATTCGAGAACTTCCAATTGCAACACACCTACAACGCCTACGATGAAGCTTTCCAAGCCTACACCCTTTTGTTCAAATACTTGAATTGCACCCTCTTGGGAAAGTTGGAGAATGCCTTTTTCAAATTGTTTACGCTTCAAGGAATCCTTAGGTTGTACACGAGCGAAAATTTCCGGCGGGAACACGGGGAAATCTTCAAATTGTAACTTCAATTTGTTATCGCTCAAAGAATCGCCAATACCAAAGATACCGGGGTCAAATACACCAATGATGTCACCAGGGTAAGCTTTTTCTACGATGGTTCTTTCTTGAGCAAGGAATTGTTGCGGTTGAGCAAGCTTCACCAGTTTATTGGATTGCTTGTGATAAACGCTCATGCCTTTATCAAAAACACCGGAGCAAATACGCATAAAGGAAATTCTGTCGCGGTGTGCAGGGTTCATATTCGCTTGAATTTTAAATACGAAAGCAGAAAAGTTTTCGTTTTCAGGCATAATCATTGTACCATCTTGCAGTGCACGAGGTTGTGGTTTAGGTGACATTTCCAGAAATTTTTCCAAAAATGCTTGCACACCGAAGTTGGTCATAGCACTACCAAAGAACATGGGGGTTAATTCACCGGAATTAACTTTTTCCATATCGAATTCGTCCCCTGCCAAATCAAGAAGTTCAATGTCGTTGCAGAGGTTTTCATACAAATCTGCGCCGAGCATTTCCTGAATCTTGGGGTCATCAAGAGAGCCAGTGGTAGATTTTAATTTTTTAGAACCGTGGCTACCGTCTTCTTCGAACAGCTCAATGCTGTTTTCCAAACGATTATACACGCCTTTGTATTGGCCATCAATACCGATGGGCCAGTTGATGGGATACGCTCTGATGTGCAATACTTTTTCCAGCTCGTCCATCAAATCAAAGGGGTTACGTCCGTAACGGTCCAATTTGTTTACGAAGGTAAAGATGGGAAGTTTACGACGGTGGCAAACCCAGAACAGCTTTTTGGTTTGTGGTTCTACACCTTTTGCAGCGTCAATAAGCATTACTGCGCTATCTGCTGCCATCAAGGTACGGTAAGTATCTTCAGAGAAGTCTTGGTGACCAGGGGTATCAAGAATGTTTACGCGATAACCGTCATAATCGAATTGCAATACAGAAGAAGTAACGGAAATACCACGTTGTTTTTCGATTTCCATCCAGTCAGATACAGCGTGCTTATTGCTTTTTCTAGCTTTAACGGAGCCAGCCAAGTGAATTGCTCCTCCGTATAACAGGAGTTTTTCAGTTAAGGTAGTTTTACCTGCGTCAGGGTGAGAAATAATCGCAAAGGTGCGGCGTTTCTCAATCTTTTCTAATAATTCTTCCATTAGTTTCCCTCTCTTAATCCATCATATTTTGAGCTTCGTACAATCTATAAGCTTCAATAATTTGTTCTTTTACATATTCAGGAATAGGACGTTCAGTTTCCAGCTCACCCTTCATATTGAAACGGAAGGCAAGATTTTCAAATCTTTCGCCGGAATAAGTTTCACAAGTAACGGTGGTACGCATGAATTCATCATTAAAGATGCAGTCTTTAAGAAGCTTTGCCTTACGTTCAGTATCCCAAGCCAAATAAATTTGGTACAGCTTTTGTTGTGCTTCCACGGGGATATCTTCACCAGTCACTACGGTTTCAGTTTCATCAATGGGAGTGCAGTCCATATTTTTATAAACAGTGCCATCTTCCAGTTCAATGGTAACTGTAAGAACGTAATCCTCTTCAAAATAAACAGCGTCTTTTACTTTCCATTTATCACGCCATTCTTTGATGCAGGCAGGGCAAATAAATTTTGTATCTCGAATATTAGTGCTAATGTAGTTGTCACGGTAATAAAGCTCGCCCTCCGGCAAGAATTTGTTACCACATTCGCTGCAAATAAGCTGCAAGGTACGAATCATTACTGTTACCTCCAAGAAAAGATTTAGACATACAAAAAAAGCCTTTACGGAGTAACCCGTAAAGGCAATCGATACGAAATGGTCGGAGCGGCGGGATTCGAACCCACGACCTCTTCCACCCCAAGGAAGCGCTCTACCAAGCTGAGCCACGCCCCGAATCACAAAAACTATTATACAGATTATGTACATAGTTGTCAATGATTTTTTCAGAAATTTTTAGATTTCTTTTACTCCATCCAAATCAAGATCAAGAATATGATAAGCACAAGGCTCATTATTTTTTAAGAACGCACTCTGCATTTCGCGAGCAATTTTTTCGTGGTCCGCATTCATATCTGCGTAAGCCATAACTGTTGAACCTGCACCGCTGATAATTGCGTTGTGAGCACCTGCCTTACGAGCTGCCTCAAACACGTCGCCCAAGCCCGGAATAAGATGGGCGCGATACGGTTGATGCAATTTGTCTTCCAAGCCTGCTCCCAAATATTGGTAGTTACCGGTAAGCAAAGCTCCTACCAATAAGGATGCTCTAGATGTATTGAACACCGCATCGTGGTGCGGAATAGTTTGGGGAATTGCCTGACGAGCCAACACCGTGGGCAAACGACGTTCAGGAACAACGGCAATAAATTTTAAAGGCTTAGGAGGTACCACACGTAAGGAGTGAGCTTTGGCACCTTCCATATAACTAATGGTGAAGCCACCTAAAAGAGCAGGCGCAACATTGTCAGGATGACCTTCAATTTCAGTAGCGAAGCCAAGAAGCTCATCGTCACTAAACCTACCGTCACTTAAAATATTACCTGCGAAAATACCTGCCACGATCGCACTGGAGCTACTGCCCAAACCACGGGACATGGGAATACGATTGTGCATGGTAATTTTTAAACCAATACGCTCCCTATCGGTTACTTCATTCCAAACTCTAAAGAAGCTGGCAAAAGCAAGATTGCGACCGCAGGGTTTCAAATATTCAGCACCTTCGCCTGTAACTTCCAGTTGGAAGCCACGGGTAGAGGTAATTTCATAAGTTACTTCATTATATAATGTACAAGCTAAGCCTAAGGTATCAAAGCCTGAACCGCAGTTGGCAGATGTTGCAGGAACTTGAATACTAACTTTGTTCATAACTAATCACCAACTTATTTCAATTCGTTATCTTCAACACGGATAATACTACAAACTTCTTTTACAACAGGCAGTACCTTCAAGATTTGCAACGCCATTTGCAAGTTAAATTCAGATACGGAATGAGTGATGAATACCAATTCAGCACAACCATTAACGCTACGGCTTTGAACTACGCTACGCAAGCTAACGTTTTGCGCACCAAAAGCTGCGGCGATTGCAGCCAAAGCACCAGGTTGGTCAGTAACTTCCATACGGATATAACAAGGTGCACACATATTTTCAATGGAGCACATACGTTTTTCTTCAAAGCAGGTGCAATTAATGCGGTTGCCTTCGTGATGAATGAGGTTGCGAGCTGCATCAATGATATCACCACAAACTGCGCTTGCAGTAGGATATCTGCCTGCGCCAAGGCCCATGAACATTGCTTCACCTACAGCATCACCAGTTACGAAGATTGCATTGTAAACGTCATTTACATTTGCCAAGGGATGAGATTTAGGAAGCATAGTGGGACGCACGCAAACGCTGATGCCATTTTCAGGATCATTTTTAGCAACAGCCAAAAGCTTAATTGCATAACCAAGCTTTTCAGCATATTCGATATCTTGAATGCCAACGTTTTGAATACCTTCAATTTGCACGTCGTCAAGAGTGATGCGAGTGTTGAAAGCGATGGAAGCCAAAATTACAGCCTTACGAGCAGCATCCAAACCACCAACGTCGGCAGTCGGGTCAGATTCAGCGTAGCCTTTAGCTTGTGCTTCCTTCAAAACTTCATCATAGTCCATATGTTCCTTAGACATTTTGGTGAGCATGTAGTTGGTAGTACCGTTAACGATACCCATAACGGAACTAATCTTGTTGGCAGCTAAAGAGGTCTTCATAGGTTGCAGGATGGGAATGCCACCAGCAACACTTGCTTCAAACATAAAGTCACGGCCAGCAGCTTCCGCCAAGGGGAACAGCTCTGCGCCGTACTTAGCAAGCACGTCTTTATTAGCAGTTACAACACTCTTACCATTTTCAAAAGCCTTAGCAATAAATTCTTTAGCAGGGTGTTCCCTACCAATTAATTCTACTACGATGTCAATTTCAGGGTCTTCCAAAATCTCATCAGCATTGGTTGTGTAGTAGTAACCATCGCCATAAACAGCTGCCAAACTAGCTGCTTCACGACCGAAAATTTTTGTAATTTTAATGGGCATGCCAACCTTTTTTTCAATATCTGCGGCATTTCTTTCTAATACATGGATTACGCCGCCGCCAACAGTTCCGGCGCCCAATAAACCAACATTGATAAAATCTTTCATGAGGACCCCTCCGATATATTACACTTAAATTTAGACTTGACCTAATACTTCCAGACGTTTTACGCCGTCAATCATGCGAAGCTTGTCAAGCAGTGCTTCAAGATCAATGGTTAAGTTTTTAGTTTCAATAGAGATTGTGGTGTTTGCAACACCTTGCAGAGGAATACCTTGGTTAATAGTCATAATGCTACCACTGTCATCAGCAACGGTATTCAGCACTTTGGACAACACGCCGGATTTATGTTCTAACAAAAGAGACAGAGTGATAATCTTTTCTTTGCTTGCTTCATAGAACGGGAACACATAATCTTTATATTTATAATAAGCGCTGCGGCTTAAACCCATTTTTTCAACTGCTTCGTTGATGGTTTTAATCTCGCCTCTTTTCAAAATTTCTTTTACTTTGATAGTTTTTTTGATTGCTTCGGGAAGAATTTCTTCACGAACCAGATAAAAAGTAGATTTTTCAGCCATGCTGTTTCCTCCTTAAATTTATTTGTAGTAAATTTTTACTACACACATTATAGCACTGTTCTTTTGAAATGTACACATGAATTTCTTAAAAAAACAAGTTTTAATAAATAAAAAAGGCGAGCCTAAGCTCGCCAAAATTATTTCTTCAAATCTTCTGCTTTGCCTTGTTTAATTTTACTTTCGGTTCCGTTCAAAAGACGTTTAATATTTTCAGTATGACGAATCACAATGAAGAAAGTACACAAAACAGAAAGACCGATATAAGAAACAGGATACTCAAAATACCAAGCCAAAACCGGAGTACAGCAGGCTGCAATAATGGAACCCAAGGAAACGTATCTAGTGATAAGTACGGTTACAAGCCACACACCAAAGCTGATGATGCAGGCATCAGGCATCAGGTACAAAAGCAAACCTAAACCAGTTGCTACGCCTTTACCGCCTTTCAAGCCTAAGAACAAGGAATAACTGTGACCTAATACTGCGCCCAAAGCAGCTACTACGTTCGCCATGTGGTCGTGGAACAAATAGTTCACCAGCGCAACAGCAAGAATACCTTTCAGCATATCTGCCGCCATTACCAGAGCAGCAGTTTTACCGCCAACGGTACGGAACACATTAGTGGTACCGATATTCTTACTACCATATTCGCGAATATCAATACCATGAAGAGCTTGCACAATCCACAAGCCACAAGGAATAGAGCCAAACACATGTCCCAGCGCATAAGCCAAGACATAATGCAGCACTCCTACTTCATTACCTAACATCTTTTATCTCCAATCTCAATCGTCTTCGTTCTTACCACGAATAATCATTTTAATGGGTGTACCTTCAAAGCCAAAGGCTTCACGCAGTTTATTTTCCAGATAACGTTGGTAAGAGAAATGCATGATTTCCGGTTCGTTAACAAAAATAACGAAGGTAGGCGGTTTAATTTTAACTTGGGTAGCATACAAAATTTTCAAGCGTTTACCATGTTCGGTGGGAGTGGGGTTAATTGCCACAGCATCTTCAATAACTTGGTTCAGCACGCTGGTAGAAATACGCATTGCATTTTGTTCTGCTGCGTAAGAAATAACTTCCGGCAAACGATGAATACGTTGTTTGCTTACTGCGGATACATAAACTACAGGAGCGTATTGCAGGAACACCAATTCCTTACGGAGCATTTCAGTATAGCGCAAGGTGGAGGTATTATCTTTTTCGTACAAGTCCCACTTATTAACAACCAAAATTACGCCCTTGCCTGCTTCGTGAGCATAGCCAACAATCTTTTTATCTTGTTCAGTTACGCCTTCCACCGCATCAAAAACCATCAGAACAACGTCGCAACGGTCAACTGCACGGAGGGAACGCATAATGCTATATTTTTCAATGGGTTCGTCAATTTTTGCTTTGCGGCGCATGCCAGCAGTATCAATGAACAGATAGCGTTGACCATTACGTACAACAGGAGTATCGATAGCATCACGGGTAGTTCCGGCAACGTTACTTACGATAGAACGTTCCTCGCCTACCAAAGCGTTGAAGATGGAAGATTTACCAACATTAGGCCGACCAATGAGGGCAACTTTGATTTCGTCTTCATCTTCCGGTTCGCCGAAGGTGTTTCTATCGCCAAATTTGGCAACAATAGCATCCAGCAAATCGCCCAAGCCTAAATGATTGGCAGCAGATACAGGGATAGGTTCACCAATACCAAGATTGTAGAACTCGTAAACGTTCATTTCTTGTTTGGGAGAATCGGCTTTGTTAATTGCCAATACAATAGGTTTTTTAGATTGGCGCAAAATTCTAGCAACATCAGCGTCTTCAGTACTAATGCCTGCACGCGCATCGCATACGAAAAGAATTACATCTGCTTCGCGAATTGCAATTTGTGCTTGCTGACGAATGGATACAGCAATAGCATCAGCGTTCATAATTTCAATACCGCCGGTATCAACCATCATAAATTCATGGTCAAGCCATTCAGCGGTTGCGTATAATCTATCGCGAGTTACACCGGGAGTGTCTTCAACGATAGAGATTCTGCTATTAGCAAAAATATTGAATAATGTAGATTTGCCTACATTAGGTCTGCCAACAATGGCAACTATCGGTTTTCCCATACTTCTCTCTCCTTAATCTTAGTGGTCGATACCATTACGGGAGCTAACATTCTGCGAAAAATAATGTTTAATCTCCTTCATATCGGTAACTAAGTCAGCTATATTCATAATCTCCACAGGAGCACCACGCCCCGTCAGAATAATTTCTACATCATTTTTGTGCTGTGCTACAAATTCCACAACTTCTTCTGTAGGAAGCATCTTAGTAGCAAGTACAATGTTCAGTTCATCTAAAATGAAGATGTCTGCTTCACGATTGGCGATTGCCTTTTTGGCAAGCTCCCACCCGTCTCGAACCATTTGCAGGTCGATGGGGTCAGGATCGTAGAAGTTGACAAATTCATCACGTCCAACCTGTTTTAAGACAAAACCCGGTAAAACGCTTGCGGCACGAGCTTCACCATAATTAGGGTCATCCTTTAAAAATGAAAACATCATGGTTTTCAAATCGTAGCCTGCACCACGAAAGGCAACGCCCAAAGCAGCAGTAGTTTTTCCTTTACCGGTTCCAGTATAAACTTGCAGCATGCTCAGCCCTCCTTCGGAACTGTCAATAAATGCAACAACTCTTTCGCACCAACGGCAACCTCAACGGTACCTTGGTGGCTTTCCTTAAATTGGTCAAAGGACATATCATCAAGGAACATATTATCCTTGTTTAAAACAACAGCAGGCAAAATAACACGGGCATCGTTAGGAACAGCTTGCAAAATATCGCCGCCTACCAAAAGACCGGTAACATTTACTTTACCGCCGAAGAATTCATTTTTAACAGCAATCAGTTGATGTTGTGCTTGGTATTTTTCATTAAACTTATCTAAAACAGGCTTCAAAACCTTGTAGGCGCTTTCCCCTACGGGAATCACAGCAGGCTTAGCGGCTTGTGCTTGGCTCAAAACTTTTAAGGTTTGTTCCCATTCCAAAAGGAAACTGCTGGTCAAGCCAATACCATTTTCCAATTGGGGGAAGCCATCATACCAGCTTTCGGGAGGCAGTTCCTTTTCTGCAAGCAGATAGAATTCGTCGCCCAAATAAACGAAGCTTTTACCAGTTTCCTTACGACAGCGTGCTTGCCAAGGAGTAACCATATCAACAATGGCAGCAGCTTCTTCCTTGGTAAAGGTACGCAAAGGATGCAAATGCTCGCGATTCTTAGTCAGACCAACGGGCACAATTGCCATAGTCAGTACACCGGGATGCAGAGCGTACA
The DNA here is from genome assembly GCA_017457085.1 of Phascolarctobacterium sp. GTDB lineage: Bacteria > Bacillota > Negativicutes > Acidaminococcales > Acidaminococcaceae > JAHHUH01. The sequence goes on from JAFTID010000030.1 coordinate 16,717, forward strand.
AATCAGCGAAGGATTTTGCCAAAACTTCGCCGTCGTTGTAGCCAGGACAGCATACAATTTGGGTATGCACTTGGATACCAGCATCAAGCAGACGTTGTAATTTTTCCATAAGCTCCCCTGCAAAACGGTTGTGCATCATTTGGCAACGCACTTCCGGGTCAGTAGCGTGTACGGAAACGTACAAGGGTGACATGTGAGTACTAATGATGCGGTTAAAATCTTCATCCTTCATATTGGTAAGCGTAATGAAGTTACCGTACAGGAAAGAAAGTCTGTAATCATCATCACGCACGTAAAGACCGGGGCGCATACCCGGAATCATTTGGTCAACAAAGCAAAAGATGCAATTGTTGTAGCAGGTTCTAACTTTATCAAAAACAGCAGACTCGAACTCAATTCCCAAGTCCTCGTCAGGATGCTTGGCAATTGTTACAAGGCGCTTTTCACCTGCAGCATTTTCAATTTCCAGCTCCACTTCATAGTCAGAAGTGTAAAAGCTAAGTTCAATAATATCCTTAACTTGGGCACCACAAACACTAAGCAGCTTCTCGCCTGCTTTGATGCCTGCGTTTTCAGCTAAACTGTGCTTGCGTACACCGCTAATATTGCCTAACATTGCTGTCTCCTTCAAAATAAACATATAAAATCAGTTAATTATATCACACCAAATAAAAAAAAGAAAGGCTCATAGATACAAGCCTTTCTCTAACATTACTTATAATATTTTAGCATCTGGTAGCCATTAATCTGGTGGCTTCTGCCCTCACGGATTAAGCTTCGTAAAGCAGGACTAGCAAGCAGAACTTCAAAGTTCGCCTTGCGACCGCTACCATCTACTCTGATAACCAGTTCTTGGCAAACAATACCTTCGAGTACATTGGCTAGCTGGTTGCAAACTAAGTTCCTACCCTCATCGAACATATCAAGTATCCTATTGATGGCACCTGTCGCTTCACGAGAATGTAGGGTAGCGAAGACCAAGTGTCCAGTTTCAGCTGCGTTAAGTGCGGCGGCAGTAGTTTCCTTGTCACGAAGCTCCCCTACTAAAATCACATCATGGTCTTGTCGCAAGGCACTACGCAAACCTGTAACGAAGGAAGCCGTATCACTAGCAACCTCCCTTTGATGAATAAGTGCTTGTCTATTGACATGTCTGTATTCTATTGGGTCTTCTAAGGTTACGATGTGAACACTGCATTCACAATTTATTTTATTAAGCAGTGCAGCAAGGGTTGTACTTTTACCAGAGCCTGTCGCACCGCAAACTAGTACTAAACCCTGCTTTAAATTTGCGAGTGAACAAACTTCTTCTGGCAAGCCTAGTTCCTCACAGTTCGGAACGGTGCTGTTGATAATTCTAATTGCTAAAACGAAGCTACCAAAGCTTTTAAAAGCATTAACCCTGTAATAACCTTGCTTGTCGTCTAAAAAAGAGCAATCAATTTCTGCACCTTGCTCTAAATTTGCATACTGCTCTTCATTTAAAATGCCTTGCACAAATTTCTGAACCTGTTCTTCTGAAAACGTAAGCATCGTTTTTTGCAAAACGCCATTGATTCTGAACGATACCACTTCATTGGGAGTTATATGTATATCGGAAGCACCTAAATCACGTGCGCTAGAAAATAATTCGTATAACTGTTTCATCTGCTCACCACCTAACAGTAAGCAACACGAAGCAGTTCCTCAACGGAAGTTACTCCCTGCAACACCTTTTGGGCACAATCTTCAATAAGAGTAGTAAAATTATTCGTCCTCGCTTCGTCAAGCAAAGCTCTTTCACTGGCACCGCTTATGATTAACGACTTCATGTTATCATTAATGGCTAAGACCTCCTGCACAGCCACACGTCCCTTGTAGCCAGAATGGTTACAATTTTCACAGCCTGCTCCCTTGCACAGTGAAAACTTATCTAAATCACTAGAAGCAAGAGCAGAAAGTCCTGCACTACTTATTTCTGTATTAGTAGGAGCATATTGCTCCTTGCAGTTAACACAGATGGTACGTACCAAACGTTGGGCGACCACTCCTCGCAAGGCTGCTGCAACTAAAAAAGGCTCTATGCCTAAATCTATCAGCCTTGTGATGGCACCAATGGCTGTATTGGTATGGATGGTGCTAAAAACTAAATGACCAGTCAACGCAGCCTGTACTGCTATGCGAGCAGTCTCTCCGTCACGAATTTCCCCTACCATTATTATATTAGGGTCCTGTCTGACGATGGAGCGCAAGCCTTTGGCAAAGGTCAAGCCTGCCTTGTTGTTAACACTAATCTGATTGACACCTTTAATTTTAAATTCTACAGGGTCTTCAATGGTAATGATGTTCTGACTTTCATCATTTAAATATTCCAAAGTAGCATAAAGAGTTGTAGATTTACCGCTACCCGTCGGACCGGTAATGAGAACCATTCCATGGGGATAGCTGATCAGTTCCTTGTATCTGACAAAATTGACAGAAGAAAAACTTAAACCAGCTAAATTTTTCAGCTGTTTACCCTTGTCCAGAATACGGATTACTACTTTTTCGCCATCAATCACAGGCAAGGTGGATATGCGTAAATCCACCTTGCGACCATTAACATCAGCTTCAATACGACCATCTTGAGGCAAACGTTTTTCGGCAATATCTAAGCCACTGATGATTTTGATTCTAGATACGATGGCATTGTGGTTACTGCGTGGTACTTCCACAAATTTTTGCAGAAGCCCGTCAATGCGTAGGCGTACTCTCGTCAGTTCCTCCACAGGTTCGATGTGGATGTCGCTGGCGTTTTGTAGTAGCGCCTGCTCTAATAAGTGGTTGATAAAATTAATAACTTGAACTGCTCCTGACGAATCGTTGCTGAAAACATTTTGTTGAAACAAATTGTCCAGCTTCACGGGGAACCTCCTTTATATCAAGTTAGCTTTATTTTATCACAGAAAAGCTTTTTCGTAAGCAAAGTAGCCAAAGAGTTCCGAAATTTCTTTCTACATTATATTTACCTTGCTCACTCGTGGAAAATTTATTAAAATAAAGTTGCAGTTTAATTTCAGAAAAGAGGTAAATATTGAATGAAGCTTTTTAGCGACAGTACCACTTCTAAAAAATTAAACAGCACGATTCTAGCCATTGCTTTATTACTGACAACCCCTTGTAATTTAGCCTTGGCACAAACGCAGAAAGAGTCCTCTAATTTAGAACCTAAAACTAAAATCCAACAACGTAATCCCTTTTCGCCCTATCAACCATCAAATATTTGCAACCAAAATGACGTCACATTTATATCAAATCAGAATAATGTTACTAAATCTAAAGACGATTTGCTGATAATCAAGCTTAATTACGCTTTGGCAAAGGAGCTTCAGCAAAGTTTGAAGAATATCTTTGGTGCAGATAAGCTTGCCGTGGACACCATCACCAATGCAATCTTATTCAAGGGTACCCAAAGTGAAGGTTACAAATTACAACAGGCGATTAAGGTTCTAGACGTTGCGACAAAACAGGTTACCTTAGAGGCAAAGATTATCGCTCTTAACAAAGAGGACAGTAAAAATATAGGGGTTAACTGGAATTGGGACAAGATTCCTCAAAATGAAGAGCAACAAAATTCTAGCAGTTATGATGATGACGGCGACAATGATTTTGGCGGTAACTTTAAATTTTGGCGAGGCTATTCCTTCAAATTTAATGCTACCCTGAACGCTCTAGTTGCCAAGGGTAAAGCCAAAATACTGGCAACGCCCAGCATCATCACCATCCCTGGCAAGGAAGCCAGCATTTTTATTGGCGACCACATTCCAGTGCAGACTGAAAAGCATAACAGCACAGGTAGCTACACTACGACTGAATACCTTGATGCTGGTATCAAGCTTGCTTTCCTGCCCATAGTAAGCAGTGATGGCAGAATGGTTACTGCCAACGTGCATACGGAGGTCAGCACACCAACCCTAGTCAGCGAAATGAAAAACTACCGTATTACAAGCCGTACTGCTGATACCAACATACGCATGCTTGACGGCGAAACCCTTATAATCGGTGGTCTCATTGATGAAGAAGAACAAAAAAATATTCAACAGGTTCCCCTGCTCTCCAAGCTTCCTCTTTTTGGCGAGCTATTCAAGAATCGTACTAAACGTAAGTCAAAGACTGAGGTTATTATGATTCTTACGCCACACATCACGGAAGCAGGCAAGTCTCCTGCCATTTATTCAACCGAACATTTATAATCATAAAAATTATATATTAAACTGCTAAAGCGTAAGGCAATCGCCTTACGCTTTATTACTTTGAATGTTTCACGTGAAACATTTTAAAATCAGAACTTCATTCTGAAATCACTTATTCTTTTTTCTACCGATGTCTTGTCCGTTACCGGAAGGTACGTAATATTTTACACCAACCAGTTCATCAGGCAAATATTGTTGCTCTACCCAACCTCCGTAGCTGTGAGGATACTTGTAGTCAATACCGTGACCAAGTTCTTTGGCTCCGGGATAATGAGCATCACGCAAATGCTTAGGCACGCTACCGCAGTTTTTCTTGCGCACATCAGCACGAGCGTTGGCAATACCCATATAAGAAGCGTTGCTCTTGGGAGCATTGGCAATGTAGCACACAGCTTCTGCCAAGGGAATCTGCGCTTCCGGCCAGCCTACAAAATCCGCAGCCTGCGCCGCAGCATTTGCAACCACAAGAGCCTGTGGATCAGCTAGACCAACGTCCTCAGCTGCGCAAATCACAATGCGACGAGCAATGAAGCGTAACTCTTCGCCACCTTCTATCATACGGGCAAGGTAGTGCAAGGCAGCATCCGCATCGCTACCACGCATACTTTTGATGAAAGCACTGACGATGTCATAATGCTGGTCACCTTTTTTATCGTAGCGTTGCATTGCCGTACCGATAACGCTTCGCAAAACTTCGATGGTTATTTTACGCTCGCCAGTTTCAGGAAGCATAAACTCTGCTTGCTCTAACATATTCAAAGCACTGCGAGCATCCCCTGCAGAAAAATCTGCCAAAATTTTCAGAGCGTCTTCATCAATGGTGAAGCTTCCACCAAAGCCTCGTTCTTTATCAGCAACAGCACGCAGAATAATTTGCTGCATATGTTTGGGAGTAAGTTTTTCCAAACGAATAACTTTCATTCTAGAAAGCAAAGGAGAGTTGATTTCAAAGAAAGGGTTTTCCGTTGTGGCACCAATCAAAATAATGGTACCGTTCTCCACGTAAGGCAGGAGCACATCTTGTTGCGCCTTGTTAAAACGATGTATTTCGTCGATGAAGACGATGGTTCTGCCCATACCACTACGTTGTAGCTCCTGAGCTTTGACAATCAGCTTGCGCAGTTCCGGCACGCCGGAAGATACAGCGTTAATGGAAACAAACTGGTTGCCTGTAACGTTAGCAATAACTGTAGCAAGAGTTGTCTTGCCTGTGCCCGGAGGTCCGTAAAATAAAACGGATTGGAGCATATCGCGTTCAATCATTCTGCGCAGAGGACTTCCTGCCCCAACTGCACGCTCCTGTCCAACGAAATCGCTTAATTTTTCAGGGCGCATTCTATCTGCCAAAGGCTTTTTCTGTTCGTATGCAAAACTAAATAAGCTATCCATAATTTACACTCCAATAAGCTTGCGCACAATGTGAGAAGCAATCAAAAGACCTGCGCTGGCAGGAACGAAGACCATGCTTCCCGGCACAGCTTCCTTGCTAGCGTACACAGGACTTTCCGTAGAGAAAACCACCGTTACGCCCTTATCAATGCCTGCAATGCGCAAACGCTTACGCACACTCTTTGCCAAAGGGCAAGTGTGAGTCTTACTAATGTCTGTCACCTGCAGGGTGCTAGGGTCAAGTTTGTTGCCAGTTCCCATTGAAGAAATCACGGGTATTTGTCGGCGATAACATTCTACAAGTAAATCTATCTTTGAGGCAGTGGAATCAATGGCATCAGCCACGAAGTCTAAGTTTTCAGGAAAGAACTTGTCGAAATCTCCGGAATGATAAAATTCACTGCGCAATCTCACTTTGCATTGGGGATTTATCTGCATAATACGTTCAGCAATAACCTCTGTCTTGAGCTTGCCCATGGTAGTAGTCAAGGCAGGAAGCTGACGATTAATATTGCTGGGAGCTACTTCGTCAGCATCAACTAAAGTCAACGCACCTACTCCGCTGCGGGCAAGAGCTTCTGTAATGTAGCTACCTACTCCACCCAAGCCGACAACGGCAACGTGAGCAGCCTGCAACTTAACAATATTCTCTTTACCAATTACGTATTCCACTCTTGATAAATCCATAACTTACCTCTATAAAGTATTATGCCCCACGGTGCCGTCCAGCTCCATGTTTTGAACCTGCATGTGCAGGTGGGTGCCTTCCCACTTACCGCAAAAGTCCACTCAAACGGAGGCTGGTTTTTAGCAAGCGGAGTATCAGGCTCCCTAGGTTAGAGTGTTGGCTCAAAACCTGTGGAGCAATGTAACGTACATCGCAGGGTTATAATCTAATTCATCTTCAAAAAGCCGTAGCTAATTTTCACACCTTTATAATAACAAAAAAGGAAGCGTTTTTCAACGCTTCCTTAGATTTTTTATTTATCTTCTTTTTTGATCAGCATAGAAGTTTTGATGTGAAGTTCACGCAATTGTTTGTCGTCAACATCGTTAGGAGCTTGAGTCATTACGCAAGCAGCAGATTGAGTTTTAGGGAAAGCAATTACGTCGCGGATGGAGTCGCGTTGAGCCATAATCATAATCAAGCGATCCAGACCGAATGCCAAGCCGCCGTGAGGAGGAGCACCATATTCGAATGCATTCATCATGAAGCCAAATTTTTCTTGTGCTTGTTCGTCGGTGAGACCGATAGCAGAGAAGATTTGTTTTTGTACATCACGACGATGAATACGGATGGAACCGCCACCGATTTCAGTACCATTGAGAACCATGTCATAAGCTTTTGCATAAACTTTGCCGGGGTCAGTTGCCAGAAGCGGCAGGTCTTCGTCGCGCGGAGAAGTGAACGGATGGTGCATTGCAACATAACGTTTTTCTTCTTCGTCGTATTCGAACATCGGGAAATCAACTACCCAAGCGAACGCCAAAGCATCGGGATCGATCAGGTTGCGACGTTTTGCCATTTCAATACGCAGTGCGCCCAAAGCTTGAGCAACTACTGCCGGTTTGTCAGCGATGAACATAACCAAGTCGCCTGCTTCGGCTTGAGCAGTTGCAAGGATGTTAGCCAATTGTTCTTCGCTGAAGAATTTAGCAATCGGGGATTTTACGCTGCCATCTTCTTGAATTTGCATCCAAGCCAAGCCTTTTGCACCATAAATTCCAACGAAATCAACCAAGCTGTCGCATTCACGACGAGGAATATTTGCATAACCTTTTACGTTGATTGCTTTAACTACGCCACCGTTTTCGATAACTTGGTTAAATACTTTGAAGTTGGAATCTTTAACAGCGTCAACCATGTTAATGAGTTCCATACCGAAACGCAGGTCCGGTTTGTCGCTACCATAACAATCCATAGCTTCATCCCAAGTCAAACGTTGGAACGGAGTTTGGATTTTTTTGCCAAGAGCGCCTTCGAAGATGTAAGCAATCAAGCCTTCCATCAATTCGAGGATTTCGTCCATTTCCATGAAGGACATTTCCATATCCAATTGGGTGAATTCCGGTTGACGGTCAGCACGCAGGTCTTCATCACGGAAGCAACGTGCGATTTGGAAGTATCTTTCCATACCGGAAACCATCAAAAGTTGTTTGAAGATTTGCGGAGATTGGGGAAGTGCATAGAATTTGCCGGGGTTTACACGGCTGGGAACCAGATAGTCACGTGCGCCTTCCGGAGTGGATTTGGTGAGCATCGGGGTTTCGATTTCCAAGAAATTGCGGGTATCCAAATAGTCGCGCATCAATTTGGTTACTTTGTGACGGAGAATGATGTTACGTTGCATTTCCGGACGACGGAGATCCAAGTAACGATATTTCAAGCGCAGGTTTTCATCGGTATCGATGTTGTCTTGAATGTAGAACGGCGGGGTTTTAGCAGCGTTCAATACTTCGATTTCTTCTGCCATAACTTCGATAGCACCGGTAGCAATGTTACCATTTACGGTTGCTTCATTACGGAGAGTTACTTTACCGCTTACTTTGATTACATATTCATTACGGATGTCTTCAGCAACTTTGAAGCTTGCACCTGCAGTGTCAGGGTCAGCTACAACTTGTACGATACCGCTACGGTCACGCAAGTCAACGAAAATCAATCCACCATGGTCACGACGTTTTGCTACCCAACCACACAATACTACTTGTTGGCCGGCAAAGTCTTTACCAAGTTCGCCACAGTTATGGCTACGTTTAGCTTTAATCATAATCTTACACCTCTACTTGTAATTTAGTGAGTATATCACTGATGGCGATTTCGTTTTGCTCGCTGTTAGCCATATTGCGCAGAACAACTTGTCCGCGGGCAACTTCATCCTCGCCGAAAATTAACACATATTTTGCTTGTACCCTATTAGCAGCTTTCATTTGCGCCTTCATGCTACGACCTTGGAAGTCGTAGTCAACCTTGAAGCCTGCACGACGCAGTTCAATGGCAGTTTTGAAAGCAACGGTAAAGTTTTCTTTTTTGGGGCAAACCACGAATACATCCATAGAATCATCTGCCGCAGGCAAAAGGTTTTGACTTTCCAGAGCTAAAAGGACACGTTCCATACCCATTGCAAAACCAATACCAGGAGTTGCAGGGCCACCTACTTCTTCAATCAAGCCGTCGTAACGGCCACCGCCGCAGACAGCGCTTTGTGCGCCAAGGGGGCTGTATTGGATTTCAAAAGCAGTTTTTGTATAGTAATCAAGACCGCGTACCAAGTTGTGGTCTACCTCATAATCAATGCCAGCAGCAGTGAGCAGTTCTTTCAAACCGTCAAAATGCGCTTTACATTCATCACACAGGCATTCCTCCAAGCTAGGAGCACCTACGCCAAGTTCTTGGCATTTAGGATTTTTGCAGTCCAGTAAACGTAAGGGGTTTCTATCATAACGAGATTGGCAATCTTTGCACAGTTGGTCAAAATTAGGTTTGAAGAACTCTTGCAATTTTTCTCTGTGTTCAGGTCTGCATTTGGGGCAACCTACAGAGTTAATTTTCAGTTTCAAATCTTTCAGACCAAGGTTTTGCAAAATTTGTACTGCCAACAAGATGATTTCTGCATCAATGTTAGGACCTTGGATACCCAAAGCTTCAATACCGAATTGATGGAATTGACGGTAACGACCTGCTTGGGGACGGTCATAACGGAACATGGGTCCGATGTAGAACAATTTGGTGGGAGCAGGTTCTGCGTACAATTTATGCTCAATGTAAGCACGTACAGCAGAAGCAGTATTTTCCGGACGTAAGGTCAGGCTTCTATCACCACGGTCAGTAAAGGTGTACATTTCCTTTTCTACAACGTCGGTAGTTTCGCCAATACCACGCAGGAACAGTTCCGTGTGTTCAAACACAGGGGTTCTAATTTCTTTGTAGCCATACTGAGCGCAGACCTTGCGCATGGTATCTTCAAGGTAACGCCATGCCGCAACATCCGCAGGCATGATATCTTTAGTACCTCTCGGTGCCGTAGTCAGCATGCTGATTCCTCCTATTCTTTAAACAACAGCATTCGCTTTTCGCCAAGCTGCTGGATATTA
>JAFTID010000031.1 GCA_017457085.1 Phascolarctobacterium sp.
GCAAAATTGCACAAGCCATTGTGCAGAAATGCACAAGCCATTGTGCAGAAATGCACAACCATTACCAATTCAATATACCAATTCAATACTACCAATTCAAACTACCAATAGGGATAATATAAAGCAAACCCAAAATGCGAAAGTGGTTAACCAAAAAACGGAAGCACTCGACCAACACGCTGGCAGGGTCAACAAGTGCGTGGAATATTATCAATCTGCCTTCCACCCGTTCTTTAACCGCACAGAAGCAAACGCTGTAATGCAGATGGGTAGAGATTATACCTTTGAGCAGTTCAAGGCTGCAGCTGATATTGCCAAGAACAACGGTATTAACCACGGTGGTACATGGAAGTATATCGCTAAGGTTCTTGCAACAGGTTTTACAAAGCCCAAGAAAAGTAAGGGTATTGCAGAAACAACTGAAGAAGCCTTGAAAATAATTTTGGAAGGTGGTGAGTCGCTTGAATTATGACATTAACGAACGCAATCGTATTATCGGTGTTCTGTTTGGAACCTATGGACAAAGCGATAAAGACAGGCAATCCTTATATGTCACTTTGCTGAAAGAAATTCCCAACGAAGTATTAAGTAAGGCCTGTAAAAAGCTGATACTTGAGCAGAAATTTTTACCTGCAGTTAGCGAAATCGTTGAGGCTTGCAAAAGTCTTATTGGTACCGTTGATGAAGATAACAGGGTAAAAAGTTGGGATGAAGCTTGGAAAGAAATCCAAATAGCAATGCAGCGTACTCCATGGCATACAAAGCCTACGTTTAGTCGTCCTGAAATTGAAATAGCTGTGAATGCTTTTGGTTGGCACGAGCTTCAATGTGTTCTTGAAGCTGATATGCCAAAGGTACGTGCTCAAGTTCGTAGGTTTTACGAAGATGCTTGCAAACGTACTGCAGAACAAAGTTTAAACAAATTTGTATTAGGTCAAAACTCTGACGCATTGTTAGGTTATAACGCAACCATTAAAAGGTTGAGTGAATCTAAAAAAGTATAGTGTCTCGGCAAAGGCACTCTAAAAACATAAAAAACAGAGGTTGGTTTTATGCGTAGCAAACAACGATTAAAACCGAAACCATAAATTAAAATCAATCCGCCACCAAGCAGCTGCATAACCCTGTTTGGCAATATATACAAGCCCACTAACGATGGCGCTGGTGGTTCGAAGAAGTATATGAGCCCGTGACAAGTAGCGCAGTCACGGGCTATGGCGGCAAAAGAGAGGATTTGAAGTAATGAAGAAATCTCGATATATGGCAGCTGCAGAAATGCAACAGCTTATGTGGTTATCAGCTTTTGTTCAAGCTTTTGACAAGATGATACCGACTACCGAAGTTCCTGAATGGCTGCGTAGATTAAAAACAATGAAGACGTTTGCTAAAAAGTTGATAGAGGAACGTATGGGGTGTTTGGATCCTGTGGAAGAAAAGAAAGTTCTACGAAGGTCTCAACATACTGGCATTAAAGTTTATTCTTACGATGATGCAAGAGTTGATAAAGATGATTATGGGCGCAAGGTAACGGTTGATTTAGAAGCTATGTTGACAATAGCTGATGCTGCTTTGTTAGAATGCTTTTCCTGCCCACAGGGTGATGTGGTAAAAGAATGTCAGTTCAGAAAAGCGTTTCATGCACTTGGCTTACAATGTGGTGCAGCACGTGAAAATCCAGCGCCTGGTCAATGCGAGTTCAGATATGATGACTCAGTAAAATATGTAAATCCTCAATATGAAAGAGTTGATGGCATTACCATTGACCAATTACCGTAGGTGAGATTATGGCAAGTGTTAACAGAAAATTACGTAGACAAATGGCAAAGGAAAAGTTTGCTGATTCGCTCAGTGATGAGCAAAGGCTAAACGATATGTATAGACATGCCAGCGTTGCGGCGTATCAAAACATCTTGGCAGCTACGGTGCTTGTCTTGATGAACGATTTCAAACTGATCCAAAAGAAAGAGACAAGGCTTGATAATTTTCTTGGTGCTCTAAACAAAAGACTGGACCAGCTTAAAAGTAATGAGCCGATACCGGAGCTTTTGGCACTTCAAGAAGAAATGAATAAGACTTTAAGAAAGATTGGTGAACCTGATGCGACTTGAGGAAATTAAAGTAAATGGTATCTACGAAACAATACACCCTGTTTATTCTGGCAATTTACTCGTCATTGAGGCAGGTAAGCGTGTAACGGTTGTTAGGGTAACTTATGTTGCAGCACTTGTTGTTGTTCGAGAAGTTGACGCTCTTGGCAACTTTATCGGTGATGAATGGTTGACTAAGCTTTCTAATTTGCAGAAAGCTACCCCTTTGACTGGGCTGTTTAGTTAAGGGGTGATGGTATGGCTAAGAAAAAAGAGCCCAAACAAACTACTCCGTCTGCTTGGAGTATTAAATTCAAAGAGAAGGCTGACAAAATTAACGATGCCAAACGCGCTGCAGGAATTAAAAAGGAACCGCACGTTCCTAAAATTCCGAGAGCGACTTTGTTCATTGATGGCAGAAAAATTATTTTAAACGCATAGGGGGTAAATGAAATGCAAGTAAAAATCGAATTAGTACCGGGTGGAACAAAGCCGGAGAAAAAAACACCGGGAGCAGCAGCTTATGACTGTTACGCACGTGAAAATAAAATCCTTGTCGCTCCTGCAATTATTCCTTTGGGTTTTAAAATTGAGCTTCCACAAGGTTATCACGCTGAAATCGTACCGCGTTCCAGTATTGGATTGATGACCACTTTAAGAATGGCTAATAGCGTTGGAATCATTGATTCCGATTATCGTGGAGAAGTTGGCTTCATTGGCGAATCCTCTCTTTCCGAACCGGTAGTAATTAAAAAAGGCGATAGAATTGCCCAAATGCTCATTAAAAGAGATGTTGATACAGAATTGGTGGTAGTTGAAAAGGTTTCCACCAGCACCGAGCGTGGAGAAAAAGGTTTTGGGAGTACCGGGAAATGATTAACGCAAGACGCAAAATGAGAAAACGAGCTTGGAAAGTTTGTTTTAAGCATGGCAAGTCTATTGGTTTGCCAACATCTTTAATTGCAGAAGTCCTTGGTTATCAAGTGTATAAAAGAGACGGTATTGAATTTCCACCCATATGGGAAAAAAGATATAAGAAATGTATCGACATTTTAGACATAACTTATGTAAGGATAAGCACCTTTAAAAATTTACCTTGGTTTATCCAAAAAAAACTTGGTGGCTTATCAAAATTTATGCGAAAAAATTATCAATGGTATTGTTTCGGAGGACCGATGAAATGTCATGTATCAACAGAATTGCAGTTTTAAGAGATGCTATTCTTCCTGCTGGTGCTGCTCAAACACGGAACCTTAAAGCTCTAAAGCACATTAACAAACTGGAAGATGAGAAAGCACAATCTCTAATTAGCAACATAATTACAAATCAGGGGATTTTAAAAAATCATCTTGAAAAAGAGCTTGCAAAAGAAGTCAAGAAAAGAGGTAATTGATGATGGCAAAAAATTACATGGCAGACATTGCTCAAATGTTAGGCTTTAAAAAACACGAAGTTTTTCAGATTGTGACAATTGACCAAGAAGAAGGAGAACTTATTGATACCGCTTGCATTACTGACGAAGGCTTGGAAGTAATGTCAACTTTCGGATGTGCGCCAACTCTTGAGAATGATACTCTTTTGGGCATTTTGCTTGGGCACCATGAAGTTAGGAGATGTGAATAATGGAACCTATCAAAATCAAAGTTTTAAAGTACACCGATAAGGACAAGAAACCTATTGTAACCAACATTAGCAATAGTCTGCAGAACATCCAAAGAACTGTTGGTATCGAAGGCAAGTCTGCTCATTTTGAGTGTGTTACATTGCCTATCCATAACAACAGGGGCTTGGTAGCGGTAATGGATGATGAAGGTAAACTGAAAAAATTACCACTGGTTCGTGGCCTGTATGATGATGCTGGTTGCATTGTGGACTGCATTCACGGAACATTCTTTGTATGTGCAGCAGATGCTGATGATTTCGCAAGCCTTGATGATTACGAAATCGAACTTGTAAAAAATTATTTTAGGGACGGTGACCTTTAATATGTTTCAACCACCATTCAAAAGGCAGAAGGGCGAGAGACCCGCCAAGAACCCCGAAACAATTATTCAAGGGCAAGTGAGGGATGCACTTCGACTTGATGGTTGGTACGTCATTCGACACCAACAGGGAATGGGTTCTCATCCGGGATTGTCTGATCTGACAGCAATAAAAGACGGAGTGACCATCTATGTGGAAATTAAAACACCACGAGGTTATCAATCAGACAAACAAAAGAAATTTCAACATGACATCGAACTTCATGGCGGTAAATACATCATTGCAAGAAGTATTGATGATATCCAACCATATTTGACCAGGACGATGAAGCTGTTCTAATTTAAACCGAAAGGGGGCGCTGCTTAGTGCGGCGGGAGACACGTCAATATATTTGCGCTGAACTACTAAACTATCAGCGCTCCAGAAATGAAATGCACAGAATTCGAGAAAAACTTGACGACATAAGACTATTCCCTGCCTACAGCAAAGATTATACTGCTGAGCGCAAGATGTACTTGCAGGACAGGTTATTTTTCCTACAGCGAATAACCGAAGCCATCAGCATTATGTCCAGGGAATGTTCTTCGGAAGAAAAGAAAGTTCTTGAATTAAAGTTCTGGTCACCAAGCCCAAGACCAACGGATAATGAAATCGCTCAACGGCTTGGAATGAGCACACGAACGCTGTATAGGAATATCAATTCTATATGCAGGCGTGTCGGAATGTTAATGGGTACAGATATATAAAATAATTAAAGGGTAGTTAAATCTTAATTGATTTAGCTACCC
>JAFTID010000012.1 GCA_017457085.1 Phascolarctobacterium sp.
ACCCTCAAACCAGACCCTCACGATTAACCCTCAAAAACACGGTGTTAAAAATGAGGAAACCCTCAAGTTAGACCCTCAAAAACTTTGGCAAACCCTCAAAAAGTTTGATTATCCTATTTTTGTCAGTTTATTTGAAGAAGTCCTTCACTTTATCCATGAAGCTTTTTTCTTCGGGGTTGATATTGTCTTTGCTAATGTCAGCAAACTTACGTAAAGCATCCTTTTGTTTATCGCTAAGCTTGGTAGGAACAACAACTTTGATGCGTACCAGTTGGTCGCCACGGCTGCCATTACGCAGGCTGGGAATACCCTTGCCCTTAATGCGCATTACCTTGCCAGGTTGAGTACCTTCGGGAACTTTCATAGTAACCTGACCATCTAAGGTCGGCACTTTGATGTCCGCACCCAAGGTTGCCTGAACAATATTAATGGGCACCTCGCACAATACAGTAGTACCATCACGTTCAAAGAACTTATGAGGCTTCACGTAAAGGTATACGTACAAGTCACCACTGGGTCCGCCCTTAGCACCAGCTTCGCCCTCTCCAGATACACGCAAGCGAGAACCATTGTCAACGCCAGCAGGAATCTTAACTTTCAGCTTCTTGTTACGTTTTACAGTACCCTTGCCGTGACATTCCCTGCAAGGTTCACTGATAATCTTGCCTTCACCCTTACATCTGGAGCAAGGACGTTCGTTAACCATTTGTCCGAACATAGTGTTTTGGGTAAAGCGTACATAGCCGCTACCATTACATTCAGGACAGGTTTCTACCTTGGAGCCAGGTTCTGCGCCCTCACCATGACAGTGGTCGCAAACTTCGTCACGATACAGGTTGATTTCTTTTTCCATGCCGAAAGCAGCTTCTTCAAAGGAGATTTCCAAATCGAAGCGCAGGTCTGCGCCACGTTGGGGACCAGCTTTTGCTCTACTTCCACCACGTCCACCTTGACCGCCAAAGAACATATCAAAGATATCTTCCATGCCACTGCCGCCAAAGCCTCCGAAACCACCTGCACCACCAAAGCCTCCACCGCCGCCCATGCCACCATTTTCAAAGGCAGCGTGACCGAATTGGTCATATTGGGCGCGCTTTTGCTCATCGGAAAGTACGCTGTAGGCTTCATTACATTCTTTAAACTTTTCTGCAGCTTCCGCGTTATCTTTATTCAAATCAGGATGATATTTACGCGCCAGTTTGCGGTATGCTTTTTTCAGCTCATCTTGGGTAGCTGTTTTAGACACACCCAGGACCTCGTAATAATCTCTTTTACTCAAAGTTTACACCATCCTAAATTTAATTATTTTTTGTCGTCGTCAACAACTTCTGCATCTACTACATCGTCGTCAGCTTTTTTAGCGCCGGCTTCTGCACCTGCGCCTTTAGCAGCTTCGGTTTCTTTGTAGAGTTCTGCGGACAGTTCATACAGCGGTTTGGTCAAAGCTTCGGTATCAGCTTTGATTTTTTCCAAATCGTCGCCTTTCATGGATTCTTTCAAGGTATCCATTGCAGATTTAACTTTAGCGATCAGGTCGTCTTTGCCTTTGCCTTCCATATCTTTAATGGTTTTTTCTGCTTGGTAGCACAGGCTGTCAGCTTGGTTACGAACTTCTACGCCTTCTTTACGTTTTTTATCAGCTTCTGCATTAGCTTCTGCTTCTTTTACCATTCTTTCAACTTCGTCTTTGTTCAAAGAACCAGAGGAAGTAATGGTGATTTTTTGTTCTTTACCAGTGCCCAAATCTTTAGCGCTTACATTTACGATACCGTTAGCATCGATGTCGAAAGCAACTTCAATTTTGGGTACACCACGCGGTGCAGCAGGGATACCGCCCAGTTCGAAACGACCGAGGGTTTTGTTATCTGCTGCCATTTCACGTTCGCCTTGCAATACATGGATATCAACGGAGGGTTGGTTATCAGTTGCAGTGGAGAATACTTGTTTTTTGGAAGTCGGGATAGTGGTGTTGCGGTCGATGATTTTGGTGAATACGCCACCCAAGGTTTCGATACCCAAGGACAACGGAGTTACGTCCAGGAGCAATACGTCTTTAACTTCGCCAGCCAATACGCCTGCTTGGATAGCTGCGCCGATTGCTACGCATTCGTCCGGGTTTACACCACGGTGGGGTTCTTTACCGATGAATTTTTTAATTGCTTCTTGTACAGCGGGAATACGGGAAGAACCGCCAACCAAGATTACTTTTTGAATGTCGCTTGCAGAAAGGCCTGCGTCAGCCATTGCTTGACGGGTGGGGCCCATGGTGCGTTCTACCAAATCGGAAGTCATTTCTTCAAATTTAGCACGGGTCAGGTCTACGTCCAAGTGTTTCGGGCCGTCAGCACCTGCGGTGATGAAGGGCAGATTGATGTTGGTGGTCAACACGCCAGACAATTCAATTTTTGCTTTTTCAGCAGCTTCACGCAAACGTTGCATAGCCATTTTGTCGTTGGACAGGTCAATGCCTTCGCTTTTCTTGAATTCAGCAACCAGCCAGTCAACGATTTTTTGGTCGAAGTCATCGCCGCCCAAACGGGTATCGCCATTGGTAGCTTTTACTTCAAATACGCCGTCGCCCATTTCGAGGATGGATACGTCAAAGGTGCCGCCGCCAAGGTCATAAACCAAAACGGTGTGGTCATCAGTTTTGTCAATACCGTAAGCAAGAGCTGCAGCGGTAGGTTCGTTGATGATACGCAGTACTTCGAGACCAGCAATTTTACCAGCGTCTTTAGTAGCTTGACGTTGGCTATCGGAGAAGTATGCAGGAACGGTGATAACTGCTTGAGTTACAGTTTCACCCAAGTATTTTTCTGCGTCACCTTTCAGTTTTTGCAGAACCATTGCGGAAATTTCTTCCGGAGAGTATTTTTTGCCGTCGATGTCAACTTTGTAGGAAGTACCCATATGACGTTTAATGGAGCTTACAGTTCTGTCCGGGTTGGAAACAGCTTGGCGTTTTGCCAATTGACCAACAAGACGTTCACCGCTTTTGGAGAAGCCTACAACGGACGGGGTCAAGCGGCTACCTTCTTGGTTAGTAATAACGGTAGGTTCGCCACCTTCCATAACAGCAACAACAGAGTTAGTAGTACCTAAGTCAATACCAATTACTTTAGACATTTTTTATTCCTCCTAAGAATACAAATCAAATTTATTGTTGATATTTTTAACTAATTTATGGCGCCCCTTAAAGTGGAGCAGTCACCGTAGGTGACTGAGGGATTAATCATTGGATATAACTCTAACCTTACTATGACGAATCACTCTATCATGGATCTTATACCCTTTTTCAAAAACCATATCAATGGTTTCATCTTCAAATTCAGGATTTTGACCACGCATTACTGCTTCGTGCAGGTTGGGGTCAAATTTAGCATCTTGAGCTACGATTTCTTCAACACCCAATTCTTTGAAGGTTTCTTCAAATTGACGGCGGATTTGTTTCATACCAGTCAACAAACCTTCCAAATCAGCAGTTTTTTCTGCGCTAGCTTCAGCTCTTTCAAAGTTATCAAGAACCTTCAAGAACTTGCCAACAACACCAGCAGTTACAAAGCCGGAAAGTTGTTCCTTCTCACCTGCAGTACGACGACGGAAGTTGTCGAAATCTGCTTGCAAGCGCATCAAGCGATTGTTCAGCTCAGTAATTTTTTCATCTTTTTCGTCTACTACTGCTTCCTTAGCTTCAGCTTGTTCTTCTTTTGCTTCTTCAGCTACGGTTTCTTCTGCAGCAGTTTCTTCCCTTACCTCTTGTTCATTGGCGGAAGTTTCTTCAGTTGTAGTATCTTTAATATCTTCCTGTTGCAAAACGCTTCCTCCTTATTCTTTATCTTGATCTTGCTCAAACATTGTTTTCAAATACTTGTGCAGGTAATCCATTACAGTAATTACTTTGCCGTACTCCATGCGAGTGGGGCCAAGCACCGCCATGGTTCCTACAATTTTACCGTTCAAGCGGTAGGTAGCTTGTACCATACTGCAATCTTGAATGCCGGTAAATTTATTTTCTGTGCCGATAGTAATTTTTAAACCACTATCTTCTCCAGCAACTAAAAGGTCGCGTACAACCTTTTCTTCCTCTAATATACCCAAAAGGCTCTTAACTCTTTCCACATCTCGGAACTCCGGTTGGTTCAGCAGCTGTTTCGTACCACCTAGGAAAACTCTTTGTTCGTTTTGCTTGCGGCTCATACGCTTGATGGCTTGCAGGAAGGAAGTGAAAAGCACCTTGTCCTCTGCTACATCCATATGTAGCGCACTCAGCAAATCATCGCTGATTTCGGAAAGCTCCTTGCCTTCCAGCTCTCTGCTAATTCTGCCTGCCAGGTAATCCATTTCCTCAGGTCGCATGCCCAAGGGAATTTCTACTACGCAGTTATCTACGTTACCGTCATCGGTAACGATGCACAGAATTGCATGATTGGAATCCAAAGGTAAAAATTTTATATAACGGAATACAGCTGCCGCATCCTTATTGGCAAGTACCATGGATACGTTTTGAGTCATACGGGAAAGTATCTTCGCCGTAGACTGGAAGATATCGTCAATGCTGCGACGACGTTCTGTATACCAGCTGTTAATCAGCGCCATATCGTGATCAGTTAAAGAACCGGGTTCAATCAGGGAATCTACATAAAAGCGGTACGCTTGGGCAGAAGGAATGCGACCAGCAGAAGTATGAGGCTGCTCAAGATAACCAAGCAACTCCAAATCGCTCATTTCGTTGCGAATGGTTGCAGGGCTAATGCCTAAATCATACTTGCGAGCGATAGTTCTGGAGCCTACCGGTTCGGCAGTAGAAATATAATCCTCGATGATAAGCTGGAGAATTTTTTTCTTTCTGTCATTTAACATATTCCCACCTCAGTTTATTGTTAGCACTCTATTTATTGGAGTGCTAACATCTGATATAAGAATAGCACCTCCCCCATACCTTGTCAACAAGATTTTGGGGAAAGTGCTTAAATTGTTACAAATATTTCAAAGATAAGATTGCCCAATTCCATGCCACGCTCTGTCAAAAACAAAAGCTCTTGTTCAGAATCATAGCGAAGCATTTCTTTTTGGAAGAAAGGCTCCATTTCGGAAGCAAAGCGTTCCATAACGTCAATACCCAAACGCTCACGAGCTTCACGTAAATTAGCACCGCTTGTCTTGCGCAAACCCATGAACATAAACTCACCTAAGAGCTCTTCGTTGGAAAGGTTTTCTTCATTATATATAACAGCTTCTTGAGTTTGGCTAAGGTAGTCCGCAACAACCTCATTTGCTGTAAAACGAGAAGCTCCATCAAAGCCACAAGCAGCTGCTCCAAAAGCAGCATAGGGCTCATACTTCCAATACACTAAGTTGTGCTTAGAGTACTGTCCATTTTTAGCGTAGTTAGAAATTTCGTAACGCTCGAAGCCCTGCTCTTTCAAAAAGTTTTGCACCAGCTCGTACATATCAGCAGCAGTATCTTCGTCCGGCAGAATTAACTTTCCTTCATTAATTAAGGTGGCTAAGGGAGTCCCCTCCTCCACAATCAAACCATACACAGAAATATGCTCAATGCCAGTTTCTACAAGCTGCTCCAAAGTTTTACGCAAGCTTTCCATGGTCTGTCCCGGAAGTCCGTAAATTAAATCTGCATTGATACGGGTAAAGCCAGCTTCCTCCGCCCAAGCAATTGCTTGCAAGGCTTCCTCCGCAGTGTGGATACGACCAATGGTTTTGAGTTCAGTATCGTTTAGGGACTGTACCCCAAAACTAATACGGTCAAAACCAAGCTCACGGAAAGCCTTTAGCTTTGCTAAATCTGCAGTGCCAGGATTAACTTCAATGGTTGCTTCCGCAGGTTCTTGCCAGTATTTATTTTTCTTCAAGGCATCTACAAGCTTTGCGATACACTCCACAGGTAACGTGGAAGGAGTTCCTCCACCAAAATAAATGGTAGCATTGGGGTTCACAGGCAGCTTCACTGCCCCGCCCGAAGCAATCTCCTTGCAAACTGCATCTGTATAACGCTCCATAACAGAAGCATCGCGACAAGCGTAGGAAGCGAAGTCGCAGTACAAACATTTCTGCACGCAAAACGGAGTATGCAAGTATATGGCTTGTATTTGTTCGTATGGTTTCATTAATTCACCAACATTCTTCGTTAAAACGATAAAACTCGTTAGAAGTACCGGAAGGCGCGAAGCAATGAAATTCGTGAAGCGCTGGCGTACTAAGCGTACGTCAAGCAAGCGAATGAGTTGCGACAAAGCATAACGGTGCTTATAACGAGTTTTAAATTAGTCCATCTTGAGAATAGCCATAAACGCCTCTTGCGGTAACTCCACGCTTCCCACTTGCTTCATGCGTTTCTTACCCTCTTTTTGTTTTTCCAGTAGCTTACGCTTA
Source organism: Phascolarctobacterium sp. (assembly GCA_017457085.1). Classification (GTDB taxonomy): domain Bacteria; phylum Bacillota; class Negativicutes; order Acidaminococcales; family Acidaminococcaceae; genus JAHHUH01. The sequence goes on from JAFTID010000012.1 coordinate 6,391, forward strand.
CGGCTAATGTCACCGCCATAGCATTTTGCCAATACGTCTTTACGCATTGCACGTACATTTTCACGGGCAATAACCTTGTTGCCGATGGCAGCTTGTACAGGAATTTCAAACATTTGGCGAGGAATCAGGCTACGCAATTTTTCTACCAGCTGACGACCACGCACTTGGGCTTTTTCACGGTGCACGATGGCAGAAAGTGCGTCTACTGGGTCACCGTTAAGGAGAATATCAACTTTTACCAAGTTGGAATCTCGATAACCACACAGTTCGTAGTCCAAAGAAGCATAACCACGGGTTGTAGATTTCAATCTATCAAAATAGTCATAGATAATTTCACTCAAAGGCAGTGCGTAGTGAATCATTACACGACTTTCGTCAAGGTAAGTCATGTTTTCGTACTCACCGCGTTTTTCTTGGCTCAGTTCCATTACAGCGCCAACGTAGTCCTTCGGTACGATGATGGTTGCGTTTACGAAAGGTTCTTCTACGTGGTCAATAACAGTGGGGTCAGGGAAGTTGGAGGGGTTATCTACCATTTCCACATCACCATTAGTACGGAACACTTCGTAAATTACGTTGGGTGCAGTGGTAATCAAGGTCAAACCATATTCACGTTCCAAACGTTCTTTGATAACGTCCATATGGAGCAAGCCTAAGAAGCCGCAACGGAAGCCAAAGCCCAAAGCAGTAGAAGTTTCCGGCTCGAACACCAAGGAAGCATCGTTGAGCTGGAGTTTTTCCAAAGCATCACGCAGGTTGTCGTATTCAGAGTTTTCTACAGGATAAAGACCGCAGAAAACCATGGGAGTAGCCTTGCGGTAACCAGGCAGCGGTGCAGGAGCAGGATTGTTAGCATCAGTAACAGTGTCACCAACGCGAGCATCCTTTACGTTTTTAATGGAAGCGGCGAAGAACCCTACTTGACCTACTTCTAAAGAATCTACGTTTACCAGACCGGGTTTAAAATAGCCAACTTCTGTTACTTCAAACTCAGCACCGGTAGCCATCATACGAATCTTCATGCCCTTACGCAGGCTACCATCAATAACGCGTACGTACAAAACTACGCCTTTATAAGCGTCAAACTTGGAGTCAAACACCAGCGCTTTCAAAGGTTTAGTTTCATCGCCAGTGGGAGCAGGAACCTTAGCAACAATCGCTTCCAGTACATCTTCAATGCCAATGCCAGTTTTCGCACTGCAAAGTACAGCATCAGAAGCATCAATGCCAATTACGTCCTCTACCTCACGTTTTACGTGGTCAGGATCCGCGCTGGGCAGGTCAATTTTATTTACAACAGGAATAATTTCAAGGTCGTTGTCCAACGCAAGGTACACGTTCGCCAAAGTTTGCGCTTCAATGCCTTGGGTAGAGTCAATAACCAAAAGCGCACCTTCGCACGCAGCCAAAGCACGGGAAACTTCGTAGGTAAAGTCTACGTGACCGGGGGTATCGATAAAATTAAGCATATACTCTTCGCCATTGCGAGCCTTGTACATGCTACGCACTGCTTGCGCCTTAATGGTAATGCCACGTTCACGTTCCAAATCCATGGAGTCGAGAATTTGCTCTTCCATTTCACGCTTGGTAAGAGTGCCGGTATGTTCAATCAATCTGTCTGCCAAGGTAGATTTGCCATGGTCGATATGGGCAATAATGGAAAAATTACGGATTTTACTTTGATCCATTGTTAGCTCCTTTATATAGAAAATTTATAAATTATTTTTTCAGTACAGATTATTATAACATCTACACACGAAGACTGTCTACGATTAAAATACCCAACCAGTAGTGTCCAGCACGTAATTCTCCCACAATATTCCTGAAAAAATTAAACTTTTTTTCACAAATAGCTTGTCTAAAGGCGAAGTATGTGTTAGAATATTCCAGTACAGAAAAAAGTCAGGAGGTGAACTCAGTTGCCGAACATTAAATCTTCTATCCGCAGTGTAAAAACCGATGCAGAACGTCGTGCTAAAAACGCTCCGATGAAAGCTG
>JAFTID010000032.1 GCA_017457085.1 Phascolarctobacterium sp.
AATAATCCGGTGGTGATGGCTAAGGGGATCCACCTGTTCCCATCCCGAACACAGTAGTTAAGCCCTTAAACGTCGAAAGTACTTGGCTGGAAGCGGCCTGGGAGGATAGATAGCTGCCGGTTAGAAAAAAGAACCGTACCATTTGGTACGGTTCTTTTTTCTATCTGTAGTTATATGTACGAGCAGGCGGAGCCTGGGACATATGGCAGGCGATATTTGAAGGAGCGGAGCGACGCGCAAATGAAGCCTGACAGCGGTTGCGAGCGTAAGCGAGACAACTTCCTTAGCGTTGCTGCCGCTCACGAGCGTAAGCGAAGTGAAGAATCGTGACAGGGAGCTTTCGCAGAGCATGCGACCGAATAGGGAGTATGCGCGCGTGATAGATAGCTCTATAAATATTGTAAATGACAAATTTTGTGCTAAAATATATAAATAGTTAATAAAATAAGCAGGAGTCTTTCCTATGTCTAATAAATCCTTTTGGGCAATCATATCCCTTACCCTCGGTCATCTTGTAACTGACCTGCAGGCTGGTGCGTTGCCCATCGTACTCCCCCATCTGAAAGAAATGTTTTCCTTAACCTATGCTCAGATGGCAGCAATTGTTTTAACTCAAAACGTGACTTCTTCTGTAATCCAACCTGTGTTTGGCTATATTACTGACAAAAGATCCTTGCCCACCTTTTTGCCTTTTTGTGCAGCCTTAGCTGGGGCAGGCTTTTCTGCTATTGGTTGGGCAACTTCCTATGCAATGATACTAATGACCGTAATTATCATTGGCGTTTCCAGTGCTACATATCATCCTCAAGCTTCTAAGACAGTTAATTTTTTAAGTGCTGATAATGCTAAAGCTCAAAATATGGGCATTTTTTCTTTAGGTGGCAAGGCTGGCATGGCAGTAGGCTCCATGATGATGACCTTTCTGCTGGCGTTAGAGGGTGGCATTCATAACACTATGTACTTTGTTTTGCCGGGACTTTTAGTTTTTGGCTTGATGATGTACTATATGCCTGAATATAAGCGTGTCAACATAGAATTTAGCATCAAGCAAGCTACCAGTAAAATTAAAAAGCAGAATGCCAAATTGTCTTACTTTGGTTTGTTTTTACTACTCTTTTTCATTTTCCTGCGTTCTACCGTGCACACGGGGCTTTCCACCTATTTGCCGTCCTTCTTTATGAAATTTAGAGACTGCGAGCCTGTTTTTGCTAGTCTTTTGGTGACGGTATTCCTTTTGGGCGGTGTGGTAGGAACTTATTTAGGCGCAGTTATTAGTGATAAACTGGGGACAAGAGCCGTTGTCTTTGGTTCCATGCTTTTGAGTATCCTGCCTGTGTTTATGATGGATAAGATTTATAATGAGACCATCATCATTGTAAACGTAGGCTTGGCTGGCTTTTTAATCGTAGCTTCCAGTGCGGCTAGTATCGTTTTGGCGCAGACCATGCTACCTAATAACGTGGGTATGGCTGCCGGCTTGACCATTGGTTTTAGCGTTGGTTTAGGTGGTTTAGGTGTAACTGGTTTGGGCGTGCTTGCTGATAATTTTGGCTTGCCCTTTACCATGCAGGTTATGTGTCTGCTCACCGTAGTATGTGCTTTAGTTGCGTTAAAGCTTCCCATTCCGGCAAGCTTGCGTAAGAAATTTTAATTGAGGGATTTTTATGGATAAAGATTATAAGCTTGGAGTTGTATATGGCTTAGGTGCCTATCTGATGTGGGGCGTGCTTCCTATATATTGGAAGCTTCTTCACGAGGTGCCTGCCCTAGAAATTTTGGCTAGCCGTTTCATCTGGTCAGCAGTGTTCGTCGGCTTGCTGCTGTGCCTGATGGGTAAGCTGCAAATGTTTCTAGATGAAACTAAGGGCGTGTTCAGTACTTGGAAAACAGGCTTGACCATGCTTGCTGCTGCCATCACCATCAGTTTTAACTGGGGCATTTTCATTTGGGCAGTTGAGGACGGACGTATTGTAGAAACCAGTATGGGCTACTACATAAATCCTTTGGTGAGCGTGCTTTTTGGTATGGTGTTTTTGGGCGAACGCTTGAATAAATTGCAAGTCATTGCTGTAATCTGTGCCTGCATTGGCATTGGCGTAATGATTGTTAAAAATGGTAGCTTGCCTTGGGTTTCCGTAAGCTTGGCTGCAACCTTCGCTTTTTACGGCTTACTGAAAAAGATTATTAAAGTTAATGCTCTGACAAGTATAATGTTGGAAACTTTGCTTTTATCCCCCGTTGCCATTGGTTATTTGCTTCATTTAAGTAGTAATGGTGCTAACAGCTACGAAACCTGTGGTGCAGGAACCATTGCCCTGATGATGGGAGCTGGCGCTGTAACTGCAACTCCCTTAATTTTCTTTACTAATTGTGCCAAGCTGCTGCCCTTGAAGATGGTCGGCTTCATGCAATACCTCGCGCCCACCATCAGTCTTTTAATAGGCGTGTTTATGTATGGGGAGGCTTTTACTTTTACCCACGTCATTGCTTTTGGCTGTATTTGGACAGGTCTTGCCTTTTTCATCTGCTCTCAGCTGCAAACAAAATAAAGTTAAATTTTCAGCACTCTCGAAGAAATTTGAGGGTGCTTTTTTGTGTTAGAAAGGTAGCTTGTTTGTCGGAAAACTTGCTGATTTTGATAGTTTTGCGAACAATAAAATGCTTAGGTGAACAGGGAAAAAACACTAGATTTACAATATCTAGTTGTGAATAATTGGGGAAAGTTTTACCCGAAAGTTATCCACAGGTTGTGCATAAGATGTTGATAAATAGGTAAAACTCACGTGTTTATGTGGGTTTAAAAAATTACATAATGGGGACAATTAAAGAAGATGGGGAAGTTTTCCACAAAAACTGTGGATAACGCTGTGGATATTGTTGATAAATCTTGAGTAAATTGTGAACTGCCATCATATATTTTGTGGAGGAAAAAGTGGGGAAAAACTGTCCCGCCAAACGAAAGCAAACAGAAGTTTTTAGGGGAATAGAGAAGTTTAGACTTGCATAAAATAGGATTTTTAGAGATAATATAACTACGTGTGATTAAAATTAGATGGAGGAATAAAAATGGCTTTCAAACAAGCATTAGCAGTTGCTGCCATGGAAAAAGCAGCAGGTAAAATCATAAATAAATCTTTGTGTGAAGTTCCCGGTGGTTGGTTGGCATTGGCAGAAACCGAAGCTGGCAAACGCTTGGTATTTGCTTCTAAAGAAGAATCTCAACTGAGCAAGATGTTCGTTGCAGAAAACACTGCAACTGAAAATGGTGTAAACGTTGCTGTGATGGCACTTACCCCCAACAACGCAGCAGTAGTTCGTCGTTTTGTAAAATGGGCTTCCCCTAGCGCATGTGGTACTAAAGGTACCAGCATTGGCTTTAGTGATTGGGTTGGTGCAGCAGATGCTTTCGCAGCAGATTTGTTTGCTAAACGTCAATTGAAACCCGTATTGGTAGATTACACTGCAGAAAACAGTGCTGTACTGAAACGCAACTTCTTGGAAGCAGTAGATACTGCAACCTGGGGTATTCTGGAAAATGGCTACAAAGAAGGCTACGGCGCAAACGCAGCAGGCCTGAAAGCTGAAGAAGATATCGTAAAAGCTTTGCTCTACGGTTACAGCATGATTGGTTTTGACTGCAGTGATAAAATTGATTTGTCCTTGGAAAAACTTTCTGATGAAGAAATCGAAAAACGCTACAACGGTCTGAACGATGCTTTCCGTGAAGCTTTGGCTGCTTCCTACTTGAACGTAGAATTTAAAGTTGGCACCAACACCGTTAAATTTACTGATGCAGAACTCCGCCGCATTGTCTTGGAATATGGCGAAGCAATTATGCACGTACAATTCATCTACAACTCCTATTTGAAAAATACTCCGTGGGATATCGACTTTGAACTTTCCCTGTCCAAACCGGGCAAAATGTTGACCCCGCAAGAACATTACCTGATTGCTAACGAATTGCAACGCAACAATATCAAACTGGCTTCCATCTGCTTGGATGGCTTGATGGAAACTGAAGCGCTGCACAAAGATTTGCAAGTACATTGCGAAATCGCAGATACCTTTGGCTATCGCCTGAGCTTCTGCAACGCTGACTTGGCGCAAGTTGATTTTGCTACTGCAGTTAAATTCTTGAAAGGTAAAGTTCATTTCAAACTTACCAATGTATTGTGGCTGGCTGCTCTCCAATTGATTGCAGAAAAGAATGCAGAACTTATGGGCAAAATTGCTGCTGCTGCTGAACTGGAAGTTGCTCCTGCAGAAGAACTCACTGCTGCAACCGAAGCTGGCAAAGCGTATGCTCTGGCTTATGCAAAAGTACTTGGTCCTGAAGTTGGCAACCTGAGTGCAGAAATTAAGGACTATTTGCTTGCAAATCAAAATGAGTATGCAACAAGTGTTACAAAAAATGTAGAAATCTATCTCAAAAAGTTTTAATGAAACTTTTTGTTGACAAAAAACAAAAAAAGGTGCATAATACTCTTAATTTCAAATTTCTCGATAAAGGTAATGATTGGGAAGAAAAGCAAGAGTAAAGTTACAGAGAGCCGATGGCTGGTGTAAATCGGTACGGAGCCTTGTGGAGTAAATCACCCATGAACTCGTCAGCGAAAGTTCTTCGAGTAGACTGATGCGTAGCAGGTACGTTACATCTGAGCTGGTTGATGGACTAGTGCAAAGTGATAAATAAGGGTGGTACCGCGTATATTACGCCCCTGCTATAAAAAGCAGGGGCTATTTTTATAAGTAACGAAATGTTTAGAAATAAAATTTACCCCCTACTAAAAGGAGGAAGAAAAATGTTTGCAAAAGTGCGTGTAACATGTAAGAACGATGAAACGTTATTACCAAGACTGCTGAGAGTGCTTGCTAAACAAGGCGTGCATATTCGTTCTTTGCATTTAGATGCAGAAGATGATGTTTTGAAGATTGAAGTTCAGTTCGTGGAGCCGGCAGCGGCGCAAGTTGCTAAGTTCTTGGCAAAGCAAATGTTTGTATCCTCTGTTGAAACTGTAGATTAGGAGGTTATCTTATGAAAATGACAGGTGCTCAGGCTATCATCAAGGTTTTGCAAGAGCAAGGCGTTGATACAGTCTTTGGATATCCGGGCGGAGCAGTTATTCCTTTATATAATGCGTTATACGATGCTCCTTTGAAAAATATACTGACAGCTCACGAGCAAGGTGCAATTCACGCAGCTGATGGCTATGCTAGAGCTAGCGGTAAGGTTGGTGTGTGTATCGCAACTTCCGGTCCGGGTGCGACTAATATCGTAACTGGTTTAGCTACCGCATATCTGGACTCCGTTCCCTTGGTTGCCATCTCCGGTCAAGTTCCGGTGGCAAATTTAGGACGTGACTCCTTCCAAGAAATTGACATCGTGGGCGTAACAATGCCCATCACAAAATATAATGCCATCGTGCGTAAGAGTGAAGACCTTGTGCCGATGCTGAGATTGGCTTTCGCTATAGCGAAAGAAGGTAGACCGGGTCCTGTTCTGGTTGATGTACCCAGTGACTTGACTGTTAAAGAACTGGATTATCCGGAATTAGAAAAAGTAGAACTACCAGAAGTTTTGAAGGCCAATGAGGGGAATTTAGAAAAAGCTGCTGCTGCTTTGAACGAAGCCAAAAAACCTGTGTTGATGGTTGGTGGTGGTGCAGTTACCAGTAGTGTTGAAAAAGAGCTGATGGAACTGGCTCACAGAGCAGACTTGCCAGTAGTAAGCACTTTGATGGGCTTGGGTGTATATCCTGGCAGTGATGAACGCGCTATTGGTTTGACCGGTATGCATGGTCATATGGACTGTAACCTTGCTGTTGCCAATGCAGATGTACTGCTTGTAGCAGGTAGCCGATTGAGTGACAGGGTAACTGGTGACCGAAATCGTTACGCAGGTACCAAGACCATTATCCACATGGATATTGACCAGTCTGAATTGGACAAAAACGTTGCCGTAACCTTGCCGTTGACTGGTGACTTGAAGGAAACCTTGGCAAAATTCTTGCCCTTGGTAAAAGAAAACAAGCATACCGAATGGTGGGAACAAATCAGAGAATGGGATAAAATGGAAGACCGTTCCGTTGCAGATGGTTCAAGACTTACTGCTCCTTGGGTAATGACTCAGCTGACCAAAACCTTTGCTGACAGAGATACTGTTTATGTAACTGACGTCGGTCAAAACCAAATGTGGGCTGCTCAATATCTTACTATTGATAAACCTCGTCATCATTTGACTTCCGGTGGCTGCGGTACCATGGGCTTTGGCTTGCCCGGTGCTGTAGGTGCAGCCTTTGCGAAACCTGATTCTCAAATCGTACATATCTGCGGTGACGGCGGTTTCAAGATGACCGGTATGGAAATGTTTACTGCAAGCCGTGAAAATCTGCCGCTCATCAGCATTGTTATCAATAACAGCTGCTTGGGCATGGTAAGACAATGGCAACAACTTTTCTACAATGAAAGATATTCCAATACTATCTTGACTGAGTTTGATTTCGTAGGCTTTGCAAAATCTTGTGGTGCTGACGGCAGAACTGTTACCACCTGCGAAGAATTTACCGAAGCTTTGAAAGAAGCTCAAGGTAGAACTAAACCCTTCTTAATTGAAGTACAAGTTGCGCAAAGCGATTTGGTAGAGCCTATGGTTGCTGCCGGCGCAGTTATTTACGACTTTGTTAAGACTCACATTTAATTGCTGTTAAATATAGCCAATCCCTATATTTACTAATAAATCCATTACAAAATTTACGAGGTGTTTAAAATGGTAAAAATTTATTACAACGAAGACGCGAATCTGGAATTATTAGCTGGTAAAACCGTTGCTATCATCGGTTACGGTTCTCAAGGTCACGCTCATGCATTGAACTTGCAAGAAAGTGGCGTAAATGTTGTTGTTGGTTTGTACGAAGGCTCCAAATCCTGGGCTAAAGCTGAAGCTGCAGGCCTCAAAGTTATGGTAGCTGCAGAAGCTGCAAAAGTTGCTGACGTAGTTATGATTCTTATTCCTGACGAAAAACAAGCTGCAACCTACTACAAAGATATCGAACCGAATCTGGAACCGGGCAACGCTTTGGCATTCGCTCACGGCTTCAACATTCACTTCAACCAAATCGTTCCTCCTGCAGGCATCGACGTATTCATGGTTGCTCCGAAAGGCCCTGGTCATTTGGTTCGTCGTACCTATGTTGAAGGCAGTGGTGTTCCCGTATTGGTAACTGCTTACCAAGATGCTACCGGTAAAGCTTTTGATTTGGCATTGGCTTATGCAAAAGGCATTGGTGGTACCCGTGCTGGCGCATTGACCACTACCTTCCGTGAAGAAACTGAAACCGACCTCTTCGGTGAACAAGCAGTTCTCTGCGGTGGCGTTACTGCCCTCATCACCGCTGGTTATGAAACCTTGGTTGAAGCTGGCTACGCTCCGGAAAGCGCTTACTTTGAATGCATGCACGAAATGAAACTTATCGTTGACCTGATGTATGAAGGCGGCATGGCTAAAATGCGTCACTCCATCTCCAACACCGCTGAATATGGTGACTATGTAACTGGCAAACGCATCATCACCGCTGAAACCAAAGCTGCTATGAAACAAGTATTGGCTGAAATCCAAGACGGCACCTTCGCTAAAAACTGGATTCTCGAAAACCAAGCTAACCAAGCAAACTTCAAAGCTATGCGCCGTAAAGCTGCACAACATCCCATCGAAGAAGTTGGACCCCAACTTCGCAGCATGATGTCCTGGATGAAAAAGAAATAATTAAAATGCAAAAACCGTCGAGAAATCGGCGGTTTTTCTTTAAAAAGTTATTGCATTTTTAGAATAGTAATGATATAATCAACAGGCTTGTGTATATATTCTATATATACTTCTTCTGCTCACTTAGTGGGCCAAAGTCCAAAGGAGGAGGTGATTTCGTGAAAGCTTACGAAATTATGTACATCGTTAAACCCGTTGAAGAGGAAGCATTTGAAGCAGTTGTTGCTAAATTTGAACACCTCATCACTGCAAACGGTGGTAATGTAGAAAAAACCGATCGCTGGGGCAAAAAACGCCTTGCTTACGAAATTCAAGACCTGAATGAAGGCTTGTATGTTCTCGTAACCTTCACTGCTGAACCCGCTGCAGTAAAAGAAC
>JAFTID010000033.1 GCA_017457085.1 Phascolarctobacterium sp.
ATCCATTATGAAAATTACCCTGCTCCCCGGTGACGGCATCGGTGTAGAAATTGTTGACGCTGCTGTTGAAGTACTTGACGCAGCTGCTAAAAAATTTGGCTTTGAAATTGAATATGATAAACAACTCATCGGTGGCTGCGCTATTGACGCAACTGGCGTTCCCCTGCCGGAAGAAACTGTTGCTTCTGCTAAAGCTGCAGACGCAGTACTCCTTGGTGCAGTTGGCGGTCCCAAATGGGATAACGTTGCTCCTGACATCCGTCCGGAAAAAGGTCTCTTGGGTATTCGTAAAGCACTTGGTCTTTACTGCAACCTGCGCCCCATGACCGTTTCCAGATTTACTGCTCACCTTTCCCCGCTGAAAACTGAAAACGCAGAAGGCGCTGACCTCCTCATCGTACGCGAACTGACTGGTGGCATTTACTTTGGCGAACACAACGAAGCTCATATCAACGCTGACGGTGTTGAAGAAGCAAGCGACGTTGAACTCTACACTCGTCCTGAAGTTGAACGCATTGCAAAATTTGCCTTCGAAGCTGCTAAAAAACGTCGTGGCAAAGTTACCAGCGTAGATAAAGCTAACGTTCTGGGCTCCAGCCGTATGTGGCGCAAAATCGTAGCTGAAATGCAAGCGAAGGATTATCCTGAAATCGAATTGAACAACTACTACGTTGATAACTGCGCAATGCAGCTTATCCTCAACCCCAAACAATTCGACGTAATCTTAACCAACAATATCTTCGGTGATATTTTGAGTGACGAAGCAAGCACCATCGCTGGTAGCATTGGTTTGCTTCCCAGTGCAAGCTTAGGTGATGGCACTGGCATGTACGAACCTATCCACGGCAGTGCTCCCGATATTGCTGGTCAAGGCATTGCAAACCCCTTGGCTACCATCCTTTCCGTAGCAATGATGCTCCGCTACTCCTTGGACAAAGCTGAAGCAGCTGACGCAATCGAAGCAGCAGTTGACGCAGTTATGGAACAAGGCTACCGCACTCCCGACCTGTATGCTGAAGGCTTGAAAAAAGTTTCTACCGCAGAAATGGGTCATTTAGTTGCTCAAGAACTCCTCAAGTAAATTGCTATAAGCGCCATTATGCTTTGTCACAGTTCATTTGCTTGCTCGACGTACGCACAGTACGCCATCGCTTCACAAATTTCACTGTTCCTCGCCTTCTGGCACTTCTAACAATTTTGACGAAGCTCTAAATTACAAAAAGACCGCTCAGTAATGGGCGGTCTTGATATTTAGGTGACCCATAATGAATGACAATAACTCTTTAGAAATTGATAAAGCCTTAGATAAATCTGCCTTCTACGAAGGTTTGCGTGATGGTATTCCCATCGGACTTGGCTATTTTGCCGTAGCCTTTTCCTTGGGCATTGCCTATCGTAACGCAGGTATCACTGCTTTCCAAGGCTTCCTCACAAGTATAACCAACGCAACCAGCGCAGGACAATTTGCGGCGGTATCTATAATCGCAGGTAATGCTTCCTACTTTGAAATGGCATTAACTACCCTCATCATCAACGCTCGTTACTTTTTGATGAGTGCTGCCTTGAGCCAAAAGCTTTCTCCTAAAATGCCTTTCTACCACCGCTTTCTTTTCGGTGCTGTCGTTACGGACGAACTTTTTGGTATTAACATTGGTCGTCCCGGTTACTTGAACCCTTACTATTATTACGGTGCAGCTCTCGCCGCCGTTCCCAGCTGGGCTACAGGTACGGCAGTTGGTATTATCGCAGGCAATATGTTACCTCAGCGCATCGTTGGTGCCCTTGTTGTTGCCCTCTACGGAATGTTCCTTGCAGTAATCATTCCCCCTGCCCGTAAACACAAGATTATTTTCGCACTGGTGCTTTGCAGTTTCATCGCTAGCCTTGTGGCTAACATATGGGCGCCCTTGGCTGCACTTTCCGGTGGCACACGTATAATCGTTTTGACTGTAACCATTGCTGCCATTGCAGCTTGGTTCTTCCCTGCTGACGAATACTGCAAGGAGGTAAGTGCTGATGAAAAATAATATCTACATTTACATCGCAGTCATGGCAATCACAACTTACATCATCCGTGTATTGCCACTTACCATCATCCGCAAACAGATTCAAAACCGCTTTATAAAATCCTTTTTATATTACGTTCCCTACGTAACCCTCGCAGTAATGACCTTCCCTGCCATCGTCAATGATACCCAAACTCCCATTTCCGGCGGATTGGCTTTAATTCTTGGTATCGTAGCCGCATGGAAAGGATTAAGTTTAATTAACGTAGCAGCTTGCTGCTGTGCACTAGTCTTCGTAGTGGAATACTTCTTAATACCGTAAAAGCAAATTGTTTCACGTTAAAAAATTGCATATGACAAAAGGCGTTCCCAAATTTTGGGAACGCCTTTGTGTTTTACATTAGTAATTTCTATAAAATTGTTAGAAGTGCCGGAAGGCGCGAAGCAGTGAAATTTGTGAAGCGATGGCGTACTAGGCCGTACGTCGAGCAAGCAAATGAACTGCGACAAAGCATAACGGTGCTTATAACAATTTTAGATGTTAGAAGCTGTATCTTACACCTAAGTTCCACTGCCAATCAGTATCAATCTTACCGTTAAAGGTTTTTTCAACGTCAGTGTAAATGTAGGTCGCTTTGGAAAGGTTAATGTTAGTACCTAAACCAACTTCCCACCAGCCGCCACCAAGGTCTTCCTTGATTGTTCTGCTTACACCATTTTTACTAAAGGTGGTTTTGGTGTCGCCATCAAAGTCGTACAGGTAAGATGCACGAGCATAGATGTTGCCATCTTTAATGTCTTTACCAAGGGCAAAGCCTAAGCGACCAATAAAGCTATCCATAGAACCTTGATGAACATTACGTCCGCCGATGGTATAGTTTGCACCATCAATGTTACCATAGGTCAGTTCTACTTGAGGTTCTAACCAGAACCCATTTTTACCAGTTACTCGTTTACCAAATTCTGCACTCATGCTATAACCATCAGTACTGTAATCTGCTTTATCGCTAATGATATTTACATCACTCTTGAGATGAGCATAACGAGCAATCAAATCCACGAAGCTGCCATCATCATTAAGCTTGCTACCGTAAATTGCAAAGGCAGTACTCTTGTCATCGGTAGAGCCTTTATAGAAAGTGCTGTCGCCGTCAGAATAAGTAACTGCCGCACCGAGAACCCACCCGTCATCGCCGCCAACCTTGTGGTCGTAACCCAGTTGGTATTGGTTATATTGAGCTTTTGCGCTTTCATATTTTGCTTCGCCACGAACCATACGAGTCCATACGCCTTGTTCGCCGTTGGCATTGCGCAGTTCGCCTAAGCGCAAATTCATATCGTTCATTTGAGCACGCCAATGTGCTTTCAAAGCAACGCCTGCTTCACCAATAGCTTTGTTATCCATATTGGTTGCTTCTTTTTTATTGGCAACCACAACATTACCTTGTTCGTCAGTTTTCAGGGTTGCGCTTACTTCGCCTACAACATCGCCTGCTTCCATAAAGAGAGCAGTATCTCCGTTCAAGGCAACGTTTTGCAGAAGCTTGCTAGCATCGCCGTTAACAGCATCGTTTACTTCACCACTTGCCGCAACGCCCAAGCCAGTACTGGTATTAGCTGCAACTGCCAGTTCAGCTTCAGGTTTTACAAATTTAATGGTACCGTTAGTACCGGACAAGGTATCTAAAGAAGTCTTACCGCCAACCAAAGCGAGGGTAGCTTCAGAAATTTCTACATTAGATTGTTCACCCTTACTAATAATGCCACCCTCAGTAGTAGTGGTACCACCTAAAATTTTCAGGGTATGTTCATTATAAATATCGTTGGCTACGCCATTAGCAGTGTTACCACTAAAGTTAACATCGCCGTGAATTTCTACAACTGCTTCTTGAGCAGCGGGATGAATTACGTTATTAATAGCACCACCATTACCGGAGGTTGCTGTGTTATTTACAAAATTAGTAGTGCTGCCTTCTGCAAAAATAATTTTTGAGCCATTGTAATAGTTATTAATGGCACCGCCATTGGCAGCAGTATTGTTTTCAAAAGTATTGGTGCCACTCAAAGTAATAACTGTCGCACCTTGGGCGTTCAAGGCACCACCGCTACCAGTGCTACCAGAATCATTGCCTTTGAAAGTGCTGTTAATAATATTTACGGAGCTTCCTGCACTACCACCATTGGCGATAATGGCACCGCCCTCATTACTGGAGTTATTTTCAAAAACGGTGTTAGTAATATTCACATTACCAGTGCTCAAATAGAGAGCGCCACCCATGTAATCGGATCTATTATTTTGAAATACGCTGTCACTAATATCTATGTCACCAGTGATATGCATTACGGCATAACGTCTTGCAGTACCAAGGTTTGTATTATTTTGAATGGTGCTATCGGTAATGGTAATCTTCCCACCAGAAGCACTGCTATACAAAACAGAACCGTAGGAATAATTGTCGCCACTACTATTTTTATCTACATTTTCTAAAACGCTATCATTAATGGTTAAAGTGCCACCTGTATGTTTAATAGCATACTGTCCAGAAGAAGTTAAAGTCATGTTCCCAATAGTATCACCACTGAAAACAGTATCTGTAGTTACGTTCTGTTGAGTAGTAAATTCCCCTGCCAAAGCGTTGCCAGTAATAACAAACGCCATCAAAGCACCGAGTGCTAAACTTCTGTGTAAAATTTTCGGGGACAAGCTTTTACGATGACTCTTCATAAATTTCACTCCTCATTTGCAAAAGTACGTTATAAATAAGTTCGTGTTGATTTTTACCCCACAGCATATTTGCCGTGGGGTATTTTATTGCAGCTGTATATTAACGGGTGGTGCTGCGCAGACGCCACCCGGTAAGCGCAAGGCTTACAGCTTTTAGCAAGTTCATTATAGTCTAAAGTTAGTTTTTTGTTGTTACAGTGCTTTGTACTTTAAATGAAGATTCTGGAGAGTGCAAACTATTGGAAAGTTCTCCTTGTTTTTACTGTGAAATATTTATTTTCACTATCCCTCGTGCTAAAATAAAACTACTATGAAAAATAAAATTCCCTCTTACATAAAAAGAATATTACGTGCGTTGAACACCAACGGCTACGAAGCCTACTTGGTAGGCGGTGCAGTGCGGGACTTGCTTCTTGACATAGAACCTGGCGATTTTGACGTAACCACCAGCGCCCATCCAGAGCAAGTCTTAGAAATTTGTCGTCAGGAAAATTGGCGTACTGTGGACAATCTAGGCAACAACTTTGGTTGCGTAATCGCCATCGTGGAAGACGTTCCCGTGGAAATTACCACCTTCCGTGGCGAAGCCTATGGTTACGATGCTCACAAGCCAGAAAAGGTTTGGTACTGTGAAACCTTGCGTGAAGATTTGAGCCGTCGTGATTTCACCGTAAATGCCATGGCTTTAGACATTGATGGCAAGCTGTACGATTATTTTGGTGGACAACAAGATTTGCAAAATAAAATTCTCCGTACCGTTGGCAAGGCAAGCAAGCGTTACGAAGAAGATGCTTTGCGTATGTTCCGTGCGTGCCGTTTTGTAGCGCAGCTTGGCTTCAATTACGAACAAGAAGAAAATTTGCTCCCTCCCTTCGGAATGGAAGGCACGCCTTACTATTTGGAAAAGAACTTCCAATTTCCAGTAGAGCGTTGTGCAGGACTATCCTTAGAGCGTGTAAAGAAAGAGCTTGATAAAATGCTGGTAAGCAAGTACGCAGGCAATGGCTTAATGCTTTTTATGGCAACTGGTCTTGCCAATGCTACTTGTCGCGTAAAAGAGAATGGTGCCTTTACTGAAATTCCTATTTTACCAGAGCTAGAACATCTCGTAGGCTTACACCAAAACCCACGCTTCCATTGCTATGATACTTGGGAACATACCCTCACTGCCATTGACAACAGTCCTCGCGATTTAGAAATCCGTTGGGCACTGCTGCTCCACGACATTGGCAAAGGCTTACCCGATGTACGCAAGCTTAACAAAGAAGGGCAGCCTAGCGACCACGGGCACGAAGCCAAAAGTGCAGAACTTGCCCGTGAAATACTGGCACGCTTGCGTTATCCGGAAAAATTCTCTAAACTTTTAGTATGGCTAGTTGCTGAGCATATGCGCTTTGCCCCTATGCTTGTTACTGGCGAAAAAACCTTGCTCCGTTGGGTACGCAGTGAAGCAACCAGCGGAACCTTCCGTAACCAAAAGGAAATGACTATCGCATACGAAAAGCTTGTGGAAATTTTCCTTGCGGATATGGGCGCAACCCACGCTGCCAAAAATCCACAGCTTATGTCAGAAGGCAGGCATCTTGGCGAGCAGGTAGTAAACCTTGCAAGAGAACGGATGCCTGTTGTCGCAGGAGACTTAAACATTTCCGGCAAAGACCTTTTAGAATTGATACCTCAAGGTCAAATCAAAAACTTCCTTGCTTATTTGCTAGAACGTGTTCAAAGCGGGAACCTTCCTAACCAAAAGGAAGCACTTCTTTCTGCAATGAAAAAGTCTTTCGAAAAGCAACAAAGCCTTCTGAAATGAAAAGCTCCTTCCAAAATTGAAAGAACTTTCCCAAATCAGAAAGCTTCTTTATAAAATGAAATACTTTTTTCAAAATTAGACAAACCATTTCAAAATCCGAAGCTTCAAATAAATTTATACAACGGTGAATAAAATGAACAACACTCTTAAAATTATAGGTGGTCTCGCAGTTTGTGGTGCGCTTTTCTTTGGTGTAAGCACTCTCTTAAATAGCGTAACACCCACTGGCGACACAACCAATTCTACGGGTGGAGGTGCTGCCAAATACGAAGGCAAGCAGGATATTAAGAACAGTCCCTACTTTGCCGCACCTGATGTTTTTAATATGCAGTCCAACGAAAATCTCGTTATCCTGCCAACATTTAAAACTCGTCAGCAAAGTACAGGCTACACCTGCGCTCCTGCTGCTGCCGCTATGGTGGTAGAGCATTTCTTAGGCAAGCTTCCCCATTCCGAAATGGAAATGGCGAAAATTATGCAAACCAATAATATCAACGGCACCAATGTCAAAGGCATTGCCAAATATTTTAAAGAATTAGGTTGGGAAGTAAGCTCTTCTGCCATAGAGGATGCTCCCAGTAAATTCTCAGTTTTCTCCCGCTGGGTGCAAAGTAATTTGCGCGACAACACCCCCATCATTGTAGAAAATGTGGAGTGGGGCGGACACTACCGTGTCATTATCGGCTACGACACCATGGGAACGCAGTACTCCGGCGACGACGTGCTTATTATGGCAGACCCCTTCGATTTAGCCGACCACGTACAAGACGGCTACAATATTGAGAACGCCCAAAAATTTTATTACATGTGGTTCGACCACCAGCTTTACAGTAAATCTGAACAAAATAAAATCTGGCTCACTGCTAAACCTAAATAACAAGAAAACCTCGTATCTACTTTTTCAGTAAATACGAGGTTTATTTTTTCTTACAAGCCTTTAGCCTGCCATTCTTTTTCTTTGAAGCCTGCCAAAACAAAATCTTCAGTTACGATTAAGGGACGTTTCACCAGCATACCATCAGTTGCCAAAAGAGCAAGCTGTTCTTCTTCGCTCATAGTGGGCAATTTGTCTTTCAGCTTTAATTCTTTGTAAAGCATACCGCTGGTATTAAAGAAACGCTTTAAGGGCAAGCCACTTAATTTGTACCAAGCAGTAAGCTCTTCCAAGGTAGGCTTGTCTTCTTTAATATGGCGCACGGTGTATTCAACACCTTGTGCCTGCAAATATTTTTCTGCCTTTTGGCAGGTAGTACATTTAGGATAACAAACAAATAGCATTTTATTCACCTCGTTTGCTTAATTCTTCCTTCAAATATTCTTCAGCAGCCTTTAATTGCACGTCTTCCGTTGCCTTTTCAGGGAGTTCCACCACAACGTCAGGCTCAATGCCCACATTGTGAATGGATACGCCGGAAGGAGTGTAGTATTTTGCAGTGGTAACTTTGATTGCAGTGGCAGCATCTAAACGATAAACGCCTTGCACGCTACCCTTGCCAAAGGTTTTCACACCGAAAAGCTTGCCAGCCTTGGTATCCTTGATAGCACCGGCAACAATTTCAGAGGCACTAGCACTACCACCGTCAACAAGTACTGCCAACGGATACTTAACCTTAGGCAAATCAGAGTTCTCTACAAATTGGCTGCCATCATTATAAATAATGGAAACGATTGGTCCTTTAGGAACAAACTTCTTAGCAACAGCAACGCCGTCATCCAAAACACCACCAGGATTTCCACGCAGGTCAAGAATGGTTGCTTGCATGCCTTCTTTTTCCAGCTTCTCATATTCCTTGGCAAAATCCACACCAGTTTTTTCGTTAAACATTACGATGCGGATATAACCAATCTTGGAATCAGGCAACATCTCCGCTCCAACGGATTGGGTTTTAATTTCCTTACGGATTACGCGGACAGTTTTTTCCTTGCCATCCTTTTCAGCCAGCTTCAAGGTAACTTCGCTGTCAATTTCGCCACGGATTTTTGTAGCAACCTCTTCCATATTCATATCCTTAGTTGCTTTGCCATCAACTTCGATAATTTTATCACCGCTTTTGATGCCAGCCAAAGCACCAGGATTATCAGGCAACGCAGAAATTACCACGTAATCATCATCACGTTTGCCAAAGACAATACCGATACCACCAAAGCTGCCAACAGTAGCCTCGGTCAAATCAGCAAAAGCCTTTTTATCAAGATACACGGTATAGGGATCGTCTAAGGATTTAACCATACCATCGATGGCTCCGTCAAATAATTTGGCATTATCAACTTTGCCATCAAAATTATGCTTAATTACATACATAGCGCGCAAAAACTTTAAGGTCTCTGCTGCGTTCCCTGTCAACTGCTGCATTTGCCAGCCTACAAAGCAAAGCGTAGCAAACACAGACAAAAGGCAGCACCCTACGATTTGTAAATTTCTTTTACTAAACAATTACACTGCCTCCAATTTATTTCTAAGATTATTCAGGCGGTAAGTAATCCAAAGGTTCAGTTACCTCGCCATGCAAGCGAGCTTCGAAGTGGCAGTGGGGACCAGTAGACCAGCCAGTACTACCAGCATAAGCCACAACAACACCTTGATTTACATACTGTCCTTCATAAACAGCCAACTCATTATTATGAGCGTAAAGAGTTACCAAACCACCACCATGGTCAATCATAATGGTGTAGCCGTAACCACCAAGCCAACCACTATAAATAATGGTACCTGCTGCCGCTGCTTTAATAGGCGTACCATAGTCAACAGCAATATCCATACCGCTGTGATATTTAGTAGTACCAAAAATAGGATGGGTACGCCAGCCGTAGTAAGAAGTAATTTCACCACGGCAAGGCCAGATGAAACGATACTTACTAACTTGCGGAGGAGCTTGTGCAGGTGGTGCGCTACCAATCATACCATTGGATTCCATTTGGCGAATCATATTAGCAACACTTTCAGACAGTTCCAGCAAACGTTCATATTCGTATTCAGCCTGCTGCTTCTCTTCATTTTTCTTGTAGAGAATCTGTGCTCTTTCTTCACGCACCTCATTCAAATCATGCTTTCTGGCAGAGAGGTCACGTTCATTAATACGCACGTCACTCATACATTCGTCAAGCATTTTCTGACGTTTAACCATTTTCTCGGAAGCAGTAGTAACTTCGTTGATGAGGGTAGAGTCTTGGGTAAGCACTTTTTTCAGCAAGTACATGCGAGAAGCAAAATCCCTAAAATCACTTGCTCCCAGAAGAACATCTAAATAATTTACTTGACCAGCAATATAAATATCACGTAAACGTTGGCGGAAGGCTGCCATACGTTCATCTTTTTGTTTCTTCGCTTCAGCAAGCTTGGTAGTGTTTTCTTGAATAAGATACTCTAACCATTCTTTTCTGCCTTCAAGATGGTTAACATCTCTTTGCACTTGATGCAAGCGATACACTGTAGCATTTAAATTATCACTGGCTGCTTCTGCTTCACGCCTAGCTTTTGCCCTGCGTGCTTCCATTTCCTGCATCTGAATCTGCAGGTCATTTAACTCTGCACGTTTATCATCAACAGAATTAGCAAAGGCAAAGCTACCAAGCAATGGAGTGATTGCAAGCCAGCAGGCGATTACGCCCATTAACAAGCCTTTCATCTTCATAATCTTCCTGCACGCCTCCCTTATACACGCAAAAATTTACGCAGGGAAATGTAGCTGCCCAAAGCACCAATGGCAGTGCCGATTATGAGCATAAAGACTGTTATGTATGTCATCAAAGGCTTCGCCGGTATCAACGGGAAGAACGCCAAGGTTGCGTGTACCGTACTCATCAGCGAAGAATAAGAAATGTTCAAAAAAAAGTTTGCAACTACCGCACCAAAGAAGCCTAAGGTCATACCTTCAAGCAAGAAGGGCCAACGGATAAACCAGTCTGTCGCACCTACGTACTTCATAATAACAACCTCTTTGCGACGTGCAAAAACCGTCAAACGAATTGTATTAGAAATTATAAACAAGGTACCTGCTGCCAAGAAGATTACTAAGGCAATACCACCATAACGCAATACTCTGGTTAAGCTAAAAATATGCTCTACGACTTCTTGTCCAAAGCGAGCAGTTTCAACCTTGGGAAAAGCAGAAATTTTTTCCGTAATTGCTTTGATGGTATCAGGATTTTTTACCTGCACATCAAAGGAATTGGGGAAGGGATTATCTCCACCCAAGGAATCAAGGATTTTTTGTTGGTCACCTAAGCGTTCTTTGAAACGCTCCAAGGCTTCTGTCTTGGTAACAGCAGTAACTTTCACTACACCATCAAGCTTTTCCAGTTTAACCTTGGTTTCTGCCAGTTCGTCAGCATTAGCATCATCCTGCATATAAACGGAAACCTGTACTTGATTTTCCAAATGCTTCGCCAAATTATTGGCATTCAGGAAAATCAACAAGAAAATTCCCAACACCATCAAAGAAACTGCTACTGTAGAAATGGAAGCAAAGCTCATAAAGCCATTGCGGCGAATAGATTTATAGGTTTCTCTTACGAAATATTCCTTAGTACTAAAGTTCATATCCGTACACCCCAATCTTATCGTCACGAACAATCAAACCTTTTTCGATGGCAATAACGCGTTTGCCCATACCATCTACAATCTCTTTGTCATGAGTTGCCATAACAATGGTTGTTCCGCTTTCATTGATTTCTTTGAAAAGCTCCATAATATCCCAGCTGGTTTCCGGATCCAAGTTACCAGTAGGTTCGTCTGCGATAACCATCAAGGGATCATTTACAATAGCACGCGCAATAGCAACACGTTGTTGTTCACCGCCACTTAATTCTCCAGGATAGGAGTTGGCACGAGTACGCAAGCCAACCAAATCTAGAACGTTCATTACTCTACGTTTAATCTTGCGATAAGGAGCTTCAATAACTTGCATGGCAAAAGCAACGTTTTCATAAACAGTTCTGTCAGGGAGCAAACGATAGTCTTGGAAAATAATCCCCAATTGACGGCGTAAGTAAGGGATTTCTTTATCCTGCAAATTAAGAATGTCTATACCATTAACAAAGATGTTACCAGTAGTGGGCAACACTTCGCGCAACAACATCTTTATAAAAGTAGATTTACCAGCACCACTAGGACCAACAACAAAGACAAATTCACCGGGTTCGATACGAACATTAATATCACGCAAGGCGGTTGCTCCACTAGGATAAACCTTGCTTACATCATTCATTACAAGCACTGCCCTCAATCTCCCTTCAAAATATTCTATCTTCTAAGTAATTCAAAAGCCAGCTGTGTATTTTGCAAAGCTTTTTCACGCAGCTGCTCTAAGCGTTCATTACTGTTATTATCATTTTTAAGAATAGCTTTCGTCGCCTTAACCAAATCTTCAGCAGCGAAATTATCAATGGCACCAATGTTAGTGCCGGCAACTTCTTTCACGAAGCCATCAATCTTAGGGTCATAAGACAAGGCTATAAATGGTGTCTCCATTACCGCCGCAAAGACAAGGGCATGCAAGCGCATACCTATCAGCAACGAGAAGTTACCCATCAAGCCTAAGAATTGTTCTGTATCAAAGGCAGCATCTAAAATTACTGCCTCTCTTTTCATAAACTGCTGCAGCTTTTTACAAGCTACAACGTCAGCAGGATACTGCAAGGGCAATAAGGCAATCTGCGCATCGTTTTCTAAGCTCAGCACATCAGCAGCCTTCGCCATTTCCTGCAAATACTTATCGCTACTTCCCCAACTACGTACAGAAATAGCAACAATAGGTTTATTTTTATTTAAGCCAAATCTTTCCAACACATTTAGCCCTTGCGCCTTATTTCCTTGAGCAAGGGTTAAAACTGCATCAGCAGTTAATCTTATCTTAGTATCAGTTACGCCTAAACGTCTTAATTCGTCTAAGGAATCAGTGTCACGTACGGTAATCAAGTCCACTTGATTACAAATAGCTTTGGTTATTTTGCGCAAGACATTGGAGCGAATGGGACCAATGCCATGGGCATAAAGCATAACTTTTTTATCCAGCAATTTGCCTAAACCAATGATGGCTAAATAATAAAGCAGGCTTTTTTTACTGGTAACATCCTGCAGCAAACTGCCACCACCACTCAAGAGTAAATCGCAGCTTGACAATGCAGAATAAATTTCAAAAGGACTAAAACGATGAATGGAAGCTACCTTATGTTTGGCAGCTGTAATATTTGGATTACCGGAGATTACAGTCAAGTCTACAGCTTTATCTGTATTGCGCAATGAAGTTACGATTGCGTTAAGCATCGCTTCATCTCCGGCATTGGCAAATCCATAATACCCGGAAATTACAACCTTACTCATTGCTCAAGATATCTCCTTTTAAGTTTTAAAAGCACAGGCATAATCATGGCAACTACTGCTACCAGAACAATACCAATTACTGCCCCCATGGCATAACCGTCAATGGCACGAACTGTGCTCATAAAAACGGGAGTACGCATGTGGCAGAAGGTTTGCACCAAGGAAGCTTGTCCAATTACTGCGCCACAAGTCAGCGCGTATTGAAGCAAACGGGGTGCGTTATAATAGGCTGCATAAGCAGCAAGGAAAAAGGCAGGATGCCCAATCATAAATTCTTTTTGGCGAGGGCGGGCATACATCAATTGTTCCAAGAACAGGCGCATCTTAACTTCAATTGCCGCTACAGGAACGCCTGCACTGTGACCGCTGCGTGCCACAAAATACAGAAGAATGATACCCAATACGCCTAACACTGCGATATGTTTAAAGGTAATAGGCTGGCTCAAAAGCTCATTAACTTTTTTAAAAGCAGTCTTTGTGCCTGCACCCATCACGCCCAACATATCGTAGCGTTTTACGTAAAGCACAGTCATCAATACCAAAGGCATTACGAAAGTAAGCTTTACGCCACGATAAATATCAATTTCCAAAAGGAAACGACTATCTGCCAAAATTGCGGCAAGGTACATACCACCGACTAAACTCATCAGCACTGCCAAGGCAAGCTGCCAAGTAGAATTGCAGATAACCTTTACCGCACTTACAGAAGCAGCCTTAGTTTTATCCCAAATGTCTAAGATAACATTCATAGACAATACCGGGAAGAACACTGCCGCACCAAAAGCAAGCGCTTGGCGCATTACAATACCTCGTCCTGCTAAAAGCACCACTGCCATCACAGCAGTTAATGCTCCCCACAGCATAATTTGTTTGGAACTAGAAAGCTCCACCAATTGCGCCAAATAAACTACAGCACCGGCAAGGACTGCCGCACCAATAATTACAAAGGCAATCTTATTGGGGAAGTACGGGCCAGTGTAACCGTTCTTAACAACAGAAGCTTCTGCTTCAAAAAGACCAGCTTCACCAATTTCAAAACCACGCGCCTTCACATTAGCAGTAATATCTTTTACATACTGCAGGTTCATGCTTAAAATATCCTGTCCGTTTTGAGGCATCATATAAGGACGAATATAATTTACACGCACGTTGCGTTCTTCGTCAGTCAATGCCCAACGACGTAAGCCTTCGCCCACGGTAATCTTCTTTTGTTCCAAGCTATCGATTACGTAGGAACGAGCAGCCTTATAATTAACAGCTTCTGCCAAAGGCACCAAGCCGTCAATTTTAGCAAACTGCAGTTGAGAATAATGCTCAAGCATAATCAGCTTGCGACCGTCTAATTTTTTAGCCATATAGTCAATTTTATTGGGGAAGCCCACAACTTCACGACCAGCAGGCATATAAGCATTTACTTCCACGCCAGCTTTAGCAATGCGTTGGAAAATGCTGTCAATTTTTTCTTCAGAAACGTTTACAAAATTTTGCGGGCGAACAATTACGTTAAAGCCTAAAGCCTTTACCTTACGCATTTCACTGCTGGATAATCCTAAAGGCACCTGCAAAATACCGCGAGGGTCTCTGAAATTATCTTCCGGCAGGAGGTGAGTGCTGCCCAAAGCTTCAATCACAGGAGGGTTGCTGCTAAGCATACGAGTACGCTCTGCTCCGTAACGGGTACGCAAATCTTCATAGGCTTCTTCAAAAGCAACCTTATCATTACCTTCAGCAATATAAACTGCGTTTTCTTGCACGTCTTTTACGTTAGCAAAAACACCAGCATCATTACCCAAAGCTTTTGCTTGGCGAAGCTCCTCTCCAGTAACCAGCTTAATGGCTCCCATTTTAGACAAACGCTCCAAGGTGGTATCAAACACCATCAAGGAGTTAATGCCTGCACCCTGAAACTTCTTCAAGACAACTTCTTCAGGAAGGCCCTCCAGTGCTGCCAGCTTACGCAGGTTTTCATATTCCATGGCCATTTCCACAGTATTGTTTCTTTGTTCAATTGCATGGCGGTTCCAGTTAATCCACAAAGCACAAACTAAACCTACTAATATTACAGCTATAAGCACCGGATTATAACGGCTCTTCATTAATTTTCACCTTTTTCGTAAACTTGGATTAAACTTTCTTTTGTTGGCTACGCAGGTAGGTTTCGACGAAGTTCATCAAATCGCCGTCCATAACAGCCTGAATGTTACCAGATTCGCAACCAGTACGATGGTCTTTAACCAAGGTGTAGGGTTGGAATACATAGGAACGAATTTGGCTGCCCCATTCGATTGCTTGATAGTCACCAGCAATATCACTAATCAATGCATCTTGTTTAGCCTTTTCATATTCATATAATTTAGCACGTAAGAGTTGTAAGCAGCGTTCACGGTTTTGAATTTGAGAACGTTGGGTTTGACATTGAACTACGATACCAGTAGGTTCGTGAGTCATACGTACTGCGGAGGAAGTTTTATTTACGTGTTGTCCGCCCGCGCCGGAAGCACGGTAGGTATCAACGCGAACTTCGTCCATATTAATGTTAACTTCTACGGAATCATCAATTTCAGGCATAACGTCAACAGCCGCAAAGGAAGTATGACGGCGTGCGTTAGCATCAAATGGAGAAATACGTACCAGACGATGTACACCCTTTTCAGATCTCATGAAGCCATAAGCATTGTGACCATTGATTTGAATGGTAGCACTTTTTACGCCAGCTTCATCACCGGGCAGGAAGTCCAATA
>JAFTID010000034.1 GCA_017457085.1 Phascolarctobacterium sp.
GCTTCACAGCCAGTCCCTCAAGTTAGACCCTCAAACCAGACCCTCACGATTAACCCTCAAAAACACGGTGTTAAAAATGAGGAAACCCTCAAGTTAGACCCTCAAAAACTTTGGCAAACCCTCAAAAAGTTTGATTATCCTTCTTTTGAAACGGAGGATTAGTTTTAATCTTAGTATAAGATTTTGTTAGCAATTACGAGGCGTTGAATTTGATTGGTTCCTTCGTAAATTTGCATAATTTTTGCGTCACGCATCATTTTTTCTACAGGATATTCACGGGAATAGCCATAGCCACCCATTACTTGAACAGCGTCGGTGGTAACTTGCATTGCTACGTCAGCAGCATAGCATTTTGCCATAGCAGCTTCTTTGGAGAATTCCATACCTTGGTCACGCATCCAGCAGCATTTTTGAACCAAAAGACGTGCGGTTTCAACTTTCATTGCCATGTCAGCGATCATGCCTTGTACCAATTGGAAGGAAGCGATGGGTTGACCAAATTGACGGCGTTCTTTTGCGTATTTAACTGCGCAATCAAGAGCAGCTTGTGCGATACCTACGGATACAGCACCAACGAAAGGACGAGCGCTGTCCAAGGTGTTCATTGCAATACGGAAGCCTTCACCTTCACGGCCTACACGATAGGATTCAGGAACAACAACGTCTTGCAAAATAACTTCGCAGGTGTTGGAAGGACGGATGCCCATTTTGTCTTCTTTTTTACCAATGCTCAGACCCGGAGTATCTTTCGGAACGATGAAGCAGGTCAAGCCACGGATACCACCAGTTTTACGGGTGTTAGCGAATACCAAGAAGATATCAGCGATACCAGCGTTGGTGATGAAGATTTTGGAACCGTTAAGAGTGTAGGTGCCATCTTCTTTATTTTTTACTGCGCGGGTAGAAACGCCACCAGCATCAGAGCCTGCGCCGGGTTCGGTCAAAGCAAAAGCAGCCAAGCCGCCGTTGTTGAGAACGTCGCAGTACATTTGTTTTTGTTCGTCAGTACCAGCAATAAGTACGGGCAAAGTAGCCAAGGAGTTAGCAGCCAAAGAGGTTGCAACGCCTGCGCAGCCTTTACCTAATTCTTCATAAATTGCAGCTACGGAAATGCTGTCCAAGCCAGGACCATCCAATTCTTCGGGAACGATTACGTTCAACAGGCCCATTTCGTCAGCTCTTTCCAGCAAGCCTTCACGCATGTGGTTTTCTCTGTCCATTTCTGCGGCATACGGAGTAATTTCTTTTTCAACAAACTCCCTCACCATTTCCACTAATTCGAGTTGTTCTTCATTCAGTGCAAAATCCATACTTTCCTCCTAAAATTATTTGCGAATTTTCGCTACTTTTATTGTCCCGGAACTACCATTTTTCAGGTATTTCCTCAAATCTCCCTACAATAAACATTGTGGTTAAAATAGTTGCCATCAGGCGTTCCTTTTCATCACGCAGCTCTGCTTCGATAACCATAGTAGTACGTCCGTGATGACGGATACTACTCTTAACAGAAATGCGTTCTGCACCATGAACGTTTCTGATGAAGTTCATACTGAAATTCAATGTTGCCACGACAGCACCAACGCTGGCACCGGTAACGCCTAACACAGAATCAGCCAACGCAGTAAATACACCACCATGACAAATTCCACGATGGTTAAAATGTTTTGCAGGATCAAGCTTGATGCTGACAACGGCGCTACCACAGGTAATCTCACCAATTTCCACACCAAATTGATTCATGAAACAATTATTCTTGTACATTTCTCGGATATACGCAGGAACGTCTTTAACTTGCTCCACCATACAATCCGCCTCACTTTCAAAACACGCGATAGTGCCCTCATTGTATCTTCATCATTTTACCATAAAAAAATCTTCAACTCAATATTGAAAACTAACTTTTACATAAAAAAGCAAGCCACAAAGGGCTTGCTTTAAGTTTAGACAGTGCTTATAGCGGATTTAATCGATGATGTTTTGTTTGTATTCGTTGTAGAGGCGCTTAAGTTCCAAAACAACCTCTGCCATCTCAACTTGTTTTTCAGAAGCGGTGTCGTAGTCACCTTCGGCGATTGCCTTACGGATGCAGGTGAAGATGCTGGATTTCTCAAAGGAATCCTTCGCCAATTTAGTGCGCAGGTTTTGAATCTTGTTCCACAAAGCCAAGTCAAGGTCAGTACTGCTATCTTGGCTGTGCAGACGTTTACATTTAATAACCCTTTCATGATTTTCAGGAATAATGCGGGTTAAAAGCTCAGTTTGCCAACGAATCAAAGCACCTTGCTTGAAGGATTCAGCGTATTCTTTTTTCAAGATGCCGCTGCCGGTAAGCACTTGCAATTTTTCAGGATATTTTTCGAAAGCGCACATGTTTTCCCAAACGGTTGCAGGAGGTTTGCCAAAGAGATGGTCGCGTTCTTCTGCAGTGAAATCTTCAAATACGTCTTCTTCAGTGCGGTATTGACGGTCTTTTTCCAGATAGAAGCCATCTACGCCAGCTTCCTTGGAAATTTCTGCTTCCAAAGCCTTCAAATCTTTACCGGAAGTTACGCAAGCCTTGATGCCGTCCAGCATTGCCAAATAGAAGGCTGCAATGGCAATGTAGGTATTGGTGTACGGATTGGGAGAACGCATTTCAATACGAGTTGCCTTATCATTATCAAGGTCACGAATCAAACCTGTGAGGATGGTTCTGTTACGGGAAGGATTGTCAGGGCTCATACCCAAGGAAGTAACAACGCAGATAGGTGCTTCAAAGCCCGGTTTCAGACGATTGAAGGAGTCAATGGTGCAGGAAATGAAGGGGTTGATTACTTCGTAGTTTTTCAAGAGACCCATCATGCTACCGTAGCCGATTGCAGAAAGGAAATCTTCGTGCATATCTTTGGGAGAGAACAGGTTAACAATCTTACCGTTCTTCATTTTCGCAGCAATGCCAACGTGAACGTGTTCGCCGCTACCAGCTACGCCCGGAATCGGTTTCGCTTGGAAAGAAACTTCCAAGCCGTTCATGCGGAACACTTCTTTAACGATGATGCGCGCCAGCAGTTCGTTATCCGCAGTTTGCACGCCAACGTTAAACTTCCAATCCACTTCCAATTGTTCCATAACGTGAGTCATATGACCGCTACCATCGATTTGACCTTTAACACCGCCACATTCCTTGTGACCCATTTCAGGTTCCAAACCGTAAAGCTCAAACATTTGGATAGTTTGTTCCAAAGCAGTACGCACGTTACCACGGGTACGTTGCCAATATTGTTCTTGCATAATTTGGGAAGAGTGCAATGCTTCAACAGGAGCATCTTCCGCAGGAGATTTTACCCAGAATTCCAATTCAGTTGCGCAGGTGAAGATAAGCTTTTCCACATCAGCAAGGTTTACATGCTCTAAGCCTGCGATTACAGGATATTCCTTGAACATAGCAAGCAGTTCTTTTTCTACGTGGTCAAGGGTGTCCTTCAAAATAGAACGGGAGCAAACATGATTGTCATTATGAATCAGGTAGCAGGGAATACGCAGAGTACCAACCATTTTGCCGCTTTCAGCATCAAAATGCTCGTAGTTGTAGTCCACATACCAGTTAACAGTTTTATCTACAGTCAGGTCAACACGTGCGTTGTTCAAGGTCGCAATGCCCGGCAAAACTACGGAAGAACCGTCAGTTTGCGCAGCACTGCCTTCCAAAAAGTCAGCAGTATCTTCCAAGAAAATTTTCATGGGAATTTTTTCATCAGTATCGTTTCCGGCAAAGTCCACACCCATCAAGGAAACAAATTTTACTTCCGGATGCATTGCCAGCAAAGTGTGCAAATCTTTTCCATTTTGTTGTTCAGGTTTAATGTAATACAACAAATCCTTTTTGTTCATAACCTACCGCAGCCAAAGCTGCTCTCCTTTCGTGTCGTTAAAACTTCACATAAAACAAAAAGACTTTTCCAACACAGGCACTTGTCCCACTTGAAAAAGTCTCCATTGACTAGAGTAATTATACAAGGTTTTAAACACCCTGTCCAGCATTTTTGTAGGAAAGTATTACGCCGTTAAAAGCTTTATTAAAATTTCTTCCAAACGCGCATAGGTTCTGCCACCTAGGCGAATATCAATATTCATATGAGCTAACTCGTTCAAAGCAGTTTGCAGGCTGGCAAGGGAAAATTTCCTGCAAGCTTGGAAGCTTTTCTTCACCAGATAAGGGTTCAAGCCACCTTCTGCCACGGCTCTGCTTTCAGAAAAACCAGCATTAGCCATTTCCTTAACCCTAAGCAACGTGCGGATATTGCTCATCACCAGACCGCACACAGGAATAATATCCTCACCCTTTTTACGCTTATCAGCAAGCAGTTCCAAAACCTGCGGAAGATTTTTCAAGGTAACTGCATTGTTCAATGCGAAACTACTAACCTCCGGCAAGGCAGAAAAGGTAGTCTCCACGTCTTCCCTCGTCCAACGCTTGCGCTCGCCTACGTAAATGGAAAGCTTCTCAATTTCCTGCTTCAACAATTGCAAAGGAACTGTATCCACCGCCGCAAGGTATTCCATAATCATGGCGATGGCATCGTTCTCAAAGGTACCGCCTAGCTCCTGCGCCTGCTCTTTTAACCAAGGCACTAAATCTCTAGGCTTCATGCTTTCACATTCGCACACTACTGCCTTAGGAGCCAAGTCCTGGTAAAGCTTAACACTTTTTTTGAGCTCTTTTGCGCTTAAAATAACTGTGCAGTATTCAGGAATGTCAGAAAGAATTGCCAAAAGCTTTGCCATCTGCTGCTTTTTAGCTTCGCCATCCTGCCTACCGCCCCATAGCTTATCATCACGCAAAACAACTAGGGATTTGCCACAGAAGAAAGGATAGCTGTTAATGACAGCTTCCAGCTCGTTAAGATTTGTGTCTTTATCGAAAAGGGTGATTTCACGATCAGCCTCGTCCACTCCTGCGAAAACGTATTCCGGAATCGCCGCTAGCAGTTGGGAACGGTAGAAGGCTTCGCTTCCCAAAATGATAAATAGGTTGGGCAGAGGCTCTGCTTTATGAAGTTTTTTTAGTAAGTCGTTGGGTTTGAGAATCATATTTGCACCTAAAAATTCTTCGAATTATATACATAACTATAACACTTTATCCCTGCATCGTCAAAAACTAGCTTGATTGCTCCCAACTCATCCGTCCTTAGCACCTTGCTTCCTACACTCGCCAATCTCTGCAAGGTTTCTTTATGCGGATGCCCGTAGCTATTCCCTCCCCCAACGGAGATGACTGCCACTTTGGGGTTCACCTCCTGCAAAAACTTCAAGCTACTACTGTGCTTGGAACCGTGATGAGCAACTTTCAGTACATCATACTCACCTACACTTCGCAAGAAACGTTCTCTACCTGAATTTATATCGCCTGTGAAAAGTAAACTGTACTGTTCAAATTTAACAGAAGCAACTGTACTACCCTTGTTACCACCTGTCCTAGAAATGTTCCCAGAACGTGGTACATCTACAATTTCCAAAACAACATCATCGAAAACGTACTCCCTGCCCACGCTCGCACGTTCCACAGTACTTTCACTAGAATTACGCAACAAAGCTTCCTCTGACTCTGACAAATCGCCAGTTGCCGGCAAAATGATACGTTCAATCTCCATATTGCGTGCCAACGCCCCCGCTCCGCCCGCATGGTCTAAGTCACCGTGACTTAACAGCAACGCATCTACCTTACTCTTACCCATGCTATGCAAAAATGGCACCAGCACCCTGCTACCAGTATCAAAATTCTTCAACCCACCTGTATCTATGACGATTACCTTATGCGTAGGCGTAACCACTACAGCGCAATCACCCTGCCCCACATCTAAAAAGTACGCAGTAAACGGAACAGGTGCAAGTTGTTTCCAAAATAACGTTCCCAAAAGCATTGCTCCCGACAAAAAGAGCAACCCCCTACGCTCTCGATTACGCAAAAATTGCAAACAAGGTACGTCCGCCCAAAGGCACAAGCCAAAGTAATAAAACACAGTGCACCACAAAGGCAAGCTGCCAACAACTACTGTGCTAAAAGGAAGGTGAGCCAAAAATTCTGCCTGCACCAAGACCTGTTCCACAAGCCAAGCTGAAATTGCAATAAACTTTTCACCAACGGATACTACAAAATCTAAGTTTATCCCTAACATCGTAAGGATATTTGTCAGTTCTAATACAGGTAACACACAATCCAAAACCACCCCCAACATCGCTAGGAGTGTTGCCAATTCTAACACAGGCACCAGCAAAATATTGCTCACAAGCGAAATCAAAGGTAACTGATGAAAATAGTGAACCAGTAACGGCACAATTGCCAGCTGCGCCGCCAAGGTCAACGCCATTGCTTCACCTAAGATTACAGGCAAATAATTACAAAAATAATTTTTAAGATTGGGGTAAAGCCAGATTAGCCCCGCCACCGCCCCGAAGGAAAGCTGAAAGCCCACATCAAGAAGCCACGCAGAACTGAAGCATAACAACACCAAAGCAACCATACACAATAAATTACCACGTGCACCACCGCTTCCACTAAAAAGTAAAACCACACTCATACACAACGCACGCATTATGGGTGGCTTCATTCCGCACAAAACTGCGTAAGCACACAGCAGTAGGAACACGCACAGCTTGCGCGCCTTCGTAGGCAAAAAGTGCAACACTAAAAGCAGGAACCCTGCAAGCAACGCAAAATGCGTTCCCGAAACAGAAAGCAAGTGCGCCAAACCATTATCGGCAAAAGCTTCACGCACCTCGTCACTCAAACCAGTGCTACCACCTAAAAGCATTCCACATAGCAACGCTCCTGCTTCACCACCAGCAACACTCAAAATCTTTTCACGTAAATGTAAGTTAATTACTGTAATCCTATCTAACAAGCTGGCTTCCGTCCCGACAACTTCCACCTTCGCCTTACGCAAGCGACCTCCCAAACCTTGCAGGTAATTCCAACGCTCGCCATCAAAGCCACCGGGGTTACGCAGGGTGTTCAAGGGCAGTAGCTCCCCTTGGCACCACACCTGTCCAGTTAGGGGCAGGTCTTTTTCTTTCGTGAACACTCGTAGATTTTGCTTGTAGTCCAAATTGAAATGCCTCTTTTCAAATTCAACATCTCTTTCCAAATTGGACAAAGCATTTTGAATTTGAAAGCTTTCTTCTGAATTTGCAAAGAGCTTTCCATTTAAAAAACTTTCTTCTGAATTTGCAAAGAGCCTTTTGCTCGAAGAAACTGCTTCTAAATTTTCTAAAGGCTTTTCAATTTGCACCTGTTCACACCGCAGAACGAAAGAGGTTCCGTAAGGATAGCGTTTCACACTTTCGGGAGCAATACTTCCGTAAGCAAGTACTTCCTGCTGAAAATAAGGCTCTAACTGCCTAGCAGGATTGCTTGGCGCATTACTGCCTGTCCATACTCCCAAAAGCAGAAACGTCAAACACAGAACATACTTCCAAAATTTAGCAACACCTTTCAGCTTTAGGCACACTAACAGCAAAATAAGAATCATCAAAGGAAAATGCTTGTAGTCCTGCAACTTCCACCATTCTAAACTGCCATAACAGCCTATAAGAAAAAGTAACATTCCCACGTAAACATAATTTATTTTTTCAGTGTTCATTCTACGGCAATCCTTTCCCGCAGCTTGGCAAACTTTTTCTTACCAATACCTTTGACGAGCATAATATCCTCAATCTTGGTGAAGTGTTGTTGATTTCTAAACTCCACAATCCTATTAGCAATGGCAGGACCAATTCCGGGTAAAGTGTCCAGCTCTGCAACTGTTGCTGTGTTGATGTTGATAATCGCAGAAGTTTGCTCCATATTTTGGGACTGCTTCTTAAAATTTTGACTAGCGTTATTATGTTGTTGCTGTTTTATGATATGTGATTTGTAATCAGTGTTTTTTGAATGCAGGTCTAAGATTTTTGATTTACTTTCTATTATTTTTTGTTGTGGTTCTCCAATTTGGGTATTCTGTTTTAATAATCTAGGCACTTGTGCAGGTTGTTGCTCTGAAAATTTTGGTGCAGGTACTTTGATCGGCTCGTATACCGTTGTGAAAAACTCTGTTGCTACGCTCGTCAAAACGCACCCAACTAACAGAGCACAAAGTAAAAATAGCTTTTGTTTATAGTTATCCATATTTTTATTCCTTATCACGCTTTCGGAGAAAAATAAAAGTCGTACGGAATAACCCACTAGGTTATCCCATACGACTTGAATAATCCAGTTAAATCTTAACTGCGTAAATATTTAATTATGGATGACTTATTTTGCTACGATATTTACCAAACGACCGGGAACGCAAATTACTTTGCGAACGGTAGCGCCACCAATGTGTGCTTGTACGTTTGCATCTGCCAGAGCAATTTTTTCCAGTTCTGCGGCGGTTGCTTCCGCAGGAACTACCAAACGACCACGAACCTTGCCATTTACTTGGAGAACGATTTCCACGTTATCAACTTTCAATGCAGCTTCGTCATATTCAGGCCATTGTTCTGCATGTACGCTGCCAGTTGCTGCGAATGCGCCTTGCCACAATTCTTCAGTCATGTGCGGTACGAAAGGTGCAAGCATGCGAACCAGTGCAGAGGTTGCTTCATAAATCAAGCCAGCGTTGATTTCTTGAGCAGCTTCTTTGTAAGCGTAAAGCGCGTTTACCAATTCCATCAAGGAAGAAATTGCGGTGTTGAAGTTGAAACGGGTATCAATATCGCTGGTAACTTTCTTAATGGTGTTGTGCAAGGTACGGCGCAATTCTTTATCTGCTTCGTTGAGAGAAGCAACATCGTATGCGGTAACTTTTTGTTCGATTTGGGGCAAGTAGGTGTAGATGATACGCCATACACGATTCAAGAAGCGGAAGGAACCTTCAACGCCTTGATCGCTCCAGTCAAGTTCTCTTTCAGGCGGAGCAGCAAAGAGGATGAAGAGACGAGCAGTATCTGCGCCGTATTTTTCCAGAATTTCTTCCGGAGAAACTACGTTGCCCAAGGATTTACTCATCTTAGCACCGTCTTTAATTACCATGCCTTGAGTCAAAAGGTTGGAGAACGGTTCGGGATAATCTACCAAGCCAGCATCACGCAATACTTTCAAGAAGAAGCGGGAATACAGCAAGTGGAGGATAGCGTGTTCGATACCGCCAATGTATTGGTCAACAGGACCCCAGTAGCCATTGATTTCTTTAGCAAAGGGGAGCTTGTCATTTTTCGGGTCAGTGTAGCGCAGGTAGTACCAGGAGGAGCACAGGAAGGTGTCCATGGTATCAGTTTCGCGAGTTGCAGGGCCACCGCATTTGGGGCAGGTGCAATTCAAGAAAGCTTCAGAAGTAGCAAGCGGAGATTTAGCGCCAGCATCGAATTTAACATCTTCCGGCAAACGAACAGGCAGTTCTTCTTCAGGAACGAGAACTTCGCCGCAGGTCGGGCAGTAAATTACAGGAATAGGAGCACCCCAATAACGTTGACGGCTGATCAGCCAATCGCGCAGACGATAGTTTACACGACGTTTACCAAAGCCTTCAGCTTCAGCTTTGTCCATGATTGCAGCCATTGCAGCGTGCATTTCCATACCGTCAAATTCACCGGAGTTAACCAATTCGCCTTCTTTTTCTTCGTAAGCGCAGGTCATTTCTTCCAGTTTCAAGGTTACGCCTTTAGGTTGAACAACAACGATTTTATCGATGCCGTATTTTTCTGCAAACATCCAGTCACGTTGGTCACCGGTAGGAACGCCCATAACTGCGCCAGTACCATAATCGTACAGAACGTAGTTGGTTACCCAAATTTCAACGGTTTTGCCAGTGTACGGGTTGATGCAGTGTACGCCAGTGAAGATACCTTCTTTTTCGGATTCACTGGAAGTACGTTCAATATCAGATTGGTTGCGAACTTTTTCGCAGAATGCTTTGATTTCTTCAGCTTTGGGATTGTTTTCGCAGATTTTTTCAATCAACGGATGTTCAGCAGCCAAAGCCATGAAGGTTACACCATAAGAGGTGTCAGGACGAGTAGTATATACTGCAACTTTATCGTTGAGTGCAGGAATGTCAAAGTTCATTTCCAAACCTTCACTGCGACCAATCCAGTTACGTTGCATAGTTTTTACGCGTTCAGGCCAGCCTTCCAGCAAGTCCAAATCTTTCAGCAGTTCGTCAGCATAGTCAGTGATTTTGAAGAACCATTGTTCCAAATCTTTCTTTTCTACTACGCTGTCGCAACGCCAGCATTTGCCATCGATAACTTGTTCGTTAGCAAGTACGGTGTTACATTTGTTGCACCAGTTAACTGCAGATTTTTTCTTGGTAGCCAAGCCTTTTTTATAGAACAGTTCAAAGAACCATTGAGTCCATTTGTAGTAATCTTCTTTGCAGGTTGCAACTTCACGATCCCAGTCATAAGCCAAACCGAGAGCTTTCAATTGACCGGTCATATTAGCAATGTTTTGGAGAGTCCAATCTTTCGGAGCTACGCCATGTTTAATTGCAGCATTTTCTGCAGGCATACCAAAGGAGTCCCAGCCCATGGGATGCAACACGTTGAAGCCTTTCATGGTACGGAAACGAGAAAGTACGTCGCCAATGGAGTAGTTACGTACGTGACCCATGTGCAAGTTACCGGAAGGATAGGGGAACATTTCCAGTACATAAGACTTGGGTTTGTTTTCATCCATTTCTACTTTGAAGGATTTGTTTTCGTCCCAATATTTTTGCCATTTCGCTTCAATGGCATGGGGAGCATATTTTTCTTCCAACATCTCAAAAAACCTCGAATTCTATATAAATTTTAATATAAAACTATCCTAAATATTATAAACCTACGCTATGTAAAAGTCAATTGTAGAAGGATTTACACTAAAAACTTTACACTTTCAAAGAATTACTTTTAGAATTTCAAAAACATTTGCAAATCTAAGTTCTTCAAGATATAATATATTTATTGTAGCCAAAAAGGCTTTTATGAAAAAATTTATGTGAGGGGTAATCCACAATGAAACTGTCTCAACGCGTACAAAATTTATCTACATCTCCTATTAGAAAGCTGGCACCTTATGCAAACGCGGCAAAGGCAGCAGGCAAAAAAGTTTATCATTTAAACATCGGTCAACCTGACATCGCTACTCCGTCCCAATTTATGGAAGCAATTCGTAACCATCAAGCAGAAGTTATTGCTTACAGCGATTCCAAAGGTGAAACCGTTTTGATTAAAGCAATTCAAAAATACTATGCTGAAAAAGGCATTAACTATGATTTGGAAGATATCTTCATCACCAATGGTGGTAGTGAAGCGCTCATCTTCGCTGCTATGGCACTTTGCGATCCTGGCGACGAAATTATGGTTTTTGAACCCTACTATGCAAACTACACCACCTTCGCTAAAGAATTCGGTGCTGTTATCAACGCTGTACAAACCAATGTAGAAAACGGTTATCACCTGCCCAGCGAAGAAGAAATCGAAGCGCACATCACTCCGCGCACCAGAGCAATCCTGCTTACCAACCCCGGTAACCCCACTGGCGTAGTTTATACCGAAGAAGAAATGGAAATGATTTCTCGTTTGGTACTGAAACACGACATCGCTCTTATCGCTGACGAAGTTTATCGCGAATTCGTTTATGACGGTGCATATCGCAGCTTCGGCACCATGCCTGAACTTGACCAACACGTAATCATGATTGACTCCGTTTCCAAACGCTTCAGCGCTTGCGGTGCTCGTATTGGTTGCATCATCTGCAAAAACAAAGCTTTCGGCAAAGAAATCATCAAATGCTGTCAAGCTCGTCTGTGCTCCCCCATCTTGGAACAAGTTGGCGCAGCTGCACTTTATGATACTCCGGCAACCTATTTGGAAGAAGTTAACCAAGAATACAAAAAACGTCGCGACACCATTGCTAACGCTTTGGCAAAACTCCCCGGCGTTGCAGCAAGTGATCCCAAAGGCGCATTCTATGTAATGGTAGCTCTGCCCGTTGACGATGCAGAAAAATTTGCTATCTGGACTTTGGAAAACTTCGACATTGACGGCGAAACCGTTATGTTCGCTCCGGGCAATGGCTTCTACAATGATCCTGCTCGCGGCGTAAACGAAGCACGCTTGGCTTACGTTCTCAAATCCGAAGATTTGGAAAAAGCAATTTACATCTTGGGCGAAGCGTTGAAAGCATACCCTGGTAACACTTACTAATATATGTTTTAGCACAAAGGCTCCCGCTCGTATGAGCGAGGGCCTTAATTTTTAATCGCTTAACGATGGCATATTTTCGTATATTTGTTTGTATTTATTTCGGTATTGTGATATAATATTCACAGAGATTCTTGATAGTCGGTTCCTCCTTTCTAGGAGGTGTTAGCATGACAGTTTTTGAAGCCTTGTCTTTAATGATTGGATTCGGACTTCTCGTTGCTACCATTATTCTTGGATGTAAGTAATTAGCTTATAAAAAAGAAAAGAACTCTGTCAAAAATTGGGGTGGGGTCACCCCTTTGTCAGATTTCGTGGTCAGTTTTCGCTATACCACTTCTGTGGTTTCGCTTTGTCAAATCTTGGGGTGCCACCTTTACCACTTTTGGGGTCACACCTTTGTCAAAA
>JAFTID010000035.1 GCA_017457085.1 Phascolarctobacterium sp.
ATAGTCAAGTAATGTTCCATCTCGGATACGAGTTTGATGAAAATGATGTACATGATGTGAAGTTATTGTGTGAGACATTTCATATCGAAGTTCCAAATGAGTATAGATAACGACAAATTCCAATTTGGTGAATTGAATACTGACCGATAGGGGCGAGGTTGAAATACACCTTGCCCCTTTTCATTTGCCTATGGGTATTCATAGAAAATGAATAAAAAGGTCAGTTATACGCACCAATACTTATCTCGGACAGAGAGTTAATTTAAGGAGGGATATTATGTTCAGAGAAATGGAAAGCATTATGGAAGTATCGGTCATAACATTCACAGTACTATTATGTATTACAGTCAAAGCTATAATGGTTTTCACACTCTGGTGTTGTTCGTTTTAACGCCTGTCCCAATGGACAGGTGCGGGGATCGCACAAAAAGGGTGGGAGGTTTGTGTGTTCCTGTGTGATTGATGATAAAAAAAAAAGAAAGGTTGCCCTTTCTTTTTTTTAGGATTAGATGGTAATAAGTTTACCATTGTATAACATGAATTTTACAGGATGCTCGAACATCTTCAAGTATTTCTCTGTAAGTTCAGGATTAAGGCTTTGCAACTCATCAGCAGAGCAATCACAAATAAATGCTTTGCCAGCTATCACGTCTATGATTTCACCGTCCTTATCAAGGATAGCTCGATTCAAAGGCAAACCATTAAGCTTACCTTCTTCGTTGCAAACAAGACCAACGTATTGATCCGTAAATGGATAAATTATTTCGAGAAAACCTTCCACTTCTTCTTGCATTGAAGCTAAATCATTACCTATTTCTTTGAGGTAAGCAGCTTTGTCAGGTTCCAACATAATTACTTGCATTAATGTTTCTCCTTTCAAGATTTTCTACGGGGATATTCTTATCCCTATAGGAACTAATAGATGATATATATTTTATTTTTGGGGATATACGGTTGAGGGAGCAGTGCTTCTAAAATATTTCCTCTGAGGGAGTATCACCTTCCTCATCATTTGTCACGTAACTGTCAAAGGTATCTGTGTTGCGTAACCATACGCTCATTGAATAGCTGTCATTATAGATTACGATTATCTTTGTCCATTTTTCCCCATCAATGAAGAAATTGTAAGCAACTTCTGGTAGTATTGCCTCCAATCCATCAGTTAGCCCAAGGTCTTCAATTTCTTGGTCTGTTTCCGTTCCTTCAAAAATTGCAATGTAACCATAATCATAGTCGTCAGTATGGAAAGTTTCAAGCGTAGTCTCGCCATCTTCATCGCTCCAGCTCTTAATCCTAACTAATTCTTCTTTGAGCATAGTGATAATGCGATCAGGAACACTATTATTAGCTTCTAAAGCTAAGATATCTTTATAACATTTTACTTTAATCATATTTCCTCCTAAGCAGCGTTCATTTTCTTTTGGCACTCATAACAGATGGGGACTCCATATTTGCTTACTGCATAATCAACAACTTTTTGTGATTTAATGGTCGCATGGCATTGGTTACATACGTTACCACCTGTAAATGGTACTTCAAAAGATTCTGAAGCTTTAGGAGTAGTGACCATAGTGTCAGTATTTTTAGAGGATTTGTTAACGGTGAATCGTTCAGCACCATTCTTATCTACTACCAGGAACGTAGTAAACTTGTTTTGCTCTTTGTCATAGCTCATATCTGCAACGTAAAACTTAGCCTTGCACTTAGGCTTTCCATTCTTGTCGAGGTAGAACTCTTCTTCATTAAGCTTAATTAGAATATCAGGAGCAGTATAAAGTTCTCTGCCTATACCCCAATTAAAGCAAGCACGTTTGAATGCATCACTGGCTTCACCCTTAGTAGCTTCTGAATTGCTAGGTACACCTACGTCTTGTTTGGAAATCCATTCCTTCTTATCTTCATCCCACACGCTAACTGTGCAGAACAGTCTGCCATCAATAGTGCTATGGTCTCTAGTCCAGTTCATTGAGCCAAATACTTCGTCGAGAATACGCATATCAACACGAGCATTCTTGTAGACGAGCAATACTGCAAAAGTTCCTTGATTGGTTTGGTAGATTTGAGCCACTCTAAGTTCTACATCTGAAGAAGTTAATAGTGGTATTTCTTTTTTCATAACTTTACCTCACATATAAAAAATTAAAGGACTATCAATTTGATAGTCCTTTTGCTTATCAGTTAGTAGTTGTTAGGCTGCGTTGAACACTTCATCATCGTCCATTTCAGCCACCAAAATGATAACCTTTGGCAAATCCTTCTTGAAAATGATTTTCACTCCAGTAACGCAAGAATCAATTTCCGAAGTGTATTTCCCTTTATAGCAAGCCATAACCTGGTCTTCATCTTGCAGAACAGATAATGCCTGGATAAGTTGTTTTTTAGTCATCATCAAGTTACACTCCCTTAGCATTCTTTACGCACAATCATATGGCGAAGAATAGTTTCATTGATTTTCAGATAACGATCAAGTTCTTTAGTAGCATTAGAAGTACTGGAATAGGTGATTAATGCATAGATGCCTCTAGTAGAACCCAAGATTTCATAAGCAAGAGCTTTTTCGCCCCAGATATCAACCTTATCAACCTTGCCTTCAGCATTGATGATGGATTTGGATTTTTCGATGATTGCGTTAAGCTCTTCATCACTAATAATTTTGGTGACAATCATGATTTCATAGTTGTTCATAATAGCTTCTCCTTTAAGCAGCATTGATTAAATTATTTTGAATAACGTCTTGTTGTTCCATATAAGCCTTACAAGCTTCAAATACATTGCAGTAGTCCTGACATTTTCGTCCATTCCAGGATTCTCTTTTACTGCAGAAAGCAGGAATTGCACCAGTAGCCATAGCTTCTTCTAGTCTGCGTTTCTTGATTGCAAAGTAACGTTTAAGCCAATGGTCACTAATACGATTGACCTTAATAAGATATATAGGCTTTTCTACATTCCTTTCAGCTGCGATTCGAAGTGAGTAGTCACGTACATACATCTGAATATGCATATCATCTACCTTGAAGTTATGCTCTTCTAAAAGCATTCGGTAAGCATTGACTTGAATAGCCCATTCTAAGATATGTCTAACCCCACCCGTTTTTATTACCTTACGAGTCTTTTCCTGACCTTTCTTAGCTCCGGTTTTATAGAATTCTCCAGTAGGTTCATCTACCTTATAGTAGCCAAGAGCCATGGCAGCCTTAAAAGAAGAAGTAACCTTGTAATCAAGAAGTATCTTTTTACCATTACCCAAAAGGTCACCATAGGCATCAATCTGCCCAGTGTAAATATCGTTAGAAAGCCTTACTTCGGTTAAGGTGAATGATGAAGAATGTTTTTCACAGATAGAATGGACAGCAGTACCGTGCATGGCAAAGATTTGGTCTTGAGGATCTACGGCATAGTCGGTAGTTTTCTTGAGGTAAACCTCTCTAGTCCCAGATATAAGTTCTGTGACGGAATAGATTTCACCCAAACCTCTATCCTTTACTGAATTAGCGACAGCTTCAAGAGTAGGCTTACCCATACAACGAATTGCGTTAGGACAAGCACTTAGGCATTCAGATATTCCTATGCGTTCTTTGCTAGGGCAAATGAATTGAGTAGCTCCCATTTTTAAGCGACCTCCTTCTTAGCCATAAATTCAGCCATTTCATTGTGGTACTCCTTAAATCTATGAATGTAGAAATAATATTCTTTGTCAGAAGAACCATAGATTTGGTCAATGCTACGCTCGATATCGTCTAAGGTATCGAAATAACCAAAGTAAGCTTTAGGGAAGCTAGTTCTAAGATAAGTGAATAAAGCCTTATATGTCTTGAAGTATTCAGATTCGGAAACACCATTAATTCGCCATTCAACTTTATAGCGGTCAGGATAAAATACTCCAGTATCGTCTTTAACAATGAAGATATCGCCACCATCTTCTGAGCAAAAGCTGAGATGGATTTCGTTATGGTACTTTTCTTTCAAAAGATTAATGATAGGAAGCATATTTTCGCTCCAAGCGGTGGTTGTTTCACAACTGAAATAATGCACACCTCTCTTGCTGGTGATGAACTCGTCACAATGGCTAAAATGATCGGTATTGTTCACGCCCAACGGAAGCAGATAGCCATGGGATTTGAGAAGATCCCTAACGAGATTTTTACCCTTTACTGCATCGTCATAGCAGCTAAGGACTTTCTTATGCAGTTCTCTAAGCAGCTTAATGTTACGAGAACTAAAAGTTATGGAATTGACAGTATAATTACACATAGTAACTACCTCCTTGAAAAATAATAAAGGTAGCCATACTTAATAGCATGGCTACCTTTTGATAGTTATATAGGAATTTATAAATACCCGTTGTTGATGGCATTTCTCTATACTTATATATAATATATGTTCATGACATAGATAAATACGATTTGAAATACTGATTGCTAAAGAAAGCCAAGCAATGAAAGGTATTTAAAACTATAAGTAGAATATATTAGTATACTTTAAGACTACTTGTATTATTATGTTGTGATTTTGATGGGAACGGGTTAACGGGAGGAATTTGAAATGAAAACAAATGACAGGCAAATCACTGATTTAATGAAATCTGTGCATGAAGGTAAAGCGCAATTACCTGAATTCCAAAGAGGTTGGGTTTGGGATGATAATCGTATTAAAGCATTAATTGCAAGCATTACAAACAACTATCCTGTTGGTGCTGCAATGTTTTTAGAATATGGGAGTAAGAATCTTCGCTTTAAATACAGAGTGATTGAGGGCGCTCCTATATCGACTGTAACTCCTGAAGAATTGATTCTCGATGGACAACAAAGATTAACTTCTATATATTCTGCTCTTTATAGTGATAAGCCTGTTGCAACTAGAACTGATAAGGGAAAAGATATTAAGAGGTTTTATTACATTGATATTGAGAAGGCTTTGGATCCTAGAACTGATAGAATAGATGCAATAATTTCAATTCCTGAAGATAAAGTTGTAACATCAAATTTCGGAAGAACTGTTGAACTTGACCTTTCTGATCGTGAGAAAGAATTTGAGAAAAAGATGTTTCCACTAAACATTATTTTAGATAATGTCAAAGCGCAGTATTGGCAAA
Organism: Phascolarctobacterium sp.; assembly: GCA_017457085.1. Taxonomy (GTDB): domain Bacteria; phylum Bacillota; class Negativicutes; order Acidaminococcales; family Acidaminococcaceae; genus JAHHUH01. The sequence continues at coordinate 5,093 of JAFTID010000035.1, forward strand.
ATGATTATTATGCATATCACAAATACGATAAAGATATTATTGAGGAATATATTAAGTTCAATAATAGCATTGTAATGAAGACTATGCAGTATATGATGCCAGTTATTTTATTAGAAAAAGATATAGCCAAAGAAGCTGTATGCCAAGTTTTCGAAAATGTTAATACAGGTGGTGTATCACTCACTGTTTTCGAACTCATAACAGCAATCTTTGCTATGGAAGATTTTGATTTACGAAAAGATTGGGAAGATCGTAAAGAGAAATATTTTACAGGGGATATTCTAAGTGTTGTTACTGCAACTGATTTTTTAGCCGCTTGTACATTGTTGTCCTCTTATAACAAGGGTGGAACTGTAAGCTGTAAGAAGAAAGACATATTAAATCTTACTCTCGCAGACTTTAGAGCTAATGAGAAAGCTTTGAGTGAAGGCTTTGTGAAAGCCGAAAAGCTGCTGCAGGAGGAAAGGATATTTGTGAGCCATGATTTACCTTATTCATCACAGCTTATTCCTTTAGCAGTAATATGTACACTTCTTGATAAAAGAATTGATATCACAACAAATAAAGATATGGTTAAGCAGTGGTATTGGTGTGGGGTATTTGGTGAATTGTATGGTAGTGCGAGTGAAACTAGATATGTCAGTGATGTTATTGGTGTGATGGATTGGATTGATGATCTGGAGGCGATACCTAAAACGATTCAAGATGCATATTTTAACCCTACAAGACTGCTTTCTTTGAAAACTAGACAAAGTGCTGCATACAAAGGTGTTATGGCATTGATTTTGAAAAATCATTGTAAGGATTTTATAAGTGGTAGTGAAATGGATTTTGTCCTGTATAAAGCTGAAAATATAGATATACATCATGTTTTCCCAAAAGCATATTGTGAAAAAATGAAGTATTCAGAAGACAAATGGAATTCTGTTGTAAATAAAACACCTATCACATATAGAACAAATAGAGAAATTGGTGGTGTAGCACCTAGTAAGTATATTGAAAAAATAGAAACCAAAGGTAAAGTAAAAAGTGATGTGCTTAATGAATATTTAGAAACTCACTGGCTTGATGTTGGATTCTGTAGAACTGATAATTTTGACGGACATATTATATTTAGAGCTAAGAAGCTACTTGATGCTATCGAAAAGGCAATGGGAAAAACTATTTCTGGTAGGGATAGCGAAGAAGTCATCAAGAATTTTGGCGATAAATTGATATGAAAAATTAAATAACATAATGATATTTAGATAAGTTGGTTGGTCTGTGAAAGTATTAGCTGAGGAACTCATTAAAGTTGCTTGCGTACTGTACATTTTCGTGAAAATCGCGTGCAACTTTTCGTGCAACTTTCTGTGAAAATAGTGTCCCAAAAGGTGGTTTTAGGACTTTTTGTTGCACTTTTCAAATAGGAGCAAAAAACCTGAAACTCCAGTCCCAGAGCTGATTTAGAGGTGTTTTCATATAGGGGTAAAAATATACTCCAACTGCCTCCTAAGCAGTAGGTCGCCAGTTCGACTCTGGCCGGGATCACCATTAAAAATTAAAGCCTGTGCTTTTTAGCACAGGCTTTTTTGTATAAATTTCAATTAAATATTTAAATGATAGCAATAGGTTTAGCAAGCTTACCCCAAAGCTTCTCTCAGTAATTTTTGCACAATTTCAGGATTTGCTTTGCCTTTAGATTTTTTCATGATTTGTCCAACGAGGAAGCCAATGGCACGTTCTTTGCCAGCCTTGAAATCTGCGACGGATTGGGGATTTTCTGCAAGAGTTTCTTCAACCAGTTTTATAATTGCGCTTTCGTCGCTAACTTGCTCTAAGCCAAGTTCTTTGACGAAAGTTTTGGGTGCTTTATCTGCTTTGAGCATTTCAGCAAAGACTTTTTTAGCAAGTTTGCTAGAAAGTACGCCCTCTTTTGTCAAGTTGACAAGCTCTGCCAAGTGCGCAGGGGTAACATTAAATTCAGAAATAGTTATGCCCTCGTTGTTCAGATAAGCGGAGACGTCACCTAAGAGCCAGTTGGCAATACCCTTGGCATCTTGGGTGGTTTTTACTGCTTCGTCGAAGTATTCTGCCATGGCTTTGGTGGCAACGATAATGGAAGCATCGTATTTGGGCAAGCCAAAGTCTTGCATCAGACGTGCTTGTCGTTGGGCAGGAAGCTCCGGCAATTCTGCACGCACCCGTTCAATCCAAGCTTCGTCTAATTCCACGGGGAGCAGGTCAGGCTCAGCAAAGTAACGGTAATCGTGTGCTTCTTCCTTGGAACGCATGGACTTAGTTACGCCTGCTGTATCGTCCCAAGTGCGAGTTTCTTGGACAACTTCTTCGCCTTTTTCTAGCACTGCTTTCTGACGTTCCACTTCGTAGTCAATGGCGCGCACCAAAGCACGGAAGGAGTTCAGATTCTTGATTTCAGCACGGGTGCCAAATTTTGTGGCACCTTCCGGCATTATAGAAATGTTGGCATCGCAACGAAGACTACCTTCTTGCATCTTACAGTCGCAAACGTCGATGTATTCTAAAATTGCTTTCAGATTTTCCAGATAAGCACGCGCTTCTTCCGCACTACGCATGTCAGGCTCGGAAACAATTTCAATTAGCGGTACGCCTGCACGATTGTAGTCAACAGAAGACGAACTGGAACTGCTGATAGTTGCTCCGTTGTGCACTAGCTTACCTGCATCTTCCTCCATGTGAATGCGGGTAATCCCAATGCGTTTTTCACTGCCGTCAAGATTAATATCAATATGACCATGCTTGCAGATGGGCTTGTCGTATTGAGAGATTTGATAATTTTTGGAAAGGTCTGGGTAAAAATAGTTTTTGCGGTCAAATTTATTGAAGACTTTAATTTCACAGTTCAAAGCCAAGCCTGCACGAATAGCGAATTCAACGACCTGTTTGTTTAAAGAAGGCAAGGCACCGGGCATGCCAAGACAAACTGGGCATACGTGAGTGTTGGGTACACCACCAAATTCCGTGGAGCAGGAGCAGAAGGCTTTAGATTTAGTTTTCAGTTCGGCGTGAACTTCCAAGCCGATTACGGTAATATATTTAGTCATTTGTTGTTACCTCCCAAAGGAGCGAAGACTTTGTGGTATTCAGTAGCTTGTTCAAAGGTGTAAGCTGCACGCAAAATGGTTGCTTCGTCTAAGATTTTGCCGATTAGTTGCATACCCACAGGCATTCCGTCTGCGAAGCCACAGGGAATGGAAATACCCGGCAAGCCTGCCATATTTACAGGAATGGTAGTTACGTCAAGCATATAAATTTGTAGCGGGTCCATTTTTCCGTCAAGGGGATAAGCCACAACGGGAGAAGTGGGAGTTAAGATAACATCACATTTTTGGAAGGCTTCTTCAAAGTCGCGACGGATAAGTGTACGGATTTGCATTGCCTTGTTGTAATAAGCATCGTAGTAGCCACTGCTTAAAACGTAGGTGCCAAGCATAATGCGACGGCGTACTTCTGCACCAAAGCCTTCGGTACGGCTCAGAGTAACCATTTCCGGAGTAGAAGTAGCTTCCATATTGCGGTAACCATAGCGTACACCGTCAAAGCGTGCCAAGTTGGCAGAAGCTTCTGCAGGAGCGATTATGTAGTAGGTAATTACTGCGTATTCAGTGTGGGGAAGGCTAATCTCCACGATTTCGGCACCCAGTTCTTGATATTTCTTTACTGCCTTTTCGATTTCGGCTTTCACTTTTTGGTCAATGCCTGCGCCAAAATATTCCTTGGGCAAGCCGATGCGCAAGCCTTTAACGTCCGGTACTAAGGCTTTGGTGAAATCAGGCACTTCTACATTTAAAGAAGTAGCATCTTGTTCATCTTTACCGCAGATGGTATTGAGAACGATGGCGGCATCGGTAACGTCTTTGGTAATGGGACCGATTTGGTCAAGGGAGGAAGCGAAGGCTACGCAACCGAAACGGGAAACACGTCCGTAGGTTGGTTTAATGCCAACGCAACCATTAAAAGCAGCAGGTTGGCGAATGGAACCGCCCGTATCAGAGCCTAAAGTCCAAATAGCTTCGCCTGCGGCAATGGCTGCAGCGCTACCTCCGGAGGAACCACCGGGAACTCTGTTCAAGTTCCAAGGGTTGCGTGTTGCTCCGAAGAAGGAGCTTTCCGTAGTGGAACCCATGGCGAATTCGTCCATATTTGTTTTGCCAAGAAAAATAGTTTCGTCAGTGCGGAGTTTCTTAATTACGTGGGCATCGTAAATGGGAACAAAGTTGCTCAGTATTTTCGAGGAGCAGGTGGTGCGCAAGCCAAGGGTAGAAATATTATCTTTAATTGCACCAGGAATGCCTGCTAGGGTGGGAATTGCTTCGCCTGCGGCAAGCTTCTTGTCAACCTTAGCGGCTTGCACCAAGGCAACTTCCTTGTCCAAGGTAACGTAAGCGTTTACTTTATCTTCAACTTCATAAATGCGTTTATAAAGAGCATTGGTCAGTTCAACGGAACTGATTTCTTTTTTGACGAGCTTTTTGTGTAGCTCGTGAGCTGTAAGTTCATATAATTTCACGGCGGGAGCCTCCTTGTTATTCAATAACGCGCGGTACTTTGAAACCGTCTTTTTCCACGGCAGGAGCATTCTGCAAGGCAGCTTCGTGACTTACGCCCGGTTTAACAATGTCTTCGCGGAAGGCGTTGCTGATAGGTAAAACGTAGGGAGTAGGCTCAATGCCCGTTGTATCAATTTTTTTCATAATCTCAGCGTAATTTAAGATTTGGTTGAATTGCTCAGTAAAGATTTCCAGCTCAGCTTGGGGTACTGCCAAGCGGGAAAGCTGAGCGATATACTTAACATCTTTTTCAGTTACTTTCATGTTATCACCTTCCTGTATTTATAAGCTTTCCGAAACGAATTTTTCTGCGAACAAGAAACCTTTGTCGCAGGGATAAACGTTCGGGATTTTACACATAGATTTTTCGTGGTTATTATATTCTTCTAAATACTGGAAAGTCAATGTACACGGAAAAATTCACAATTTTTTGTATTAACTGAAAATTAAAATTCACAATTTAGTAAAAGGTAATGTTCGTAATGGTATGTATGTTAGCAAATAAAAAAGCTCCCAGCTAAAAAGCTGGGAGCCTCAAGTTTCTACATATTATCTTACCAAGTCTTCTAAGGCACCTTTAGATTGCAAACCAACTGCGCAGTTAACTGCTTTGCCGTTTTTGAAAACAATCAAGGAAGGAATGCTGGTAATTTTAAATTGCATTGCCAGTTCTTGGTTATCGTCTACGTTGATTTTAACAACCTTTATATCAGGATTTGCTTCTGCGAATTTGTCTAAGACGGGTGCTTGCATACGGCAGGGACCGCACCAAGGTGCCCAGAAATCTGCCAGAACAGTTTCTTTTGCTTCTAAAACTTCTGCGCTGAAGTTGCTTTTGTTAATTTCTAATGCCATAGTCATCTTCCTTTCTAAACTTTTTGTTCAGGAGTGAATAAATCTTTTGTGTTGATAAGCTCGTTTTTCAACGGAGTTTCAAAATAAATGCTCGTGCTGGGGAATGCGCAGCTTACGCCAACTTGTTCCATAATTTTCATTAAATCAAGGTTGATGCGTTGCACGATGTCTAGGTATCTTAAACTTTCACCAGTTTTAGCGTGGCAGGTTACGCGAATATCCAAACTGCTTGCGCCATATTGGAAGAAGTGTACACGCACGTCATCGGTGTGCAGGTCTTCTTGTGCTTCCAAGTAAGCTTGAATTTTTTGGATTACTTCCAGCATTTGGTCGTGGGTGGTGCCATAGGTCAAACCCAAGAGAAAGTCGATGCGACGTTTTTCGCGACGGCTATAGTTAATGATGGGAGTGTTGCTCAGTAGGGAGTTAGGGATATAAACCAGCTCGTGGGGGAAGGTACGCAGGCAGGTGCTACGGAAGGTAACTTTTTCTACGATGCCTTCATAGCCGTTTGCCAATACCCATTCGCCAACTTGGAAGGGTTTATCCAAAATGATTACGAGGCTACCAAAAACATTAGCAAGGGCATCTTTTGCCGCAAAAGCTACTGCCAAGGAACCAATGCCCAAGGATGCAACAAAACCGCTGATATCGTAGTTCCATTCTTTGGCAACAGTTACGAAGCACAGAATAACGATTAACAAGCGCAAAATTGTAGAGAAAATATTGGAAACAGCTTCTTCAGAACGAATGCCTGCCCGTTCCAAAACCTTCAGTAAAACACCATGGGTAGTATCGCTCATATTGTAGCAGCCCCAGAAGAAGCACAGCACGATGGCGCTACGCAAAACTCTGTCTAAAAAGGCTGCCCAGTAATCGGTGGAGATAGGTGCCAAGTTGATGGCACTGTAAATACCGCCGATGAAGAGCATTACGTTAATAGGATGCTCAAAGGCATCTAAAATATCTTCGTCGTAAGAAAAGGGACTAAGCTCAGTCGCCTTTCTTAAAATGTTCAGAATAACTTTCTTATAAAGATAGCGAACAATTGTGAACCCAAGGAGAGCAAGAATGGAGCTTTGCCAAGGCTTCAAAAGAGTTAAAAATTCTTCCATAAAATCCTCCAATTTCCTAATTTGTGTTTATATTCTATCATCTTAGTATGTCTAAAACAATGAGTTTACATATTTTTCAATATAATTAAATGAGGAGATTATTTTATATGTTATAATAATTCTAATACAAACCCTAGGAGGTAGCTTATGCATCTTTTTTTAGATTGGCTTGTGGCAGGTATCATTGTGGTATTGGGACCACTGCTTACTGTTTTCGATTTGCCTGGTAACAGTTTAATGATGTTGACCAGTTTGGGGTTTGCTTTTTATGATGAAGCTATGTATTTTAACTCACGCTTATTGTCAGCTATGATACTGATTTACGTATTGGGGGAAAGCTGGGAATTTTGCGTGTCTTTGTTTGGAATCAAGAGGAATAAGGTTTCTTGGTTCGCTGTGTTTGTCATTGGTGTAGGTGGTTTCATCGGTACCATGATTGGCACAGGCATTTTTCCGATTTTAGGTTCCTTCATTGGCGGTTTGATGGGCGCCTTCGTCGCAGCCTTTCTGTATGAATACTTGCATAGCGGTATGCGACAGGATGCTTGGAATTTGGCGTGGGAGACTGCCAAGATGAGGTTTTTGGCGTTGATTGGGAAGATGTGCGCAGGCATCGCCTTGGCTATTCTCTTGGTGAAACAAATTTTTATGGTTTGAGGTGATAATTTATGACTGACTTGAAAAAATACACCGTCGTAGCTAGTGGTAAAATGCGTGACGTTGCTTTTGAAAAACTGAATGAAACCGTAAATCTTTTGGGCTGGCAAAAGGGTGGCAGGGTTCCTGCTGAACAGTTCGATGAATGGCTGGCAAAGGCAGATGCCCTTTTCTCCACTGGTAATATTAAAATTAACGAGGAACTTTTGGCGAAGGCTCCCAATCTGAAAGTAATTGCGCAAGCTGCCGTTGGTTATGACAATATTGATATTGCTGCCTGCACTGCTCGTAATATTCCTGTTGGCAACACTCCGGGCGTATTGGTAGATGCTGTTGCTGATTTGGCTTATGCTTTGATTTTAGACAGCGCTCGTAAAATTGTACACGCTAATGCACACGTTAAGAGTGGCAAATGGGGAGAAAATAAACCCTTTGGCTTGGCAACCGATTTAGCGCACAAAACTTTGGGCGTTGTTGGTATGGGCGATATTGGCAGCGCCATTGCGGAGCGTGCCAAAGCTAGCAAAATGAAGATTATTTATCACAACCGTAATCGTCGTGCAGATGATGAAAAGCTGGGTGCAACCTACGTTACCTTTGACGAACTTTTGGCGCAAGCAGATTTCATAGTTATCGCCGTAACCTTGAACCCTTCTACCAAGGGTATGTTTAATGAAGAAACTTTTGCAAAAATGAAGGACGGCGCACGTTTGGTAAACATTTCCCGTGGCGCTGTTATCGATACTGAGGCAATGTACAATGCGCTGGTTAGTGGTAAGCTTGCTTATGCTGCCATGGACGTTACTGATCCGGAACCTTTGCCGGGAGACCACAAGCTGCTTAGCTTGCCCAACGTAACCGTTACTCCCCACATTGCTTCTGCAACTACGGAAACTAGAGATGCCATGGCACTCTTAACCGTTGATAATATTTTGGCTGCTTTGGAGGGTAAACCCATGCCTGCCCAAGTAAAGGCTAAATAATTTAGAGGCTAGAATGAAATATAAAATTTGTTTACACGGGCTGGCTTTGAAAAACAAAGGTCAGCTTGTGACTGTGGTGCAAAAACTTTTGCTACCAGCTAACATAAAAACCAAAATAAAAGAAAAGTATCTTACCAATAATGATTTGCTCAAGTACAAACGCACAAGATTCAGCCCTGTCAACGATGTGGGCTACAAGGTAACCTGCATCAGCGGCGTAATGATGATTTGCGACAGCTTGCAACCTTTAAATGAAGTAATCATTCAATATGAGGAAGAAGCTGTGGAAGAAGTGCGCAAGCTGCTGCAAAAATTACTGGGAAGTAAAATTAAATTCGTGCTTGATGAGCCGGATTTAGTTTTACGTGCGAAGCAGTTACGTGGACGTTCCAATATGCTAGATATGGCGCATTATGACGAGGCTACCATTGCTACTGCTCTGTATTGTCATTTGCCTTGGCATATTTACGCTACCAGTAAGGCGTGGGGAGATTTACTTACCAGTACCAATGAACGTAATTTAGTACGTCAATTGCGTGTGAAACTAAGACGTTTGCGTTCCAGCTTAACCTTTTTCAAGGAACTTCTGCCTATGACTACCTTTGAGCAGTATAAAATGCTCATTAAGGGTTGGGCGAATAGCTTGGGTGATGCCCGTGAGTATGATGTAGCGCTCTTAACCTGTATGAAGATTAGGCACGGACAACGTGAGGAAGAAAATGTAGAAGAAGTTTCCCGTTTAGAAAAGATTTTGCAGGATTTGCGGGCCAAAGCTTCTAAAAAAGTTCTGAACGTAAGTAAGCTGAACACTTTAACCTTGCAATTGGCAGAGATGCTTTTGACCTTGCACACTGCCAAGCTTCCAGAAAATTTAGCAGACGTACGTTTAAAAGCGTTTATTCGCTTGCGACTGGGGTGCTGGTGTGATAAGCTTATGACATTGAAGGATAAGTATCCAGATTTTTCTGATATGGAACAATTACACAAGGTGCGCATCAAGGTGAAACGCTTCCGTTATTCCTTGCAGGGCGTGCCTGAAATTGCTTCTTCCGTCAGTTTGCGAAGATGCATGAAATCTTTGCAGGATATGCTTGGCTTTTTGCACGATGACTACGTTAACGATATGCTCATCAGCGAAATCTTGAAGCAGTATCCTGAGGATGCGGCACTGCAATATGAGGGTGCCATGTTCTGTGGTTGGGAACGTGCTAAGGCGGAAGCTGCCTTGGCTAGCTTGCCGGAACTGTGGGATTCCTTTACGGCGCAGTTAGGTGAGTGGCAGGAAGAACATTTATAATGGAGGCTACTTTGAATAAGTGGGAAGAATTACTGCAAGATTACGGTTTTGTTCCGTGGCAGAGTGGAGGCATGAAAGGCTGGCATCGCCATACTGATTTTGTCAAAGACTGCCTTGCGGGTGAGATTGGTCGCTATTCTGCAGATGATTTTATAATTTTTAAGCACAACGGTAGAGTTTCGGAAAACTGGCTCAAAGAAAATTGGCAGCCTAAAGAAGACGTGATGAAGCATCGCTTCCTTCTTTTAGACAGCGAGTTTTCTGACGAGGTAGTGAAGTCCTACTGGTGGGGCATTAAAGGTTGGCTTGAAATTTTACATTATAGGGGGGGAGACAAGGTTAAGCGTTTTGAGGATTTGATTTTTTTGGTTGAGCAACGTGCATTACTCAACGAAGGCAAAAATATATGAAGGAAGGGAATTAAATGTTATTAACCTTATTCGTAATCACTATCGTATGCTTTGCCTTGGCATACAAATTCTATGGCGGATTTCAAAGCCGTTACTATGGCTTGGATCCTGACCGTACTACTCCTGCAAAAGAATTGCAGGATAACATCGACTACTGCCCTGCCCATCCCGCAGTGCTTATGGGTCACCACTTTGCTTCTATTGCAGGTGCTGGTCCTGTAGTTGGTCCTATTGCCGCAGCTGCAATGCTGGGCTGGCTGCCTACTTTCTGCTGGATTATTGTTGGTTGTATTTTCTTTGGTGGCGTACATGATATGGGCGCACTGGTTGCTTCCATTCGTCATAAAGGTTTGTCCATCGGCGAAGTTGTTCGTCAATGGATTGGCGCTCGTGGTCAAAAATTGTTCTTGGCATTTACCTGGCTGAGCTTGACCTTGGTTGTTGCTGTATTCTTGGAATTGGCAGCGCAAACCTTCGCGGCTGACCCGGCTGTTGCATTCACTGCAACCTTGTATATTTTTATGGCAATGGTATTTGGTGTAGCAATTTATCGTTTTGGTATCTCTTTAAAAGTAAGTACCGTTGTTATGCTGCCCATTCTGTTTGGCTCCTTGGTGTTTGGCTTGGATAGCGCTTGGGTGCAAAGCACCTTTGCTGCTGATGTTGCTTTCTGGCGTGTCCTTTTGATTGGTTATATCTTCGCAGCTTCCATTCTTCCCGTTTGGTTACTGCTCCAACCTCGTGACTACTTGGCATCCTATATGCTGTACTTCAGCGTATTCCTGGGTGGCGTAGGTATGATTTTTGGCGGCGCGAGCTACGAAGTAAAATTGCCGGCTTTCAAAGGTTTTGTAACTGCTAGTGGCGATTACCTGTGGCCCTTGCTGTTCATTACCGTTGCCTGTGGTGCAATCTCCGGCTTCCACTCCTTGGTTGCTTCCGGTACCACTTCCAAACAATTGACTCGCGAAACTGACGCTGTTCCCGTAGGCTACGGCGCAATGCTTCTGGAAGGCGTTGTTGGCGTAATTGCACTGGGGACCATCATGATGAGTGGCGAAATGCTTAAAGGAGGTCCCACTGTTGTTTATGGTCACGGCTTAGGTCAATTTGCAACCTTGATTGGCATTTCCCCGCGTTTGGGTACTGCTATCGGGTTGTTGGCATTGAACTCCTTTATTTTAACTTCTCTTGATACTGCTACCCGTCTTGCACGTTACCAATTGCAAGAATTTACCGGTATGAGCCTGAACAAATACTTGGCAACTGGTATTTCCGTAGGCGTAGCGTTGGCACTTATCTTCTACAAAGCTGGCAACGTTCCCGCTTGGACTCTTATCTGGCCCATCTTCGGTGCTTCTAACCAATTGGTTGCTGCTATCGGTCTTATGGCTTTGGGCGTTTGGGTTATCCGTGCTCTCAAAAAGAGCGCTGCTTTCATTATGTATCCCATGGGCTTCATGCTCATTACCACCATCGTGGCATTGGTACAAATGCTGCTCAATCCCAAAACTAATATGGTAGTATTCTGCTTTGACGTAGTACTGTTAGTTTTGACATTACTGTTGCTCAAAGAAGCGTACAATGCTCTTAAACAAGATAAATAAATCCTCAGCACAATTACTTATCTCGTAATGTAAAATGCACATAAAAACTCCCCATTCACAAGCGTGAGTGGGGAGTTTTACTTGCTCTTATAAAATTTTATCAGTCATTGTCTCTGGGATGGTGATTGTTTACATATATGGAGGCTTCCAGTTCCTTGAGACGTTTATTGATTTCTTCCATGTGGCGTGCCAAACGTTCTTCGTATTCAGCAACCGGGTCAGGAAGCACGTCGTGGTCAAGGTCAATGGCGCTTTCAATATCATCAGGACGAACACGCACACCATCAAGGGCAACTATACGTCCGGGAACACCTACTACTACGGAATTAGGAGGAACCTCGTGGAGAACGACACTACCACTACCAATCTTGGAATTGTCGCCAACCTTGAAGGAACCTAAAACCTTGGCACCACTGGAAATTACCACGTTATTGCCAATGGTAGGGTGGCGTTTGCCTTTTTCCTTACCAGTACCACCAAGGGTAACACCTTGGTAAAGGGTAACGTTACTGCCAAGCTCGGCAGTTTCGCCAATAACAAGTCCCATGCCGTGGTCAATAAAAAGACCAGGGCCAAGAGTTGCACCAGGGTGAATATCAATTCCGGTCAAAAAGCGGGAGAAGGTGTTAACCAAACGGGGGAAAACTACCCAACCCTTTTTGTAAAAATGATGGGCTATGCGATGGAGCCAAATGGCATGCAAACCCGGATAACACAGTGCTGCCTCCAACCTAGATTTAGCGGCAGGGTCACGCAGCATAATGGCATTCAAGTCTTCTTTTATCTGAGCAAACATGAGCAGGCTCCTTTCTTTAGAAATTGGTAATTCTATTGTAACACGATTGATATTGTGTGGTAAATAAAAGTGTAGCTTTTTATTGAATTTGTGGCGACGTTAGAGTAAAATAAACCTAATGAAAGTTTTAAGGAGGAATGAAAAATGTCCGAAGTTTTGGCTGAAACTACTTTTACCAGTGTAGTTCAGAAAAATGAAGTTTGCGATGAAATCGTTAAATGGGGTAACGCTAATGGCTTCCCTCTGCAAAAAGCTAAATTGTACAATAAAATGGATGCTTATGTAGGCTTCTCTCCTGAAGGTTACTACATTAAAGCTAAACGTTTGCCGCCTATTCCTGGTGGTTGGAGCGTTGTAGTTGAAAAATACGAACCGGAAGAACGCATCATTCCCTTGAACGTTAACAAAGAAACCGGCGAAGTAAACAAATTCATCGTTAAAATGATGGAAGAATACGAAAAAGACGGTTTGAAAATGGACTTGGCTGCTGAATGGTACGAATCCTATGGCACCGTACTCCGCGACTTGAAAGTAACCGGTCACTACGTTGTAATCAATACATTCGAAGACTTTATCGAAAACATGCGCTAAGATGGGCGTCTTGGAAAAACAATTGGCACTTGCCATTGATAGACGACTGACAGTTTTTGCAGGTAAGGTGCGAGACGGCAGCTTGCTTGCTGATGAAATGCAGTTGCGTAGCGCAGGCTTTCTTATTGGCGAAATCATGCTTCCTTGTTGTTGCATGATGAGCAATAAAGCTCGCTTGCAGGAAGTTTTGGGTGCTACTGAAATTTTTGCAGGACACACAGAGCTGATTGAGAAGCTGGCAGTTTTAGTCTACGACGATTTGGCAAGATGTAATGGTTTAGGATAAAAGTTCATAGAAAATTTAAGAGGTTGGGACAAAACCTCTGGATAAGAACTGAAAAATGCAGACGAAAATTAGTATTGCACTAATAATTCGTCTGCCTTTTCTATTTTTGTAGTAAAATAATATAAGAACACCCCAACCAAATAAACAATCAAGATTTGACATCCACGAAAAATCTTGAGAGAAAGAAGTGTCCTTATATGTTTAAAGGTTATAACATAAATCAGCTTGTTCTGCCTATGAATTTAGAAATAAAATTACAGGAAAATGACATCGCCTTCCACCTACGACAAGCTCCTTGAGGAAAGGTTCGCAACGAGATAGCCATTGCGTTAATGGCGGTAAACATGAGAAAAATAGCAAGCCAAGGCTTGAAAATTGGGTAGAAATACGAAGAAGTGGAATTGAGAATGTATGAAAACATCTCAATTCCACTTCTTTTAATTCTCAGAGGCTAGTTTTGTCACGACCTCTTTCGTGTAGATTTAGTTTTTTATTAGTCTTGGAAGTTAACTGCTTTGTCGAAAAGTTCTTCAACTTCTTTGGAAGGAGCGGGGCTGCACAGAGTAGCGATTACTGCTGCTGCCAAGCTTGCGAAGAAGCCGGGGATAATTTCGTAAATGCCAAGGTCTGCCAAGTAGGTGAACCAGTAGATGTCAATAACTGCACCTACAACGATACCAACCAATGCGCCTATGTAGTTAAAGCGTTTCCAGAACAAGCTGAGCATAATTGCAGGACCGAATGCTGCACCGAATACGCCCCAAGCGTTTGCTACCAAGCTCATGATGGAACCGGAGTTAGGACTTGCTGCGATGAATACGGAGATGATGGAAATTGCCATTACAACTATACGGCCAACCCAAAGCATTTCGTTATCGGAAGCTTTGTTGCTGCGAACGATGGGCTTGTAAACGTCGCTGGCGAAGGAAGAAGCTGCTGCCAAAAGTTGGCTATCTGCAGTACTCATGGAAGCTGCCAAAACTGCGGAAAGCAGTAAGCCGGACAAGAGAGCAGGGAAGATGGTGCGAACCATAGTGATGAATACCAAGGAGTTGCTGTTGATGGTTTCGTCAAAACCTAAGAACATACGACCTACAACACCGATAACGCCTGCGAACAATACTACGGAAGTAGTCCAGGAAACTGCGATAACGGTAGATTTTTTCATGTTACTTTGTTTGTCCAAGGACATGAAGCGTACAATGATGTGAGGCATACCAAAGTAGCCAAGACCCCAACCAAGACCAGAAACGATGTCTTTCCAGTTGGAAACGGGGTTCCAGAATTCAGCGGGAATAGCTGCAGCTTTGCCTGCATCTACAAATGCGTAAGCAAAAAGCGGAGCGATGAGCATTGCACCGAAAATAAGGAGTGCTTGCAGGAAGTCAGTCCAGCAAACTGCACTGAAACCGCCGAGGAAAGTAATTGCAATGATGATGAATGCTGCCAAGTACATTGCTAAGCCTGCATCAAGACCGGTTACGGTGTTGAACAAAGTGCCGCAAGCTTTAATACTGGAAGCGGAATAGATGGTATAAGCTACCAAGAATACGATTGCGCAAACGATTTGCAATGCGCGGGATTTGGATAAGAAGCGATGAGTTAAATATTCGGGAATGGTGATGGAGTCATTTGCCACGATGGAGAAGCTGCGCAGACGGGGAGCTTGGTATACCCAGCTGAGGGTATAACCCAATGCCAAGCCAACGGCAATCCACATTTGACCAAGACCAAGAGCGTAAACAGAAGTGGGCAAGCCCATCAAAACCCACGCACTCATATCAGAAGCACCAGCAGAAAGCGCTGCAACCCATGGACCCATTTGTCTGCCACCGAGGAAGTAACCTTTTTCGCTACCATCTTTATCTTTCAAAAAGAACCAAATGCCTACACCTAGCAAGCCTGCTAAGTAGACTATAAATACACCAACTTCAACTATATTCATAAATACCCCTCCAAAGATATGTATAGATACAGATATTATACACAAAATAACATAAACTTTACAAGTGCTAATATACTTACAATAAAGTATACATAATTATCGTTAAGCTGGTTCGGAGATTTCTTGACGGCTTTTTTTGCCTGTTATATAATGTTGTAGGATATGGATGTTTTGATTTTCACCCTTAGAAATTAAAACAAAATCTTGTAAGAGCTTGTACCCCTTTAATGAAACAACCTTTTTTGAGTAGTGATGGGGCAGGCTCTAAACGTGTTTACGGAGAAAGTAATGAAACCTGTAAAGATACGCATCATCAGTACTGTTAAAGATGAAAAAGGCAAGCCCCAGTCCACGGAACAAATTTGTGTGGGACGTATGGCTGAAAAGAACGGCACCAATTATGCTTTTTATGAAGAAAGCGCTTTGACTGGTCTTGAAGGAACAAAAACTACCATTAAATGGAATGATGAAAGAATAATCATTTTGCGTAGTGGTACCCTTGAACATCGTCAGGAGTTTTGCCAAGGCTTGGTAGATAAAAGCTTGTACCAAACTCCTTACCTTAAAATACCTTTGGAAACTGTAACTAAGTATCTTTATACAGGGTTCCGTAAGGGTGTGTGGAATTTAGAAATAGAATATACCTTATCACACGGTGACCAACCCTATGGTGATATGAAGATTTTAATAGAGATTGAGGAGGACACGGAAGGTGGACATTAAACAAATTTTGGCGGCAGCTATTAAAGCGGCAGCTCAAAAGGCAATTGATGAAGGCACTGTTAAAGGCGGCGATTTGCCGGAGGTATTATTGGAAGTACCTCCCCAAAAAGAGTTTGGTGATTTTGCAACCAACTTTGCCATGCAATCTGCACGTGCTTTAAAATGCAATCCTCGTATGATTGCTCAAGCAGTTGCAAATAATTTGGACTGCGCTTATGTGGAAAAAATGGAAATTGCAGGTCCTGGCTTCATTAACTTTTATCTGAAGCAAGACTGGATGTACGATATGCTGGCAGGCATTATTGCTGAAGGCGAAAATTACGGTAATCTGGTAAGCGACTGCAAGGAAAAAATCCAATTGGAATATGTTAGCGCGAATCCCACCGGTCCTTTGCATGTAGGTCATGGTCGTGGCGCAGCAGTTGGCAGTGCTTTGGCAAACTTGATGAAAGCGGCAGGCATGAATGTTAGTCGTGAATATTACATCAACGATGCAGGCAACCAAATCAACAACCTTGCTGCTTCCGTAAATGCTCGTTATTTGGAGCAACTTGGTCAAACCGTAGAGTTCCCTGAAAACGGCTACCACGGTCACGATATTATTGAAACTGCAGAACGCATTGTGCGTATCTATGGTGATAAATTCCTTAATATGAGCGAAGAAGAACGTCTGCAAGAGTTCCGCACCATCGCTCTGAAAGAAAAGCTGGCAGCTTTGAAAGAAGACTTGGAAGCTTTCAATGTAACTTATGACGAATGGTTCAGCGAGCAAACTCTGCACGATGCTAATGCAATTAAGAGTGCTTGCGACCTTTTGAGTGAACGTGGCTACCTTTATGAAGAAGGTGGCGCTCTGTGGCTGAAAGCTACTGAATATGGCGACGACAAAGACCGCGTAGTTATCCGTGACAACGGCATACCTACTTATTTTGCAGCAGATATCGCTTACCATCGTGATAAATATGCTCGCGGTTTTGATAGAGTAATCAATTTGTGGGGCGCTGACCACCACGGCTACATTGCCCGCATGAAAGCGGCAGTTGGAGCTTTGGGTTATCATCCTGACCAACTGGAAGTGCTTATCCTGCAAATGGTAAGCCTGTACCGCAATGGCGAGCTGGTTAAAATGTCCAAGCGTACCGGTCAAAGCGTAACCTTGAACGAATTGATTGAAGAAGTTGGTACCGATGCAGCACGTTTCTTCTTTGTAATGCGCTCCATCGACAGTCAATTGGATTTTGATTTGACTTTGGCAACTGAAAAATCCAACGAAAACCCTGTTTACTACATTCAATACGCTCATGCCCGCATTTGCAGCATCATGCGTCAATTAGACGAAGCAGGAATTGTGGTAATGCCTGCAACCGAAGCTAAATTGAACACTTTGACTGAAGCAAGCGAGCTGGAGCTTATTAAAAAATTAGGCGAATATCCTGAAATGCTGGCAGGCGCAGCTAAGGAACGTGCAGTACACCGTGTTGCACATTATGTACATGATTTGGCTGGCTTGTTCCACTCCTTCTACAACCAATGCAGAATTTTGGGTGTAGATAGTGATTTGCAACAAGCACGTATTGCCCTGGTAAAAACTGTAGGTCATGTAATTAGACACGCTTTGAGCATTCTTGGTGTATCCGCACCTGAAAGAATGTAACCATAATATTGAACTAGAAAGGGACGGTTAATTATGACAAAGTATATTTTCGTAACCGGCGGCGTAGTTTCTTCTTTAGGTAAAGGCATTACCGCAGCTTCCTTGGGTCGCTTGCTGAAAAGCCGTGGTTTTAAAGTAACCCTTCAAAAATTAGACCCCTATCTTAACGTTGACCCGACCAATATGAACCCCCTGCAACACGGTGAAGTTTTCGTAACTGACGATGGTGCAGAAACAGACTTGGACTTAGGTCACTATGAACGTTTTGCTGACGTTAACTTGTCCCAAGCATCTAGCAGCACCGCTGGTAAAATCTATGTTGCTGTTTTGAACAAAGATCGTCGTGGCGAATATGGCGGTGGTACCGTACAAGTTATTCCCCACGTAACCAACGAAATTAAAGAACGCATCTGGCGTGCAGGTCGTGAAGACAATGCAGATTTCGTAATCACTGAAATTGGCGGTACTGTTGGCGATATCGAAGGCTTGCCCTTCCTCGAAGCTATCCGTCAAGTTAAAAAAGCAGTTGGCCGTAACGACTGCCTCTACATTCACGTAACCTTGGTTCCCTTCGTAACCGGCGCAGGCGAGCTGAAAACTAAACCGACTCAACACAGCGTTAAAGAATTGCGCAGCTTGGGTATTCAACCGGATATCCTCATCTGCCGCAGCGCAAAACCCATTCCCCAAGATATGTGCGAAAAAATGGCAATGTTCTGCGACGTAGATGCAGATGCTGTATTCCAAAACTTGACTGCTCGCAGCATTTACGAAGTTCCCGTACTCCTTGAAAAACAAGGCTTGGACGAAGTTGTACTGCGTAAACTTGACGTGGACGTAACCAACCATCCGCTTGACATGTCCGAATGGCACGATATGGTAGAACGTATGTTGAAAGACTACGACCGCAAGGTAACCTTGGGTGTAGTTGGCAAATACGTTGAACTGCAAGACTCCTACATCAGCTTGACCGAAGCTCTCCGTCACGCTGCTATGGATAACGAAGTTAACCTTGACATTAAATGGATTAACGCAGAAGTTGCAGAAGAAGGTGGCATTGACCTTGAAGCTGAACTGAAAGATGTTGATGCAATCCTCGTTCCCGGCGGCTTTGGCGATAAAGGCTTGGAAGGCAAAATCGCAGCAATTAAATATGCTCGCGAAAACAAAGTTCCCTTCTTCGGTATCTGCTTAGGCATGCAATGCGCAGTTGTAGAATATGCTCGCCATATTGGTATGACTGATGCTAACACTACCGAAACTTCTAAGGCAACTACCCACCCGGTAATTGACATTATGCCTGAACAAAAAGATGTTGAGGAAAAAGGCGCAATGCGTTTGGGCTTGTATCCCTGCAAAGTTGCAGCTGGCAGCTTAACTGAAAAAGCTTATGGCGAAGCTTTGATTTACGAACGTCATCGTAACCGTTACGAAGTAAACAACGCATATCGCGAAGAATTAGAAAAGAACGGTATGGTAATTGCTGGTACCCTGCCCAACGGTCGTTTGGTAGAAATCATCGAATTGCCCACCGATATTCATCCTTGGTTCATGGGCGTACAATTCCATCCGGAATTGAAATCCCGTCCCACCAATCCCCATCCCTTGTTCCGTGATTTCATCGCAGCTGCTTTGAAGGAACAAAAATAATTTGCAACTAAAAGCAGACTGTACAAATGCAGTCTGCTTTTTTTACAAAGGAGTATTTTATGCTTAAAAAATTATTCATTAGTGCCATCCTGCTCATTGCAGTTTTAAGCTTTGTTATTTCCTTGCTCAATGGTAACAACAATGCTGAAAAAACTGTTTCCATTCCGGACAGGGTGGTTGTGATTAACATTCAAGGTCCCATCATGAGCGGTGATGGCGAAGAAACCTTGTTTAACCAAACTACAGGTGTTACTAGCGGTAGCGTAATGCGACAAATTCGTGATGCTGCTGAAGATAAAACTGTTAAGGCTTTGGTATTGCGTATTGATTCTGGCGGTGGTAGTGCGACTGCTGCGGAAGAAATTAGCCGTGAGCTGTTACGCTTTAAGGAAAAAACTAATAAACCCATTGTTTCCACCATGGGTGATATGGGTGCCAGCGCTGCTTACTGGATTGCTGCTTGTGCCAGCGATAAAATTTATGCAAACTCCACTACTTTGACCGGTAGCATTGGCGTGTACATGCCTTATATGAACACTGAAGAACTGTTCAAGAAAATTGGCATTAGCACTGGCAAAATTAAAAGCGGTACCTTTAAAGACATTATGAGTACCGACAGACCTATGACTGAAGAAGAAAAAGCAATTTTGCAACGCATCGTTAACGAAATTTACGAAGACTTCATCGAAACTGTAGCAGCAGGTCGCAAAATGGATACTGGCAAGCTGCGTTCCTTTGCAGATGGCCGTATTTATACTGGTGCTCAAGCAAAAAATATTGGTTTAGTTGACGAGCTTGGCAACTATTACGATGCTTTGGAAGTAGCAGGCAAACTGGCTGGCTTCGAAGGTATGCCCCCCGTTAAGGAAAGAGAACAAAAGCAGCCTTGGGAAATTCTCTTGGGCGCAGAAATTGCTAAGATTGTGAAAGTACAATTTTTTGAACAAGTATTAGGTGATTTGCAGGGTGCTTCTCCCCGTGTTGCGAGGTGAGCTAGATGAGGCGCAAAACCTTTGATGTGCTGTTTGAAACTCAAGCTGGTATGACCGCTTTGGTGAAACAGCCTTGCTTATGGCGAAGCGGCTTCTATTACACTCTTAGCGTAGGCTTGTTTACCGGTGTTGTATCTAATTCCTGGTTACACCATGAACCTTTGGAGGTAAGGCTTGCCATTGTCATCGCTGCCATTATTGTTTGTGGGACGGCTTTGGCGCTGTATGGCTTCTTGCTCCATGGGATTTTGGAAACCTTCGGTGCTCTTGCCGGAGATGCTAAAGGCTTGGTTTGCCTTTTAGGTTACACAACCTTGCCCTTCCTTTTATTAACGCCATGTGCGCTTTTGGCAGGGAAGCTTGGGTTTGACGGACTTTTCCTTTTAGCAGGAATTACGCTCATAGGGTGTTGTTGGATGTTGTATTTATTAGTACGCTCCTTAGAGGTCGTGTACATAATAGATTTTTACCGTGCAACGGCAACTGTGCTTTTTAGTTTGCTGTTACTTTATGTTGTAATTGTTTTGCCTTGGCAGGTAGGCTTTAACCTGCTCCTCAGACACTTCTAGGAAGATTTACTGTTGCGTAAATAATTGGAAAGTGTCATAATAAAAAGAGGTATTAAAGAATTTTTCACAAGGAGTGGTGTGAATAATGGACAGAGAATTATCCATGGAATTTGTACGCGTAACTGAAGCTGCTGCTGTAGCTTGCGGTCGTTTGATTGGTAAAGGTGATAAAAATGGTGCTGATGGTTTGGCAGTAGACGCTATGCGTCAAATGTTTGATACCGTTAACATCAGCGGTACTGTTGTAATTGGCGAAGGCGAAATGGACGAAGCACCGATGCTCTACATTGGCGAAAAAGTTGGTGCTGGCGGACCGGAAGTTGACATTGCAGTTGACCCCGTTGAAGGTACTAACCTAACTGCTAAAGGTCAAAACGGTGCAATCGCAGTAATGGCAATTGCTCCGAGAGGCTGCCTGCTTCACGCTCCCGATATGTATATGGACAAAATCGCAGTAGGCCCTCGCGCTAAAGGCTGCATTGATATTGATGCTCCTGTTAAAGAAAACTTGGCTCGCGTTGCTAAAGCTTTAGGTCGCGAAATTGCTGACTTGAACGTAGTAGTTTTGGATAGAGAACGTCACGCTGATATTATCCGTGAAGTTCGCGAAGCTGGCGCTCGCATTTCCTTGATTACCGACGGTGACGTAAACCCGGTTGTAGAAGCTTGCGTTGAAGGTAGCGGCGTGCACATGTATATTGGTCGCGGCGGTGCTCCCGAAGGCGTACTGGCTGCAGTAGCAGTTAAATGCTTGGGTGGCGATATGCAAGGTCGTCTGTATCCGGAAGATGAAGAACAAGTTAGACGTTGCCATGAAATGGGCATTACCGATGTAAACCAAGTGCTTACTTTAGAAGACATGGTTAAAGGCGATGACTGCATGTTCACTGCAACTGGTATTACCAACTGCAACATGCTCAATGGCTTGCGTTACTTTAATGGTGGTGTTCGCACCCATACCATTTCTGCTCGTTACAAAACTGGTACCGTTCGTTTTGTAGATGCTATCCATAATCTGGAAAGAAAAGATTTTGAAGTAAAACTCTAATCTAAAACACAAAGCTGTCTCAGAAAATGAGGCAGCTTTTTTATTGCCTTTTTGCTCTAAAATAATGGCTTGCTTTAAAATAAAGCTCTTGCTAAATTATAAAAATTTTTCGAATATTAAATGGCGGGTTGTGAAAAATATTCGAAATAATTGCAAATGAAAGTAACTGGGATTATAATGTGTCTGGAAAATCTATTGATAATGTTCAAAAATACGAACGTTATTAAATTTTCTTAGACTATGCTTGAGGGGGCATACATTATGATTGAGCGTTATACTCATCCTGAAATGGGGAACATCTGGTCTTTAGAGAATGAGTTTCGCACCATGCTAAAGGTAGAAATTTTAGCGTGCGAAGCTATGAACAAATTAGGCATTGTTCCCGATGCAGCGTTGCGTGAAATTCAGACCAAGGCTGATTTTCGTGTGGAACGCATAAAAGAAATTGAAGCTGTTACCAACCATGACATCATTGCGTTTTTAACAAATGTTGCTGAATATGTTGGTGACGCTTCTAAGTATATTCATAAAGGTTTAACTTCCAGTGATGTTAAGGACACTGCCTTGTGCTATATGATGGTGCAGGCAACAGATTTACTTTTGCAACATTTAGAAAAATTTCTCGCCGTTTTAAAACGCCGTGCTGCAGAACACAAATATACGATTATGATTGGTCGTACCCATGGCATACATGCAGAACCTATGACCTTTGGTTTGAAGTTTGCGCTGTGGATGGACGAAACAGAACGTAACATTGAACGTTTAAAACAAGCTAGAGAATTTGTGCGTGTGGGTAAGCTTTCCGGGGCAGTTGGTACTTATTCCAACGTTGATCCCTACGTAGAAGAATATGTGTGCGAACATCTTGGTTTACAACCGGTGAAGCTGGCAACCCAAGTCATTCAAAGAGATAGACACGCAGATTTTTTGACAACCTTAGCGATTATTGGTTCTTCCTTAGACAAAATGGCAACGGAAATTCGCAATTTACAACGCACTGATATCCGTGAAGCCGAAGAATATTTTGCATCGGGGCAAAAAGGTTCCTCGGCAATGCCTCACAAACGTAACCCCATTACCTGCGAAAAGGTTTCCGGCATGGCTCGCCTTTTGCGTGGTTATGCACTGGCTGCGTTAGAAGACGTTGCCCTGTGGCACGAAAGAGATATTTCTCATTCTTCTGTCGAACGTGTTATTTTGCCTGATGCCTGCATTGCTCTTGACCATATGCTGCGTAAATTTACTAATATCATCGACAGGCTTCTGGTTTATCCAGAAGCCATGCTGGCAAATCTTAATAAAACCGGTGGACTGATTTATAGTCAAAATTTGTTGATTGCTTTGGTGAGCAAAGGCGTGCTGCGTGAAGATGCCTACAAGTGGGTGCAACGCAATGCTATGGCGCGTTGGCTAGAAGGTGCCGATTTCAAAACTAACGTAGCAAATGATCCTGATATCAAAGAATATCTTGCTACTGACGAAATTGAAAAATGTTTTGACCCGAAGCCTATGCTCCGTCATATTGATTTGATTATGTCTAGGTTTGGCTTGTAAGAGGGAGATGATATTATGGCATCTGTAATCGTATTAGGCGCTCAATGGGGAGATGAGGGCAAGGGTAAAATTGTAGATTACTTGGCGCAAGAAGCTGATGTGGTTGTACGTTATTCCGGTGGCTCCAATGCTGGGCATACTGTTGTGGTTAATGACATTGCTTATAAACTGCGCTTGCTTCCTTCCGGTGTATTGTTTCTTGACAAAATAAATGTTTTGGGTAATGGCGTGGTTGTAAATCCCAAGGTTTTGCTGGAAGAAATTGCAGGCATGCAGGAGAAAGGTATTGCTTGCAAAAATTTAGTTATTTCAGACCGTGCCCATGTTGTCCTGCCCTATCATCAAAAGCTGGACGAACTGCAGGAAAATGCTTTGGGCAGTCATAAAATAGGCACTACCAAAAGTGGCATAGGCCCTTGTTATATGGATAAGGTGGCAAGGGTTGGTATTCGTATCTGCGATTTGCTGGAGGCAGAAACCTTTGCTGAAAAGTTGAAGATTAATTTGCAGGCGAAAAACGAAATCATCACCAAAATTTACGGCGCAAAACCTTTTGGTTACCAAGAGATTTTAGAAGAATACTTAGGCTACGCAGAACAATTGCGCCCCTACGTTACTGATACAGGTGTGATTTTGGACGAAGCTTTTGCTTCTAGCAAAAAAGTTTTGTTTGAAGGAGCGCAAGCTACATTTTTAGATATAGACCATGGCACTTATCCCTACGTTACAAGCTCTAACCCCACAGGTGGCAATGCTTGTACGGGGAGTGGAATTGGTCCGAAAAATATTGACCACGTTGTTGGTGTAGTAAAAGCTTATACCACTCGTGTAGGCGAAGGCCCCTTTGTAACGGAACTTTTTGATGCAGATGGTAACTATTTGCGCGAAACAGGACGTGAATACGGAACAGTTACTGGTCGTCCGCGTCGTTGCGGTTGGTTAGATGCGTTTATGCTTCGTTATAGCGCTCGCTTGAACAGCTTAGATTATTTGGCGATTACTCGTCTTGATATTTTAGACGGTTTGTCCAAAATTAAGATGTGTGTTGGCTACAAATATCAAGGTGAAGTATTAAAACGCATTCCTGCCAGCCTAAACGTTTTGGCGCAAGTAGAGCCTATCTATGAAGAATTCGACGGTTGGCTTACGGATATCAGCAGTGTTCGTAAATATGAAGACTTGCCTGTAAATGCAAAGAAGTATCTGGAACGTTTAAGTGAGGTTGCAGGCGTTGAACTTAGTATAGTTTCCGTAGGACCCAATCGTGAGCAGACCATCGTGCTAAAAGAGTTGTTATAGTGCTATAACTTTCAAGTAAAAAATTGTGAGAGACAACACCCGTCATTTTTGTGTGGCGGGTGTATTTACTGTAGTTTTAACACAGATTTTACATTCTATCCGTAGTACTTGGTTTATGATATGAAATAGATTAGTAAAAGTTTTGTGAGGAATTTGGCAAATGATTATTTGTGTTGAAGATGAACAGAATATTCGCGAGCTGGAGGTTTATACTTTGCAGTCTGTTGGTTTTGAAGCTAAGGGGTGCGGTTCAGGCAAAGAGCTTTTTTCTGAACTGGGAAATAATGTACCACAGCTTGTTTTACTGGACATTATGTTGCCGGATGAAGATGGTTTAAGCATTTTACGAAGACTGCGTAGTGATGCGCGCTATGCCAATATACCTGTTATTATGGCTACTGCGAAGGGAATGGAGTTTGACAAGGTAAAAGGATTAGATGCAGGTGCAGATGATTATATTGCTAAACCCTTTGGAATGTTAGAGATGGTTTCCCGTGTCAGGGCGGTGTTGCGCCGTTGCAATAATGATAAGCCTCAAGCACAGCTTCTTACTTATGGTGAGTTAAGTGTAAATACTGCCAGTCATACAGTCGTTGTTGCTGGGGAAAATATCGTGTTGACCTTAAAAGAGTATGAACTGTTGAAAAAGTTTCTCTATAATCCAAGCATTGTTTTTTCGCGTGATAAATTGCTTTTGGAAATTTGGGGTTATGAGTTTAGTGGGGAAACTCGCACGGTAGACGTGCATATCCGTACCTTGCGACAAAAGCTTGGTGTTGCAGGAGAATATATTGAAACAATTCGTGGCGTTGGCTATCGCTTGGCAGGTAAATAATGAGAAAGAAAATAGTTTACAGTTTATTTTTGCTGACATTCACAGTGCTCTTTTTTGCTACGGCATTATTTTTATGGATAAGCTATCGCCAGGTTACTGAGGTGAATGTTCAAAGCTTAAGAAACCAGGCGCAAATACTCTTAGCTTTAGATGAACAAGGTGAGTTGGATTATGAAAATCTTTTCCATGCAAAAATAGAGGACAGGCTTACAGTGCTTTCCGCTGATGGAAGGGTTTTATTTGATAATTATGCTAACGCTCAGCAGATGGAAAACCATTTGAAGCGGGAAGAAGTGCAACAAGCTTTGGAGAAAAATATAGGATTTGCTACAAGGTACTCCTCTACTTTGAACAAAGAAGTAATTTATTATGCAACCCGTTTAGCCAATGGCGATATTATTCGTTTCGCCCGTACTAATGACGCAATATACGTTCAGTTCGGCGATGTGTTGCAATATTGTGTGTTAGCCTCGCTATTACTTTTGGCGGTAGCATTCATTGTAGCGCGTAAAATTACGGCAAATGTGCTTGCGCCTTTAGAAACTTTCGATTTAGAGCATCCTCAGAAAGCAAAGGCTTATCCAGAGCTAAAACCAATTCTTCGGAGGTTGGCGAACCAGCAGCAAATGCGCAGAGAATTTTCTGCAAATGTATCCCACGAATTAAAGACTCCCTTACAGTCCGTGCTTGGATATTCCGAGATTATGCTTAACGGCTTAGTGAAACCGGAGGATCAGAAACGCTTCCTGCAGAAAATTTATGATGAAGCTAAAAATCTTTTACAGCTGATTGATGACGTCATTAGATTATCTAAATTGGATGAACAGCAGAAGAATTATACGGAGCATTTTAATTTGCGAGAAGTTATCGAAAATGTTATGCTGCGTTTGCAAAATAAGGCTGACCAAAATAACATTACCTTAAAGTTTGAAAGCAGTGTGAATTCTATGCCTGTAATCGGTAGCAAAGCAATGCTGGAAGAAGTCTTTAGTAATCTCATAGACAATGCCATTAAATACAATTGCGAAGGTGGAAGTGTTATCGTTTCCCTAGAAGAAACACCTAAAAAATGGGTGATTAGCATTTCTGATACAGGTATAGGTATAGAGCAGGATGAGCAGGAGAGAATCTTTGAACGCTTCTACCGCGTTGACAAGAGCAGGCATTGTGAAGGAACTGGTTTAGGTTTATCCATTGTTAAGCATGGAGTAATGATTCATCGCGGAAGCATCAGTGTTCGTAGTGCTTTAGGCAGTGGTACGGTCATAGTTATCAAGTTACCTAGAATTGAAGATTAAGGTTTAGCGGCAGATGAATATCTGTCGCTTTTACTTTTATTTAACAATTTTTTACATGACGCATACCTTTCTCTAATAAGGGCTTTACTTTGGCGGCTTATACTTACCTTGTAAACTCAAAAAAGTTTTTTAGGAGGAAGATTAAAATGAAAAAACAAAAACTTGTAAGCTTAGGTTTGATAGCAATGTTGGCATTAGGCATTATGGGCTGTGGGAATGAAGGCCAAAATGCAACTGCCGCTAAAGATGATGGCATAGTTGTAATCTCCCGTGAAGATGGCAGTGGTACTCGTGGTGCTTTTGTGGAACTGTTTGGAATAGAGAAGAAAGATGCCAATGGCAAGAAATTTGACCTTACTACAGAAAATGCTGCCATTACCAACAGCACAGCGGTAATGTTGACGACTGTTAAAGGTAATAAAAATGCTATTGGTTATATTTCCTTAGGCTCTTTAAATGATAGCGTTAAAGCGTTAAAGATTGATGGTGTTGAGGCAAGTGCTACCAATGTAAAAAGTGGTGCCTACAAAATTTACCGTCCCTTTAATGTTGTGACTACTGGAAAAACTAAACTTGCTGCTCAAGATTTCATCAACTACATTATGTCCCAGGAAGGGCAAGCTGTTATTGCTAAGCATGGTTACATCGGTAATGAAAAGGCAGATGCTTATTTGGGCATTGATGTGGAAGGCAAGGTTGTTGTAGCAGGTTCTTCCTCAGTAACTCCGATTATGGAAAAGCTTAAGGAAGCATATCAAAAAGTTAATGGCAAGGTTAAAGTTGAGGTTCAACAAAGCGATTCCACCACTGGGATTAAGGCAACCATAAATGGCTTGTGCGATATTGGTATGGCATCCCGCAATTTAAAACAAAGTGAAGTAGATAAAGGCTTGCATAATTTTAAGATTGCCAATGATGGTATCGCTGTTATCGTGAATAAAGAAAATAAAATTGATAATCTTAGCAAGGCAAATGTAGCTGATATTTTTACTGGTAAAGTAAAAACTTGGCAAGAGTTTTGATTAATAGTTATGAACTTGCAAAAAGATAAATTTTTTAAAAACAGCTTTTTCTGTATAGCGTTTGTGTCAGTAGTAGCAGTAGTGATGATTTGTAGTTGTTTATTTGTTGGAGGCATGCCTGCTTTAGAAAAGATTGGCGTAAAAGAATTTTTGCTCGGTACAAAATGGAGACCAAGCAGTGAACTTTACGGTATTCTGCCTATGATTTTGGGAAGTATGTACGTTACGATGGGCGCGTTAATATTTGGCGTACCCATCGGAATTTTAACAGCAATTTTTATGGCACGCTTTTGTCCACGTAAGCTTTACCGCTTTTTCAAACCGATAGTAGAGCTTATGGCAGGTATACCTTCCGTCATTTATGGCTTCTTTGGCTTAGTAGTACTAGTTCCCTTGGTGCGTGATAATCTTGGCGGTACGGGAAGCAGCATGCTAACAGCAGCCTTGCTTTTGGGAATTATGATTTTGCCTACGATTGTTACAGTTGCAGAAGCGGCGTTAAGGGCAGTACCGGAAAGTTATTATGAGGGAGCCTTGGCTTTAGGTGCTGACCACGTACGAAGTGTGTTTTTCACCATTGTTCCAGCTGCGAAGAGCGGGATTTTGGCGGCGATAATCTTAGGCTTAGGCAGAGCAGTGGGCGAAACTATGGCAGTAATAATGGTGGCAGGTAATCAGACGCGTATGCCCCAAGGTTTATTGGAAGGCGTGCGTACTATGACAACAAACATAGTCATTGAAATGGGTTACGCTACAGATTTACATTATGATGCCTTGATTGCTACAGCGTTAGTGTTGTTTTTATTTATTGTGCTATTAAATTTAAGCTTCTCTTATTTTAAAGGTAGGATGTTTGGTAATGGTTAATTGTTTAAAAATGCAAGCTGCTACAACTGCGTCCAATCTTTTAGGAATAACAGTGTGGGTGGCTGCTGGAGTAAATATTTTGAGCCTTATTTTTTTAATAGGATACATCTTAGCACAGGGAATTTCCTATTTAAATTGGGAGTTATTCGCCTTTGAATATACAACTCAAAATGTTTCCTTATTTCCAGCTTTGGTAAATACCGTTCTAATAATAGTGATAGCTTTAAGTTTGGCAGCTCCACTTGGGATATGTACTGCCATCTATTTTGTAGAGTACGCTAAAAAGGGCAACAAGCTTGTTTCGGTAATGGATATTACTACTGATACTTTAGCAGGGATTCCCTCGGTGGTTTATGGCTTGTTTGGATTATTGTTTTTCGTGAGCTACTTACAGTTTGGGTATTCCTTGCTAGCTGGTGCCTGCACTGTGGCGATTATGATTTTGCCTGTCATTATCCGTACTACGGAAGAAGCTTTGCAAGCTGTACCTGTTTCCTACAAGGAAGGAAGCTATGCTTTAGGCGCAAACAAATTGCGTACGGTATTTGTAGTAGTTTTGCCTGCGGCAGTGCCTGGAATCTTAACAGGAATAATCTTGAGTATTGGACGTATTATCGGAGAAACAGCAGCCTTGATTTATACTGCTGGTACTGTTGCTCAGTTGCCGGAAAATATGTTTTCTTCAGGACGGTCTTTGGCAGTACATTTATATGTTCTTGCTAGTGAGGGGCTGTTTATGGAACAAGCCTTTGCGACTGCGGTTGTATTAGTGATAATCACTGTTATTATTAATTTGGCTTCTACTTGGATGGCTGGCAAGTTAATGAGAGGGAATTAGGATGAACAAATTTGAAATTACTAATCTGAATTTATATTATGGTGACTTCCAAGCACTTCATAACATAAATATGGAGATACAGGAAAAAGAAGTTACTGCGTTCATCGGACCAAGCGGTTGTGGTAAAACCACATTATTGAAAACATTAAATAGAATGAACGATTTGGTTGAGGGCTGTAAAGTTACGGGCAGGGTTCTGTTTGATGGGAAAGATATTTTCCAGGTGCAGGATGTTAATTTGTTACGCAAACGAGTAGGCATGGTCTTCCAAAAACCAAATCCATTTCCCATGAGTGTTTACGATAACATTGCTTTCGGACCGCGCACCCATGGCGTAAAGAAAAAAGAACTTCTCGACGATATTGTCGAAGAAGCTCTAGTTAAGGCTGCAGTCTGGGATGAAGTGAAAGATAGGTTATCAAAGAGTGCGTTAAGCTTTTCTGGCGGACAACAGCAAAGGCTTTGTATTGCGAGGGCGTTGGCAGTAAAGCCGGAAGTGCTTTTAATGGATGAACCTACCAGCGCACTTGACCCCATCAGCACCATGAAGATTGAAAAATTAGTCTTGAATTTGAAAAAAGAATATACCATCGTCATAGTTACCCATAATATGCAGCAGGCTGCACGTGTTTCTGATAAGACAGCGTTCTTTTTCTTAGGAGAATTAGTTGAATTTGATAAGACTAGTAAAATATTTACTGCTCCTTCTAATAAAAAGACAGAGGACTATGTGCAAGGACGGTTTGGATAAAATAAATAGCACCACCCGTTATGGATGGTGCTGTTTATTTGTATCTGCTTATAATTTCGAGAGCGATTTTTTTGCGGGAAGTGCAAGAATCCATGGCTTGCCTTTCTATGTAGTGGTGTGCCTCCTGCTCAGTCATACCCTCCTTGCCAATCAAAAGCCATTTAGCTTTATTGGTAAGGCGAATTTCTGCAAACAGTTCTTCAACGAGGTGAACTTTATTAGTCAAGGCGCGCATTCGTTCTTTGGCACTTACCATACACGAAATGGTTGCGAGTAAGGTTTGCTTGCTAAGAGGTTTGCCAAGGAGAAAGATGCCTTGTTCAGCCACCTTATCATAGGTTTCAGCATAGTCTTCGCTTTTGACTAAGAGAAGCACTATACTGTTATTTCTTTTGCAGGCATTCAAGGCGAAACGAATACCAACATTTGCTTGAGAAGGCGTGTTGATAATTATAAAGTCGTAGCTTTTTACTTCCAGTACTTTTTCTGCATTGGCAAAACTGGAAAAGAAGTGTTTTTCTGGATAAGTGTCTTGAGGAAGTATGTTGTCTAAAATTGCATTGAAGCTTTCGGATGAAGAAAGAATTAATACGCTATAGGTGTGTTCTTTTAAACTCATAGGACTTCCCTCCTTCGTAGAAGTTTGTAGGGGAATGGGGTGTTGTTCCGAACAATAATCCCGAAGCATTAGAAAAATCATTCGGAAAAACAAGGCTCTTATTTCGTGGATATTATAGTCCTTAAACTGGCTTGTAGTCAATAACTAGACGAATTTTCGCAATATTTTAAGAACGGATTGGTTTGCGTAAGTTCACAGAAAGTTCATTGACATTGTTCGCAATGGAGTGTATAATTCGAAACGTAAAAGCAATGGAGTTTCAAAAAAGCCCGAAGCTTTTTAGGTATGTAATTAGAAAATATAATATGTTTGAAAGGCAATGGCGTCTTTGATGTTTGGAACATCAGAGTCGCTATTTTTATTTACAAACAAAGTTAAAGGAGGAGTTCATTATGAGAAGTGTACCTGATTATTTTGGCTGCTTGGTTTTTAACGACAAGGTTATGAAAGCCAAATTGCCTGCAGAGGTATATGAGTCTCTGAAAAAAACCAGAGAGGAAGGGGCGCGCTTGGATAGCAGTGTTGCTAATGTAGTTGCTAACGCTATGAAAGATTGGGCTGTTGCCAACGGCGCTACTCATTTTACTCACTGGTTCCAACCGTTGACGGGTATTACTGCAGAAAAGCACGACAGCTTTATTGCGCCTACTGATGACGGTGGTGTGATTATGGAGTTCTCCGGCAAAGAGCTTATTCAAGGTGAACCTGATGCTTCTTCCTTCCCGTCCGGCGGCTTGCGTGCCACTTTCGAGGCTAGGGGTTATACTGCTTGGGATCCTACATCCTTTGCCTTCATCAAAGACAAAACCTTGTGTATTCCCACAGCCTTTTGTGCTTACAATGGCGAAGCTTTGGATAAGAAGACTCCGCTGTTGCGTTCCATGGCAGCGCTGAATAAGCAAGCATTGCGTATTCTGAAGCTGTTTGGTAATACGGATGTGAAGCGTGTACACACCAATGTAGGTCCGGAACAGGAATATTTTTTGATTAGCAAAGAAATGTATGAACAAAGACCTGACCTTAAATTTACTGGAAGAACTCTTTTTGGAGCAAAACCTCCCAAAGGACAAGAAATGGACGACCATTATTTTGGCGCCATAAAACCTAAGGTTGCTGCTTTTATGGCAGAGCTTAATGAGGAACTGTGGAAGCTGGGTGTTTTGGCAAAGACTGAACATAACGAAGTTGCTCCTGCCCAACACGAGCTGGCGCCAATTTTCACAACTACGAATATTGCTACTGACCATAACCAACTGACAATGGAAATTATGCAAAAGGTTGCAGCTAAGCATGGCTTGGTGTGCTTATTACATGAAAAACCTTTTGCTGGAGTGAATGGCAGTGGCAAGCATAATAACTGGTCTATGGCAACTAATACTGGTATTAACTTGCTGGCACCTGGTGCCACGCCTTATGAAAATGCACAATTTTTATTGTTCCTGTGTGCAGTGATTAAAGCCGTTGATGATTACCAAGACTTACTGCGTATTTCTGTGGCTACGGCTGGTAATGACCATCGTCTTGGAGCAAACGAAGCTCCTCCAGCAGTAGTATCAATGTTCTTGGGAGATGAGCTTACGGGAGTTTTAGAGGCTATCGAAACTGGTACTTCTTATAACGGTGCAGCTAAAACACAGTTGAAGCTTGGCGTTGATGTGTTGCCTAAGTTTAATCGTGATACTACTGACCGCAACAGAACCTCTCCTTTTGCTTTTACTGGCAATAAATTTGAGTTTCGTATGCTTGGCTCTTCCAATAGCATTGCTTGCGCCAACATTATGTTAAACGCGGCTGTGGCAGAAAGCTTGAAAATTTATGCAGATAGATTGGAAGGCGTGGCAGATTTTGAAACTGCCTTACACGAAATGATTAAGAAAACTATCAAAGACCATAAACGTATTATTTTTAATGGCAATGGTTACGATGAGGCTTGGATAAAAGAAGCAACTGAACTAAGAGGCTTGTGCAATTATCGCACTACTCCAGACTGCATACCCCATGTGTTAGATAAAAAGAATGTGGATATGCTTGTTGGACATAAGGTCTTTACGGAAGCAGAAATAGAATCCAGATGTGAAATTCAATTGGAAAATTATTGTAAGACCGTCATCATTGAAGCCAATACCATGGTAAGTATGGCTAAGACGCTTATTGCACCCGCAATTGAGGCTTATGCCGCTGATGTTGCCAAGGCTGTGGCAGCGAAAAGAATTGTTGATGCAGAGCTGCCTTGTAAATATGAAAGCAAGCTAATCAAAAATCTTTCTGCTTTAACAGATAGAATTGCAGGCTGTATAGAAGAATTAGAAAAAGCACTGCAAGAACTGCACAAGGCAAAGAAAGTTAGCGAGGAAGCTCTTGCTATCCGTGATAATGTGTTGGAAAAAATGAATGCACTAAGAGTTACCTGCGATGAAGCGGAACTTTTAACGGCAAAAAAATACTGGCCTTTCCCGACCTATAGCGACTTGCTGTTTGGTGTGAAATAAAAGAAAGGTCATAATGAGGGGAAAATGAGGGGATTTTTATGAATGTAGTAGAAATCACGAAGCTTACTACGGATGTAGCAAGAAGTGAAGTTTTTGGCGTTTGGTTTTTAATGGGTGCTGCCCTAGTGTTCTTTATGCAGGCAGGATTCGCCATGGTAGAAAGTGGTTTTACCAGAGCTAAGAATGCAGGCAACATCATCATGAAAAACTTAATGGACTTTTGTATTGGTACAATCTGCTTTATGTTTGTGGGCTTTAGCCTTATGATGGCAGAAGATTATGCCTTTGGAATTATTGGCATCCCTAATCTGGAAATTATTACAGATTTCTCAGGCTTTATTAAAAACCATGCGTCCAATTTTGTGTTTAATCTGGTGTTCTGTGCTACTGCCGCTACTATTGTTTCCGGCGCCATGGCAGAAAGAACAAAATTTAGCTCATATTGTTTATATTCCGCAATAATTTCTCTGTTTGTGTATCCTGTGGAAGCAGGTTGGGTGTGGAACAGTCAAGGCTGGCTCATCCAAAGGGGCTTCCATGATTTTGCAGGCTCTGCCGCCATCCACACTGTTGGTGGGTTAAGCGCACTTATTGGTGCGATTATGGTAGGTCCGCGTTTAGGGAAATACATAAAAGATGAAACTGGGAAAATTATTAAGGTTAATGCCATTCCCGGTCATTCCATAGTCTTGGGGGCAATGGGCAGCTTCATTCTATGGTTTGGTTGGTATGGTTTTAACGGTGCAGCTGCTTGGGACATATCAGCTTTAACTTCCATCTTCCTTACAACAACTATTGCCCCGGCAGCTGCTACCTTTACAACAATGCTTTATACCTGGTATAAAATCGGCAAACCAGATGTTTCCATGTGTATAAACGCTTCTTTGGCAGGATTAGTAGGTATTACCGCCGGCTGTGATGCGTTGGACGGAGTGGGTGCCCTTGTTGTAGGTGTTGTATCTGGCATTCTGGTGGTAGAAGCCATCGAATTTTTAGATATGAAGCTGCATATTGATGACCCTGTTGGTGCAGTAGGCGTACATCTGGTTAATGGCCTCTGGGGTACACTGGCAGTAGGTCTTTTAGCAAGTCCGGAAGCACCGGCTGGCTTGCAAGGATTCTTATACACGGGTAACATAGAGCTGCTTTTGGTACAATGCTTTGGACTTTTAGGAATCTTGGCTTGGACAACGGTAATGATGCTTTTAACCTTTAGTCTCATTGATAAAACCTTTGGCTTGCGCGTTAGTGAAGACGAAGAAATTAAAGGTCTTGATACTGCTGAACACGGCCTTGTAAGAGCCTATGCAGACTTTGTACTGGAAAAGAATTAAATAAAGTTTATAGAGTGTCGAAAAGTTGGATTGTTCATCCAACTTTTTGGCGTTTATCTTAGAAAAGTAAAAGAGGGGAATCAAAATGGAGAAGATTCACGAATTATACGAGGGTAAAGCAAAAAAATTATACAGCACTCCAGATCCGAGGCTCGTTATTGTTTCTTATAAGGACGATGCGACTGCCTTTAACGGCTTAAAAAAGGGAACCATCGTTGGCAAAGGGGTTATCAATAATAAGATGACTAATCTTTTGATGCAACGCTTAGAAAAATTGGGCGTGCCTACTCATTTTGTAGAGGAACTCAATGACAGGGAAGCCCTTGTGAAAAAAGTAAGCATCGTACCTTTAGAGGTCATTGTGCGTAATATCAGCGCAGGCTCCTTTGCCAAACGCTACGGCGTTGAAGAAGGTATTGTGTTTACGAAACCTACCATTGAATTTTCTTATAAGAACGATGCTTTGGAAGACCCGCTGCTGAATGAGGAGCATGCTTTAGCCTTGAAGCTGGCAACGGAAGAAGAGATTGCGCTTATTAAAAAATATGCCTTGCAGGTAAATAACATATTAAGGGCATTTTGGAATGAGTGTGGAGTAACTCTGGTTGATTTTAAACTAGAGTTTGGTCGCTTGTATGATGGAACTATCGTTTTGGCAGATGAGATTAGTCCTGATACCAGTCGCTTGTGGGATAGCAAGACCGGAGAAAAATTAGATAAAGATCGTTTCCGTCGCGACCTTGGTGGTGTGGAAGAAGCTTATGCGGAAATAATGAAGCGGTTGCAAGAACGCATTTAAGAGTAAGGAGATACCTACTCAAAATAATGGATGGAGTTTTGGAATGGTTAATGAAAAAATTTTAGTGCTTGATTTTGGTGGACAGTATGATTTGCTGATTGCTCGTCGCATTAGGGAACAGCATGTGTATGCTGAGATTAAACCTTACAATCAAATAACGGTGGCAGAAATTAAAGAGGCTGGCTATAAGGGAATCATCTTTACCGGTGGACCTAACAGTGTGTATGAAGAAAACTCTCCTTATTATGACCCTGCCATTTTAGATGCAGGCATTCCAGTTTTGGGGATTTGTTACGGCTTGCAGTTAATTGCTTATATGGCTGGAGGGTTAATCTGTAATGCAGAAAGCTGTGGCGAGTACGGCAAAACAACTATCTATGTGCAGGACTGTCTGTTATTTAAAGATGTTCCTCAAGAAAATATTTGCTGGATGAGCCATACGGATTATGTAGACAGGGTGCCTGCTAATTTCAAGGTCATTGCTTATTCGGAGAATTGCCCCTGTGTAGCCATGTGCGATGAAGCGCGCAAACTTTATGGCGTGCAATTTCATCCTGAGGTAACACATAGTGTGTATGGTAGCAAGATGCTTGCCAATTTTCTCTTTGAAGTGTGCCATTGTAGCGGTGACTGGAAGATGGGGGACTTTGTAGAAACTTCCATTGCCCATTACCGCAAGTATTTAGCTGGTAAAAAGGTACTGTTGGCACTTTCCGGCGGAGTAGATTCTTCTGTGGCTGCAGTACTGCTCCATCGCGCCATAGGGCAGAATTTAACTTGTGTTTTCGTTGACCACGGACTTTTACGCAAAGGTGAAGGCGATTATGTAGAAAATGTTTTTCGCCAGCAATTCGGTGTAAATCTAATTCGTGTTAATGTAGCAGGCAGGTTCTTGAATTTGTTGGCAGGCGTAACGGATCCGGAGCAGAAACGCAAGGTGATTGGTAAAAGCTTCATCCGAGTTTTTGAAGAAGTTGCTAAAAATTTAGGTGAAGTAAATATTCTGGCGCAGGGAACTATCTATCCTGATGTAGTGGAAAGCGGCAAGGGAGAATCCGCAATAATTAAGAGCCACCATAATGTAGGTGGCTTGCCACGGGTGATGAGGTTTGAGGAAGTTGTGGAGCCTTTACGCAATTTGTTTAAGGATGAAGTGCGTGAAGTTGGGGAACAGCTTGGCATACCGGATGAATTGGTATGGCGCCAACCCTTTCCTGGTCCAGGCTTAGCAGTGAGAGTAATAGGCGAGGTTACTGAAGCAAAGCTGGCAATTTTACGAGAGTCAGATGCTATTTTTAGGGAAGAAGTCATTAAGAGTGGTTATGAATTTATGACTGACCAATATTTTGCCGTGCTGACGGATTTGCGTAGCGTAGGTGTTAAAGGTGATGCTCGCACTTACGGTTATACGGTTGCCCTGCGGGCAGTTAATACTGATGATTTTATGACAGCGGAGTGGACACACCTGCCTTACGAATTATTGGAAAAGGTAAGCAATAGGATTACCAATGAAGTGACCAGCATTACGAGGGTTGTCTACGATATAACATCTAAACCGCCTGCAACGGTGGAATGGGAATAAAAGGAGCTAGAAGCATGACTAAATATATATTTGTAACCGGTGGTGTTGTATCTGGACTGGGTAAGGGCATTACCGCTGCTTCCTTGGGCAGATTGTTAAAAGCACGGGGCTTAAAGGTTGCCGCACAAAAATTGGACCCTTATATTAATGTAGACCCCGGTACCATGAGTCCTTATCAACACGGGGAAGTTTATGTAACTGAAGATGGTGCTGAGACTGACCTTGACTTAGGCCATTATGAACGCTTTATAGATGAAGAACTTAATAAATACTCCAATCTTACTACTGGTAAGGTTTACTGGAACGTACTGAACAAGGAACGCCGCGGAGAATATCTTGGCTCCACAGTGCAAGTGATTCCTCACATTACCAATGAAATTAAGGAATTTGTCTACAGCGTTGGGAGGAAAACCAATGCAGATGTGGTTATCACTGAAATAGGTGGAACCATTGGTGATATTGAATCTCAACCGTTTATCGAAGCGGTTCGTCAAATTTCTCTAGAAGTTGGCAGGGAAAACAGTTTGTTCATCCACGTAACCATGGTTCCGTACCTGCGTGGTTCTGGCGAACATAAATCAAAGCCTACCCAACATTCAGTTAAGGAATTACAAGGTATGGGTATTAATCCTAACATTGTGGTGCTGCGTTGTGATGAGCCTTTGGAAAAATCCATCTTCAAAAAGATTGCCCTGTTCTGTAATGTGAAGCTGGATTGTGTCATTGAGAATATCACCTTGCCTAATCTGTACGAAGCACCTCTGATGCTGGAACAATCTAATTTTTCTGCAGTTGTCTGTCGTGAACTTGGAATTGCTGCGCCGGAGCCTGATTTAAAAGAATGGACTGCCATGGTGGAACGCATCAAGGGCAGACCTTATTGCGTGAATATAGGCCTTGTTGGCAAATATGTAGGTCTGCACGATGCTTATTTATCCGTTGCAGAAGCTTTGCAACACGCAGGGTTTCATCATAATACTCATGTCTGTATTCATTGGATTGATTCCGAGGAGCTTACTGCAGATAATGTCCAAGAAAAATTAGGCAAACTTGACGGTATCCTTGTGCCCGGTGGCTTTGGCAGTAGAGGTATTGAGGGAATGGTTCTGGCGGCGAAGTATGCTAGAGAAAATGATGTTCCCTATTTTGGAATTTGTTTAGGTATGCAGATTGTTGTAATAGAATACGCAAGAAATGTATTGGCAATCAAAGATGCAAATTCCGGTGAGTTTGACGAACTGTGCAAGCATAAGGTTATAGATTTTATGCCTGGACAAAGTGATGACCTTGATAAGGGAGGCACACTCCGTCTTGGCGCTTATCCCTGTAGCATCAAAGCTGGTACTACAATGGAGCGTTGCTATGAACAGGCAATAATCAGCGAAAGACATAGACATCGTTATGAATTTAATAACGAATATCGCGAAGCCTTCGAGAAAAAGGGAATTACCCTCAGCGGAACTTCGCCAGACGGCAGATTAGTTGAAGCCGTAGAGCTTACTGACAGAGATTTTTATGTGGGTGTGCAATATCATCCTGAATTTAAAAGCAGACCCAATAAAGCACATCCGTTGTTTAAGGGCTTTGTAGGAGCAGCATTGGAGCGAGTACGTGGAGGCAAAAAATGAGTATTCATGAGGAGTGCGGGGTGTTCGGTGTGATAGCACCAGAGCCTTGTAACGTAGCAAACATTTCCTATTATGGATTATATTCCTTACAACATCGTGGACAAGAAAGCTGTGGCATAGTAGTTAATGATGATGGAGTGTTTTCTTCCCATAAGGATTTAGGTTTGGTGAACGAAGTGTTCTCTCCTGATGTGTTAGCTAAATTGTCCAAAGGCAGAATGGCTGTAGGGCATGTCAGGTACGGCACCACTGGTGCAACTAATCGCAATAACTGCCAGCCCATTGAAGTGAATCATCAAAAAGGCAAGATGGCTTTGGCTCACAACGGAAATCTTACCAATGCGGAGCAGCTACGTTCTGATTTGGAACTGAGTGGTGCAATTTTCCACACTACCAGCGATACGGAAACAATTGCCTACATTATTATAAGGGAGCGTTTGCTTACTAACTCCATGGAAAAAGCTGTAAGTGCTGCCATGAATGTTTTGGAGGGAGCGTATTCCTTGGTGTTGATGTCACCGCAAAAATTAATTTGTGCTCGCGATCCTCACGGCTTCCGTCCCCTGTGTTATGGAAAAACTTTAGACGGTACCTACATTGTTGCTTCTGAAAGCTGTGCTTTAAAAGCAGTAGGTGCAGAGTTTATTCGTGACGTGGAACCGGGGGAGATAATTGCGTTTACGGATGAAGGGGTTACTTCCTACAAAGAGCATTGTCATGTTTGCCCTAAACGCACCTGCATTTTTGAATATATTTATTTTGCACGTCCGGATTCTGTTATTGATAAGGTTTCCGTATATGAAGCACGCTTGCGTGCAGGCAGGCTTCTAGCCAAGCATCATCCTGCTGAGGCTGATGTGGTTATTGGTGTGCCAGATTCTGGTTTGGACGCAGCCTTGGGCTTTAGTCAGGAAAGCGGTATCCCTTACGGAATGGGACTGGTGAAAAATAAATATATTGGTAGAACTTTTATTGCACCTGAACAGGAGCTTCGCCTTGACCAAGTGCGCATTAAGCTGAGCGCCATAGAAGTTAGCGTGAAGGGAAAACGCGTGGTGCTAGTAGATGATTCCATAGTACGCGGAACTACAAGCCAAAGGCTTGTCAAGCTTCTGCGTGAGGCCGGCGCCAAAGAAATTCACATGCGTATTTCTGCGCCACCTTTTTTGCACCCCTGCTATTATGGGACCGATATTGATTCTGAAGAAAATTTAATTGCCTTCCATCATTCTATAGAAGATATTGCCAATATCATTGGCGTGGATAGTCTTGGCTACTTGGCAACGGATGAACTGCGTGAACTTGTAGGCAATGACGATTACTGCAGTGCCTGCTTTACCAATGAGTATCCAACTTCTATCCCCCACGAAGGCAGTAAAAATAGATTTGAGCAAAAACTTTCTCACAAGAAAAAATGAGGTGCTCTTATGACCGTGAATTATAATAAGAAAATTATTTTAGAAAATGGACAGGAATATTACGGTTTTGGTTTTGGCTATGACGAGGATAAAGTTTGCGAGATAGTTTTTAATACGTCTATGGTTGGCTACCAAGAAATTTTGTCCGATCCGTCCTATACTAACCAAGCTGTAGTTATGACCTATCCCTTAATTGGCAACTATGGTATGGCAGAAGATGACTACGAAACTGAAACGCCTACCATCGGAGCATTGATTGTAAGAGAATACAATGACGTGCCTTCCAATTTTCGCAGTACTAAAACCTTAGCTACAGTAATGAAGGAATTTGAAATTCCCGGCGTGTATGGAGTTGATACTCGCATGCTGACTCGTGCCATAAGAGATTTTGGTAGTTCTAAAGCTTTGATTACCAAGGCGAGTACTCCTTTGAAAATAGGCTTAGGAATTTTAAAGGCAAGCATTTTGCCGACAGATGCTGTAGAACAGGTAAGCTGCCAATGTATGTGGCGCTACAATGTGAAAGCACCCAAGTTTCATGTGGTTGCCATAGACTGCGGTATAAAAATGAACATCATCCGTGAACTCAACAAGTTTGGCTGTCGGGTAACACGTGTGCCTTGGAATACAGCGGTGGAAGATATAGAGAGTGTTAATCCTGATGGCATCTTTCTTTCCAATGGACCGGGTAACCCTGAAGATGTGCAGGAGTTAATTGAAAATATCCGTAAGCTTTTGGGTAAATATCCAATTTTTGGCATTTGCCTTGGGCATCAACTGCTTGCCCTTGCCTACGGCGGACAGACCTACAAATTAAAGTTTGGTCATCGTGGTGGCAATCATCCTGTACGCAACCTGTTAACTAATAAAATTGAAATAACTTCGCAAAATCATTCCTACGCTGTTGACCTTGAAAGTATTAAGGAAACTCCCTTAGAGATAACTCATCTGAACATACTTGATGACACGGTGGAAGGAATGCGTTGCGTAAAGGACAAAGTTTTCAGCGTGCAGTATCATCCTGAAAGCGCACCTGGTCCTCAGGATGGGAAGTATCTTTTTAAGCAGTTTGTGGATTTAATGGAGGAGGCGAAAGAGCATGCCTAAAAGAACGGATATTAAAAAGGTTCTGGTGATTGGTAGTGGTCCCATAGTCATAGGACAAGCTGCTGAATTTGATTATGCAGGAACTCAGGCGTGCCTCGCTTTAAAAGAAGAAGGGTACGTGGTTGTGCTGTGTAATTCTAATCCGGCAACCATTATGACGGATACCAGTATTGCTGATGAAGTATATATGGAACCACTAACCTTGGAGTACCTGACCAAAATTATTTATCATGAGCATCCTGATGCCATTCTTCCGGGCATTGGCGGGCAGACGGGTTTGAACCTTGCCATGCAGTTGGAAAAAAGAGGTGTTCTTGCCGACTGTGGCGTTGAACTTTTAGGAACTTCAAGTAAAAGCATTGAACAGGCAGAGGACAGGGAACTTTTTAAGGAATTATGCCAAAGTTTAGGCGAACCGGTGCTTCCCTCCGATATTGCTACTAATCTTGAAGATGGTTTGAACATTGCCCACAAAATTGGCTACCCTGTAGTTTTACGTCCTGCCTTTACTTTGGGTGGTACCGGCGGTGGTTTTGCAGATAATGCTTCTGAATTTAGAGCATTAATGAAAAATGCCCTTGCTCTTTCTCCTGTTAAGCAAGTGTTAGTAGAAAAAAGCATTAAGGGCTATAAAGAAATTGAATATGAAGTTATGCGTGATAGCAACGATACTGCCATTACAATCTGCAACATGGAAAATCTTGACCCCGTAGGCATACATACTGGTGATTCCATTGTAGTTTGTCCGTCTCAAACTTTGACTAATAAAGAATATCAAATGCTTAGAGACAGCGCGTTGAAAATTATCCGTGCGCTGAAAATTGAAGGTGGTTGCAATGTGCAGTTTGCTCTTGACCCACATTCCTTCCAATACTATTTAATAGAAGTAAATCCGAGAGTGTCCCGTTCTTCTGCCTTAGCTTCCAAGGCAAGCGGTTATTCAATTGCTCGCGTATCAGCGAAAATTGGGATAGGCATGACGCTGGATGAAATAAAATTAGCCAATACGCCTGCTGCCTTTGAGCCTGCGCTTGATTATGTGGTAACTAAAATGCCACGCTTTCCTTTTGATAAATTTACTGATGCCGATAACACCCTAGGAACCCAGATGAAAGCAACTGGCGAGGTAATGAGCATTGGTAGAAATTTTGAGGAAAGTTTTCTGAAAGCAGTACGTTCTCTGGAAGTAGGCTTGTATCACGTGCAACATCCTAAGTTTGACTCCATAGGTGAGGAAGAACTGCTAAAGTACATTGCCACTGGTACTGATGACAGAATTTATGCCATTGCCCAATTGTTACGTTTAGGCTGCAGTGTTGAGAAGATAATTAAGGCCACTAGCATCGATAAGTTTTTCATTAGCAAGCTGCAGAAGATTGTAGCCATGGAAGGTTATTTGAAAAACAATAAGCTTGATATGGAAGTGCTACAGCTTGCCAAAGAAACAGGCTTCTGCGACCGCACCATTGGTGAGCTTTGGAAAATGTCGGAACAAGAAGTCTATGCTTTGCGTAAAGAAAATGGTATTATGCCTGTTTACAAGATGATAGATTCCTGCGCTTCAGAATTTGATAGCTACATTCCATATTTTTATTCTACTTACGAAGTTGAAAATGAAAGTGTTGTTTCAGATAAGGAAAAGGTTGTGGTGTTGGGAAGTGGTCCCATTAGAATTGGACAGGGCGTAGAATTTGACTATTCTACCGTTCACGCAGTTAAGACCATTAAGGAAGCAGGCTACGAAGCAATCATCATTAACAATAATCCGGAGACTGTTTCTACAGATTATACCTGTTCAGATAAATTATATTTTGAACCCCTGTGTACGGAAGATGTGTTGAACATCATCAATCTGGAAAAACCTTTGGGTGTTATTGCTACCTTAGGCGGACAGACTGCCATAAATTTGGCAGCTTCTTTAAAAGCTAGGGGCGTAAAATTGATCGGCACTGATTGTGATGCCATTGAACGTGCAGAAAACAGAGAGGCTTTTGAAGCTTTGCTGAATGAACTGGAAATTACGCGCCCCTTAGGCAAGGCAGTAACGAGCATTGAAGAAGGCATTGAGGCTGCGGCAGACATAGGTTATCCAGTTTTGGTACGTCCTAGCTTCGTTCTTGGCGGTAGAGCTATGCAGATTGTGGCGAAAGAAAAACAACTGCGCCAATATTTGCAGACTGCTGTAGAAATTGATGAAGACAAGCCTGTTTTAGTAGATAAGTACATTCGCGGTAAAGAGGTTGAAGTAGACGCCATTTGTGACGGCAAGCAGGTTTTTGTTCCGGGAATTATGGAGCTAGTTGAAAGAACTGGTATTCATTCAGGTGATTCCATCAGCGTATATCCTTCCTTTAGCATTTCTGAAAAGGTTAAGCAAACAATTTTAGATTATACTAAACGCTTAGGCTTGAGCATTGGTATCGTTGGTTTGTTTAACATTCAGTTCATCGTAGATGGCAATGAGGATGTTTATATAATAGAAGTAAATCCACGTTCTTCTAGAACAGTGCCGTTCTTGTCTAAGGCAACTGGTTATAGCTTGCCAGATATTGCTACCTTGGTAATGGTGGGTAAATCTTTAGCAGAACAAGGCTTCACAGAAATTTATCCTCCCGAAAAGGAACGCTATTATGTCAAGGCACCTGCCTTCTCCTTTTCTAAATTGCATGGGATGGATGCATATCTTTCTCCGGAAATGAAATCTACTGGCGAAGCCATTGGTTACGATAAGAAATTGCACAGGGCAATGTACAAAGCATTGCTTGCTTCTGGTATAAAATTACATTCTTATGGAACTGTTATTGCCACGGTTGCAGATGAAGATAAAGAAGAAGCTTTACCTTTACTCAAACGTTTTTATGATTTAGGTTTTAATATTGCTGCCACCATTGGTACTGCTAGACTTTTAGCAGAGCATGGCATTAAGAGTAAAGTTTTAAGAAAGCTGAGTGAGGGCAGTGAAGAAATCTTAGAGGAAATTCGTTCCGGGCAAGTAAGCTATGTGATTAACACTCGTGCTATTTTCTCAGGTGT
Source organism: Phascolarctobacterium sp. (assembly GCA_017457085.1). Taxonomy (GTDB): domain Bacteria; phylum Bacillota; class Negativicutes; order Acidaminococcales; family Acidaminococcaceae; genus JAHHUH01. The sequence continues at coordinate 49,315 of JAFTID010000035.1, forward strand.
GCATTTTGATGATGGTGTTGCCATCAGAAAATGCACCATCCAAAATAATATAACTATGCTTACGTCTTTAGATACTGTCCGCGCATTACTTGATGTGCTGGAAGAAGTTAACATTGGCGTTAGTGTAATATAAGTGTTTAAAATAAAAAACTTCGGTTAAAATGTAGTAGCTCTACACAATAACCGAAGTTTTTTGTTCCCTTTATGTTATAATGAGAGTGGTTCAAATAAATTGTGGGGTTAAAACCCCAGTGGTTGTTTAAAATGAAAAACTTATTGGTACAGCAGCTTACTGCCATTGCAGAAGTGCAGCAGGCGGCAAGCTATCAAGAAAAACAGAAGGCATGTATTTTAACCGGGTTGGGAGGAAGCTCCAAGCCGGTCTTTTGTGTTGCCTTAGATAAAATTTTAGGAGAGCAGGGAAGCCTTGCCTTCCTTGTAGCTTCCCGTGAAGAGATACGCGCTTACCGTCGTGAATTAAATTATTTTTATCCAGATTTGCCCATGCAGGAGCTTTATCCTGTGAACCTGCCTCGTGTTTTGGCTGATACCCAAAGCTTGGAGGTACAGGCAGGGCGTGCGGCGGCGTTGCGTTTTTTACAGGGCGAAGAGCGTGGTATAGTTTTCATCACTGCGGAAGCCTTACAGCAAAAACAATTTGTTCCCCGCAATTTTAACAAGCATTTGCTTATTAAGGTGGGGGAAGAACGTGAACAGCAGGAAGTAATTGCTAGTCTTGTAGCTTTAGGCTACGAGCGTACTGCCCAAGTAGATGCCATCGGTCAATTTAGCTTGCGTGGCGATATTCTAGACGTGTTCCCCATTAACAGCAATGTGGCTGTGCGTGTGGAATGGTTCGACAATGAAATAGATGCGGTGCGTAGCTTTGACATTAATAATCAACGTAGCTTGCAGGCGTTGGAAGAAATTAAGATTGCGCCTTTAGTAATGGAAGAATCTACAGAATGTACTGCTTCCATTTTTGACTACTGCGCGCCTACGACTATGGTCATTGTTGATGAGCCTGTCAAGATTTTCGAGCTGCTGGAAAAATTAGATAAAGAAAATAAGGCTCACGCTGAGGAACTTTTTACTAAAGAAGAAATTGTTGAGCAATGTGGAGCGAGGGCGCTCTTAGTTTCCGCACTGGCACATAATTATTTGCGGGATGTGCCTAGTATTAATGTGCCTGTCCGTGGCGTTGCTCCCTACAATAAAAATATTAATATGCTTACGGATGATTTGGAGGGCTGGCTCCGCGAAGGCATTACCCCCATCATTATGTTAAGCAGTAGCATTAAGGCAAGAGGCTTTGCTGACAACCTTGGCAATTACAAGCTGCCGGCAGTTTACGCAGAGGAAGCCTTACAGGAAAATGTCATCAACGTAATGTATGGCGACCTTGACCACGGTTTCCGTTTCTGGAATGAGCAGTGGATTTTTCTGACGGAAAACGATATCTTCGGGATGCAGAAGCGTAAGCGTTTGCATAGCAAGAACCAAGGTCAGCAATTGCAATATTTTAGCGACATCAAGGCAGGGGACTACGTTGTTCACAAGGTTCACGGCATTGGTCGCTATATTGGTGTAGAAAATTTAGAAGTCAGTGGTATTCATCGAGATTATTTGCTCCTTGCCTACGCTGGTGAAGATAAATTATACGTGCCTGTGGAACAGGTTGGCATGCTCCACAAGTACGTGGGCAGCGAGGGTGCAGTGCCTCGCCTGTCAAAAATGGGTGGCGCTGATTGGAAACGCACCACCACCAAAGCTGCCAAGGCAATTACAGAACTGGCAGAAGAATTACTGCGTTTGTATGCCCAAAGACAAATTCTTCCCGGTCACGCCTTTGCTCCCGATACGGAATGGCAGAAGGAATTTGAAGAACAGTTCCCCTACGAAGAAACTCCTGACCAATTGAAATGCATTGCAGAAATCAAAGGTGATATGGAGCGAACTGCTCCTATGGAACGTTTGCTGTGTGGTGATGTTGGCTACGGTAAAACTGAGGTTGCCATTCGTGCTGCCTTTAAATGTGTAATGGACGGCAAGCAAGTTGCAGTTATGGTTCCTACAACTGTGCTTGCTCAACAGCATTACCTTACTTTTAAAGAACGTACTCGTAATTTTGGGGTTAATGTAGAATTATTAAATCGTTTTTGCACACCTAAAGAACAACGTCGTATTTTGCAGGATTTGGAAGACGGAAAGGTTGATATCTTAATCGGCACTCATCGTCTTTTGCAAGCAGATGTATTGTTCCCTGATTTAGGTTTACTCATTATAGATGAAGAGCAACGCTTTGGTGTTGCTCAAAAAGAAAAAATTAAAAAGTGGCGCACTGGTATTGACGTACTCACCTTGTCAGCGACGCCTATCCCCCGTACCTTGCACATGGCTTTAGTCAATGGTAGGGATATGAGCGTTATCGAAACTCCACCGGAAGATAGACTGCCTGTAGAAACCTTCGTGGCAGAATATAATGACGGTATGATTAAGGAAGCTTTGGAACGAGAGTTGCGCCGTGGCGGTAGAATTTATTACGTTCACAACCGAGTTAATGGGTTGGAACTGATTGCCGGCAAATTACGCAAGCTTGTTCCGGGCATCAGCATTAAGGTTGCTCACGGACAAATGAACGAGGAAATGCTGGAGGATGCTATGATTTCTTTCTACGAAGGCAATTGTGACGTGCTGCTCTCCACAACCATCATTGAAAATGGTTTGGACGTTCCCTTGGCGAACACTATTATCATTGACGGGGCAGATAATTTTGGCTTGTCCCAGCTTTATCAGATGCGCGGTCGTGTAGGCAGAAGCTCCCGCTTGGCTTACGCCTATTTCGTGTACAAGCCTAATAAGGCGCTCAGCGAAATTGCCGAAAAACGCTTGCAGGCGATTCGTGATTTTACAGAACTTGGTGCTGGCTTTAAGATTGCCATGCGCGATTTGGAAATTCGTGGCGCAGGTAATCTTTTAGGTGCCCAACAGCACGGACATATTACTGGTATTGGTTTTGCTGCCTATTGCGAAATGCTGGAACAAACCATTAAACGCTTAAAGACTGGCGTAGAAACTGCTGCGCCTGAACCGGAACCTGTATTGGAAATACCTACGGAAGCGTTTATTCCCGACGGTTACATTGCAGACCCACGCTACAAGATGGAGTTGTACCGTCGCTTTGCAGAAGTGGAATACAGCCAGCGTGACGATTTGTTAGATGAAATTATTGACCGTTTTGGTAATCCGCCGAAAGAAGTGGAAAACCTGTGGCGTGTTGCCGGCTTACGTGGCTTGTGCCGTGTGATGAAGATTCGTGGTATTAACGTGCGTGTTGGCGAAATTCGTATTACCTGTTGCGAGCAATCCCTTGTGGCACCGGATGCTTTAATGCAGCTGATGAATACCTGCAAGGGTAGGCTTACCTATAAGCAAGGCAAGGAACCCCAACTGATTTACAGAACAACAGGCTTAAATATTGATGCCCTTGCTTGGCTGGAAAAGAATCTACCTGCCTTGGCAAGCTGTGCTATTAACTAAAAGTAGTCAAAATAAGAAGAACTGTTTTATAATTAGAAGATGTTGAATTAAAAGATAAAGACTTGCAGAAAGGAGGAACCCACAATGAGCGCAGATAAATTTTTGCGTGGTGCTATGATTTTGACTTTGGCTGGACTAATGGTTAAGGTTATCGGCTCCGTAAACAGAATATTGCTGTCCCGTTTGCTTGGTGGTGAGGGGATTGGTCTTTACCAAATGGCTTACCCTGTGTATCTGCTTTTAGTGGCAATTTCCTCCGCGGGTATTCCCATTGCTATCTCCATTATCGTTTCTGAAAAACTTGCTCAAAAGGATTATGCCAATGTAAATCGTGTCTTTAAGGTAAGCTTGGGGTTGATGTCGGTAACGGGTTTGTTCTTTGCTAGCAGTTTGTTCGTGGCGGCAGGGTGGCTCGTGGAAAGTGGAATTATTACTGACAGCCGTGCTTACTACGGTTTAATTGCCCTGACTCCTGCTGTGTTCCTGTCAACAATTTTGGCGTGCTTCCGTGGCTTCTTCCAAGGACAGCAGATGATGACGCCTCCTGCTGTGTCCCAAATTTTAGAGCAGTTCGTCAGAGTTATGACCATGCTCGTTTTGGCATATATTCTTTTGCCCAAGGGCTTGGAATATGCTGCAGCTGGCGCTGCCTTTGGTGCTGCTCCCGGCGCACTGATGGGACTTGTAGTTTTAAGCTTTTTCTATATTAAATATAAACATCGTTGGCAGCTGCCTAGTGACCAGCTGGTAGAGCTTGCTCGTGAAAAAGAAAGCGTAGGTACCATTGCTAAAAGGCTTTTGCTTTTGGCACTGCCAGTTTCCTGCGCCAACATCGTTGTACCCATTACCAGTAGCATTGACATGTTATTGGTTCCCAATCGTTTGATTGACAGTGGCTACGCAGTAGATGTGGCAACTACTTTGTACGGCTACCTTGCCGGAATGGCGCAGCCTTTGATTTTACTGGCTACCATTCCCACGACTTCTTTAGCAGTAAGCCTTGTGCCTGCCGTTTCCGAAGCCTTTACCTTGGGAGACAAGGAAGGCATTGCAAAAAAAGCGGCAACGGCAATGAAGCTGTGCTGTTTAATTACGGTACCTGCGACTGTGGGTATGAGCGTACTTGCAGAACAGCTTTCCTTGATGCTGTACGGAACCAGCAAGGCAGCAGTAGCCATTATGCACTCTGGTCCTGCGTTGTGGCTTTTAGGTATGCAGCAGATTACTACGGGCGTATTGCAGGGCATGGGCAAGATTAACATTCCTATGCTGAATATGGCTTGTGGTTTAGTGGCGAAGGTTGCTGCCGTATGGATGTTGACCAACGCTACCTATAATATTGCTGGTGCGGCTTGGGCTAGCAATATTAACTTTGGCTTAGCGGCGTTGCTGAACATTTACGTTCTGTACCGCTTTGAAATAAAATTTACTTGGCACCAGATTGCTAAGATAATTTTGGCAGCAGCCTTGATGGGTGTAAGTGCTCATTATGGCTACGCAATCCTTGTACAGCTTTTAAGAAGCAGTACTTTGGCTACCATTGGAGCAATTATCGTAGCGGCTGTAGTTTATGCAGTGCTGTTGCCCTGTTTTGGTGCCATTACTAAAGAAGAATTAAAGCATTTACCTATTATTAAAAAGTTTATTAGATAAGAAAGAGGGAGTATTATGGGAACTATTACTATTGTTGGCCTTGGCCCCGGTGCTGCAGGCAATTTATCCTTAGAAACCATGGACCTGCTGAAAAGTGAGGCACAAGTTATTTTACGTACCGCAGTGCATCCCACTGTGGCAGAGCTGGAAAAACAAAATGTAAAATTCACTTCTTGCGATAGCTTCTACGAAGAAGGTGCAAATTTTGAAGAGGTATATGGTCGCGTAGTGGCAAGAGTTTTGGCGGCGGCAATGGAAGGCGACGTAGTGTATGCTGTTCCCGGTAGCCCTCTCGTTGCAGAACGTACCGTTGTTATGCTCCGTGAACAAGCCAAGGAATACGACGTGCCCTTGGTAATCAAACCTGCCATGAGCTTTCTTGATTTGGCTTACGTAGATTTAGGCATTGACCCCATTGCAGGCTTGCGTATTATTGATGCCCAAGATTTTGCTGCTGTAGCTGATGCTGGTAATTATCCCTTGATGATTACCCAAGTTTATAGTCAGCTGGTTGCTTCTGATTTGAAGATTGCCCTGATGGATAGCGTTGCTGATGATTACGAAATCTTCTTCCTGCGCAACTTAGGCTTGCCCGATGAAGAATGTCGTCCTGTAAAATTGTACGAGCTTGACCGTCAACCTCACATTGACCATCTGACCAGTGTGTACGTTCCTCCAGTGCCTGCCATGCCGGAAGGCCTCTTGGAATTTGGCGAAGATGAAGACGAAGTAGAAGTTTTCACCGCTGCGGAAGAAGAGCTTGTGGATACCAGTGCTTATGACGATGTGGACGTGCAACCTTTGGTAGATGTAATTCGTACCCTGCGTGAACCGGGTGGCTGCCCTTGGGATATTGAGCAAACCCACAAGTCCATTCGTAGCAATTTCATCGAAGAAGTTTATGAATACATTGAAGCTGTTGATAACGAAGACATTGCCGGTATGCGCGAAGAATTGGGCGACGTGCTGATGCAGGTTGTCTTCCACGCAAGAATGGCGGAAGAAGCAGGTAACTTCGACTTGCAGGAAGTTATCGACGAAGTTGTAGATAAACTTATCCGTCGTCATCCTCACGTATTTGGTGACACAGAAGTTAGCGGTAGCGCAGAAGTGCTGGTAAATTGGGAAGCTATCAAAAAACAAGAAAAGACCGAGCGCAAGAGTGCCCTTGACGGCATTGCTCAAGGCTTGCCTGCTCTCCTGCGTGCTTATAAAATTCAAAGCAAGGCTGCCAAGGTTGGCTTCGACTGGCAGGACATTGCTCCCGTTTGGGACAAGGTGCAAGAAGAATTAGGTGAGTTCCAAGAAGCTTTGGCAAGTGGAGATAAGGTTGCCGCTGAAAAAGAATTGGGCGACGTACTCTTTGCCCTTGTAAATTACGCACGTCACCAAAAAATTGAACCGGAGGTTGCGCTAGAAGGCACCAATAACCGTTTCACTGAACGCTTTTTATACGTGGAAGAACAGGTACATAAAAGCGGTAAAGAGTGGCAAGAATTTACCTTAGCTGAGCTTGATGAATTTTGGAACGAGGCTAAAAAATTGGGTAAATAATTTTTAAAATGGAAATATAAAACTATTACCTAGGATATGGGAAAAAAACTAAATTTCTTATAGACGAACAAGATTTATTCTGATAGAATAAAGCGGTAATAGCTAGGAATACATATTTCTAGATTGTTGGGACCTAGGAAATCAATGTTTCTGTGCACTTTCAGGTGAGAAGTCATTAGGAAGGTGTCGTGAATATTGAGCGATAACTAACAAAATAAAAGGGGGATTTTCTAATGAACAAAACTGAACTGATCACTGCTGTTGCAGAAAAAGCTGGCCTGACCAAAAAAGATGTAGAAAAAACTGTAAACGCTTTGCTTGACACCGTTAAAGAAGAAGTTGCTGCTGGTAACAAAGTACAACTCATCGGTTTCGGTACCTTCGAAGCTCGTAGCCGTAAAGCTCGCACCGGTAAAAACCCGCGTACTGGCGAAGCTCTGAGCATTGAAGCTGCTACCGTTCCTGCTTTCAAAGCTGGTAAAGCATTTAAAGACGTTGTAAAATAAGGTTTCATATATTAACGACTGGTTCAATGAGCCAGTCGTTTTTTAATAAAGTGCCATAAGCTTTAGCAATATGGTGCTTCTGATGATTTTGTGCTAAACTAAATTAAGTAAGTTTGCGAAGTGGGGTGATGACCATGAGGAAGAAAAAGAAGCGTAGCGGTAAGTTCTTTACGTATTTTCTAGTTGCTGTTGTTTTGACTTGTCTGGTCATCATTGGCAAACAGGAATATAAAATCTATCAGCTGAAGCAGGAAAAAGCTGCTGCCCAAGAACGCATTGATGCTTTGAATGCTACCAAGGCGAATCTGGAAGCTGAACGCAAAAAGCTTGATGACCCTAAATATCTGGAGAAGCTTGCTCGCGAAGATTATAATATGGTAGGCAAAAACGAGGTGCCTCTCTTTATCGTAGATGAAAAGAAGGCTGCCAAGGAGCCTGGAAAATAAAATGCTGTTGGCGTGTTGCTGGCGGCATTTATTTTTTAGCAGTATAAGTCTTTTGTAATTTTATAACTTAATTAAAACATTGTATTTCGCCTGTTGACACTATGAATTTCTAAAGAGTATAATAGTACGGTATTAAAGATTTTTTAAGGGGGATATTTTTCTCTATGTCACTTGAAGTAGGTGCAATTGTAGAAGGTGAAGTTTCCGGTATCACCAATTTTGGTGCGTTTGTACAATTACCGGAAGGAAAAGTTGGCTTAATCCACATTTCCGAAGTGTCCAATGTTTATGTAAAAGATGTACGTGAGTTTTTAAAAGAGCACGATAAAGTAAAGGTTAAAGTATTGTCCATCGATGAGCGTGGCAAGATTGGTTTGTCCATTAAACAGCTTACTCCGCCTCCTGCTCCCCAACCGAAACCTCAACGTCCGCAAGTAGAAAATAGAGAACGTCGTGGTCCTCGTCCGCAAGCTGCTAAGGTAGCTCCGGTACTTTCTTTTGAAGATAAATTATCAAAATTCTTGAAAGACAGCGATGACCGTATGCTGGATTTGAAACGCAATACCGAATCCAAACGTGGTGGTCGTGGCGCTAAACGCGATAGATAATTTAGTGAATCTGTAAATTTGTAAATAGGGCACTCGTAAAGAGTGCCTTTCATTTTCTTAGGAGTGTATATGCAGGTACATCCCGGTGTTAAAAAGGTATACAATGCTTTAAAGCTATATATTCCTCAAGGCAGCAGCTTAATTGTTGCGGTCAGTGGTGGCGCTGATTCCATGGCTTTGGCTGATGGAGTGGCGCAGCTGGCTAACGAAGGCTACTGCCAGCCCCACGTTCTGCACGTTGAACACGGCTTGCGTGGTGCAGAAGCTTTGGCAGATGCAGAACTTGTCCGTAAGTTTTGTGAAGCAAAGGGCTTGCCTTTTACCTGCGTTCACGTTAAGGTAAAAGAGTACGCAGAATTACACAAGCTTTCCGTTGAGGAAGCTGCTCGCAAATTACGTTACGCTGCTCTTGAAGCGCAGGCGAAGGAACTAAAGGCAGAATATATTTTGACTGCTCACCATAGTGATGACCAGGCAGAAACTGTTTTGCTGAAGCTGTTGCGCGGTGCGGGAACGGAAGGTTTAAGCGGTATGCAGGTGCGTAGTGGGAGAATCTTGCGTCCTTTACTGCATTTGACAAGGGAACATCTTGAAAACTACTGCCAGCTGCAAGGCATTACCTATTGTTATGATAGCAGTAACGATGATGTGCATTACACCCGTAATAAAATTAGACGTGAGCTTTTACCCTATCTGGAAAGCAATTATAATCCTGCCGTAAAAAAGGCTTTGGTACAAAGTGCAGAAATTTTACGGGAAGATGATGCATGTCTTAACCAAATGGCGCAGGAAAAATTCAATGTCTTGGCGAATTGCAATGAGATAGGAGTTGTTCTTGACGTGCGTAAATGGCAGGAAGTGCCTGCTGCGCTACGCAAAAGAATCTTACGCCAGGCGTACTTCTTGGCAGGTGGTAAAGAACTTGGCTACAGGCATACGGAAGCACTTGATGTTTTGTGCTTGCGTAAGACCAGTGGTAAATACTTACAGCTGCCACAAAAAATGCTTGGCTTTTATAAGCGTGGGAAATTATCAATTCAACAGGCTGATGATGGAGGTACTGATGATGAAGGAAAACGTTAAAGAAATCTTATTAACTGAAGAACAAATTGCGGCTAGAGTAAAAGAATTAGGTGCGCAATTGACTGCTGAATATGAAGGCAAGGATTTAGTTGTTGTTGCACTGTTAAAAGGTTGTGCTTGGTTCGTTACAGATTTGACTCGCGCTATGGATTTGCCCATGCGTGTTGACTTTATGGTTGCTTCTTCCTATGGCGACGGCACCACCACTAGCGGCAAAGTTAATGTAAAATTAGACTTAAGCTGTGATATCGAAGGCAAGCATGTGCTTTTAGTTGATGACATCATCGACAGCGGCGTAACCTTCGCTGCTATTTCTGATATGCTTAAAGAACGTAAGCCTGCCAGCCTGAAAACTGTTGCTTTGTGCGACAAGGCAGCTCGTCGTATTAACGGTTTGGATGCAGACTATGTTGGCTTCGTAATTCCTGACGCATTCATCGTAGGCTATGGTCTTGATTATGCCCAAGAATATCGCAACTTACCTTATATTGGCGTGCTTGACCCGAAGGTTTACGCTTAAATATAGGCTTAAATAAAAATATTGTCTTATTGCCCTTGCTATACTATAATTATTCTTTAGTATATGTTCTGGTAGAAGGAGGATTCGGACTTGACAAAGTTTTTTAAGAACGTAATCTTTTATCTGCTGTTGATTATGGTTGTCATTGGCATGTTTGATTATTATTCCGCTGCTCCTGTGAAGCAAACGGATCTTAGTTATACTAAATTCCTGCAACAGGTAGATGCAGATAAAATTAAACAGGTTACCATTGTTGATAACATCATCAGCGGTAAATTGAGCGACGGTAAAGAATTTACTACCATCGTACCTAATAATGATGCAAGTTTAATTGCTAAACTGCAGGCAAAAAATGTTGATATTAAAGCAGAGCTTCCGCCCCAACCTCCTTGGTGGACCGGCATTTTGAGCAGTGTACTGCCCATGCTGTTAATCGTAGGCTTGTGGTTCATGATGATGAACAACAGCGGCGGTGGTGGTGGTCGTGTGATGAACTTCGGTAAAAGCCGCGCACGTCGTTACGATGAAGATAAGATTAAAGTAACCTTCAAAGACGTAGCTGGTGCTGACGAAGCTAAGCAAGAACTGCAAGAGGTTGTAGAATTCTTGAAACAACCTCAAAAATATAATGACCTTGGTGCTAAAATTCCTAAAGGCGTATTGCTGTACGGACCTCCGGGTACTGGTAAAACTTTGCTGGCAAAAGCTGTTGCCGGTGAAGCAGGCGTACCTTTCTTTAGCATCTCCGGTTCTGACTTCGTAGAAATGTTTGTAGGCGTAGGTGCTTCCCGTGTACGCGACTTGTTCGAGCAAGCGAAGAAAAGCGCTCCCTGCATCGTGTTCATTGACGAAATTGATGCAGTTGGTCGTCAACGTGGTGCTGGTTTAGGTGGCGGTCACGATGAACGCGAACAAACCTTGAACCAATTGCTGGTAGAAATGGATGGCTTCGGTGCTAACGAAGGTATCATTATGATTGCTGCTACTAACCGTCCTGACATTCTGGATCCGGCACTGCTGCGCCCCGGTCGCTTTGATCGTCAAATCGTAGTTGACCGTCCTGATATTAAAGGTCGTACTGAAATCTTGAAGGTACACGTTAAAGGCAAACCCATTGGCGACGACGTGCAGCTGGAAATCATTGCCCAACGTACCCCTGGCTTTACCGGTGCTGATTTGAGCAACTTGGTAAATGAAGCTGCCTTGATGACTGCCCGCAAGAATAAAAAGAAAATTAATATGCCTGAAATGGAAGAAGCTGCTGAACGCGTTATCATGGGACCGGAACGTAAGAGCCGTGTTATCAGCGATAACGAGAAAAAGCTTACCGCTTACCACGAAGGGGGTCATACTGTTGTAGGTATGCTCCTTGAACATACTGACCCTGTTCACAAGGTAACCATTATTCCTCGCGGTCGTGCAGGTGGCTACACCTTGAGTTTGCCCAAGGAAGACCGTTACTACGCTACCCGTAGCGAAATGTTGGACGAACTGAAAGTGCTCTTAGGTGGTCGCGTTGCTGAAGCTCTGGTACTGAAAGAAATTTCCAGTGGCGCAAGCAATGACTTGCAACGTGCAACTGCGCTTGCTCGTCAAATGATTTGCGAATACGGTATGAGCGAAAAAATTGGCCCTGTAACCTTTGGCCATCGTCAAGACCAAGTATTCTTAGGTCGTGACATTGCCCGCGATAAGGATTACAGTGAAGAAGTTGCTGCAGAAATTGATAAGGAAGTACGTGCTTTCTTGGATGATGCTTATGCTGTAACTGAAAAACTGCTCAACGACAACATGGATAAGCTCCACGTTATCGCACAAGCTTTGATTGAACGCGAAACTCTTGAAAAAGAAGAAATTGCTGACCTGATTGAACATGGTCGCATTCTGACTAAAGAAGAACGCGAAGCAATGGAAGCTGCCAGCGACCCCGTTGTTGAAGCACTGAACGCAACTCAAGAAACTGAACAAGCTTAAAATTACAATACACCTGATGTGAAAGTCAGGTGTATTTTTTATGTTAAAAGGGAAGTGCGTTTGAGCATTGCGGTATACTATGGGTGGACTGTACTTGACTTTTCGTTAACCAAAGCTTAAACTGTGGTTAATAATGGAGGTAAGTTTATGCGTAAATTAATCCTAGAGCTTTTGCGTTCCAATGGATTGGAGCCTGTTTCCGGTGAAAAAATTTCTGAGCAGCTGGGCGTATCCCGTACTGCCATCTGGAAACATATCCAAGCTTTGAAGGACGAAGGCTATCAAATAGAATCTGTGCAAAAGCGTGGGTACATCCTGCGTGAAGCTCCCAATAGATTGTATCCCCAAGAAATCAACAGCCATTTGGAAACAAAGTGGCTGGGTAGAAGCGTGTGCTACGAAGATTGCGTAGGCTCTACCAATAATGTGGCAAAATCCATTGCCAATCAAGGCTGTGAAAATGGTTTGCTAGTTGTTGCAGAAGAACAAGGCGCTGGCAAAGGTAGGTTGTCCCGTGGTTGGATATCTCCCCACGCCAAAGGCATTTGGTTTTCCGTAGTTTTGAAGCCGCCCTTTTTGCCTCAAGAAGCTTCCAAGTGCACTCTTTTGGCTGCGGTTGCCGTAGTTAAAGCGGTGAACAAGATTCAAGGTGTAAATGCTGCCATCAAATGGCCTAACGATATTTTGCTCAATGGACGTAAGCTTGTTGGCATCTTGACTGAAATGAATGCAGAGTTCGGTCACATTAACTATGTTGTTATCGGTACTGGCATCAACACTCACGGCGAACCGGAAGATTATCCTGAAGATGTGCGTGACATTGCCATTTCTGTTGCGGATGTGGCAACTGAACCTTTTACCCGCGTAGAACTTTTGGCAGACATCTTAAAAAATATGGAAGAACTTTACGAATTGGCTTGTGAGCAAGGCTTTGCTCCTGTGTTAGAAGAATGGCGTAAGTATTCCTGCACTCTTGGTCAAGAGGTAAAGGTTATTGCTCCGGATATGACTTATTATGGAACTGCCATTGATATTGATGAAGAAGGTTTGTTAATCGTTAAGAAAACTGATGGTGAGCTGGAAAAGGTTGTAGCGGGGGATGTGTCCATTCGTCCTGCTGCGGCGCAAAACAATGCATATGCTTGAGCGTGATATAAACAGTTGCAATATTATGCTCTTTTGTGTATAATACAAGCGGTTTAAGCCGCTTAAATGATTGGGAAGGTTTTCCAAGGAGGAAAGTACATGTTACTTGTTATTGATGTAGGTAACACCAATATTGTTGCTGGTGTTTTTGAAGGTAAGGAATTAAGAACCCATTGGCGTTTTTCCACTGATCGCTCCAAAACTGCTGACGAATATGGTATTTTACTGCGCAGTATGTTTGATTATTGCGACGTGCCCATGAAAGAAGTAACTTCCGTAATTTTATCCAGCGTAGTTCCCCCTGTAGTTGTACCCTTGTGCCATATGTGCGAAAGATACTTTGGTGTTAAACCTTTGGTTGTAGGCCCTGGTATCAAAAATGGCATTTCCATTAAATATGATAATCCTAAAGAAGTTGGTGCAGACCGCATCGTAAATGCTGTGGCTGTACTCGATAAATATGCTAAACTGGGCAAACCGATGATTGTTGTGGACTTCGGTACTGCAACAACCTTCTGTGCGCTTTTGCCTAACGGCGAATATTTGGGCGGTTCCATTGTTCCCGGCATTGGCATTTCTGCGGAAGCACTTTTCCAAAGAGCTGCTAAACTACCCCGCATTGAACTGATTAAACCTAAAAATGTTATTTGCCGTAATACTGTAAGCTCCATGCAAGCAGGCATCATGTATGGTGCTGTTGGTCAAATGGAAGGCATCGTTAATCATATGAAACGCGAACTGGGCGGTGAAGCAATTGTTATTGCTACTGGTGGCTTTGCAAATATGATGAAAAACGAATCCGATGCTATTGATATCGTAGAGCCTTTCCTGACTTTGGACGGCTTACGCATTCTGCATGAAAAGAATTCCAAATAAATAATATGCCCGCTTCGGCGGGCTTTATTTTGTTAACCATTTAAATAACTGTGAAAGGAAAAGCAATGAAGCTTGGTAATTTAGAATTAAGTGTACCCTTGGCGCTGGCTCCCATGGCAGGCATTACCGATTTACCCTTCCGCCTGATTTGCAGACGTTTGGGCTGTGGCATGACTGTTTCGGAAATGATTAGTGCTAAAGGTCTCTTATATAATAATGTAAAAACTAAAGAGATGCTTGCCATTGACGAGGGCGAGCGCCCCACGGCTATTCAGCTTTTTGGCAGTGTTCCTGAGGAATTGGCGCGAGCTGCAAAAATTGTTGAAGCCAGTGGTGCAGATATGATTGATTTAAACATGGGCTGCCCCGTTCCGAAGATTGTCAATAATGGCGAAGGCTCTGCTCTTATGAAGAAGCCGGAGCTGGCTTACGAAATTTTGGCGACGATGGTAGATGCGGTGCAAATTCCCGTGACCGTTAAGTTCCGTGCCGGTTGGGATGCTGAGAACCGTAACGCAGTAGAGATTGCCCTTGCGGCAGAACGAGCTGGTGTGGCTGCGGTAGCTGTTCACGGTAGAACCCGCGTGCAATTTTACGAAGGCAAGGCAGATTGGAGCATTATCCGTGACGTAAAGCAGGCTGTAAAAATTCCTGTGTTCGGCAACGGAGACATCTTCACTGCGGCAGACGGTGTGCGTATGCTGGAAGAAACTGGCTGTGACGGCTTGATGGTTGGTCGTGGCGCTGACGGTAATCCGTGGCTCTTTACCCAACTGCAGGCTGTACTCAAAGGTGAAGAACTTCCTGCTGCTCCCAGTATGGATGAACGCCTTGACCTTGCAGCAGAACATTTGCAGATGTTAATTGACTACAAAGGTGAATACATCTCTGTTAAGGAAATGCGCCGTCATATTTCTGCTTATCTGAAAGGATTGCCCCATGCGGCGGAATTTAGAAGCCGTTTTCACAAAGTGGATACTCAAGAGCAGTTTATGGTACTGTTGGAAGAATATAGAAGCTGCGCCCACGAGTACTATGCTTCTGAAAAACACTTCCGTAAAGTTGAGAATAGCACCCCTTTGTGATAAAATAATTGCTTGTAAACTAATTGATTGTAGGAGATTGGTATGATGTCTGTTG
This sequence comes from Phascolarctobacterium sp., assembly GCA_017457085.1. Lineage (GTDB taxonomy): Bacteria > Bacillota > Negativicutes > Acidaminococcales > Acidaminococcaceae > JAHHUH01. The sequence goes on from JAFTID010000035.1 coordinate 64,361, forward strand.
CCCAAGGTAAGCACGTCATTAGCATAAGCTTAGGTTCTTCCAAACGTGATGCGCAAGCAACTGTAAAGCTGGGCGATACGGAGCTTTTAGTTGAACGTCGTGGTACCGATGGCGATTTTGCTAAAGCTCGTCAGCTTATGGAAGCTTATGACGGCGAGGTGGCTGCCATTGGCTTAGGCGGTACGGACTTATACGTTTACGCAGGTGATGAACGTTATACCTTTCGGGAATCTGCCAAGTTGATTGCCAACGTGAAGCGCACTCCTGTTTTGGATGGTAGCGGTTTGAAAAATTCCTTGGAACGTAGGCTGATTGAAAAGCTTGCTCGCGAAGAAATTGTAAAACTGATAGGTAGCAGGGTGCTGCTGGTGTGCGGGGTGGATCGTTTTGGTATGGCGCAGGCTTTACAAGAGGCAGGTGCGCAGGTAACCTTTGGCGATTTACTCTTTGGCTTAGGAATTGACAAGCCTTTACGTTCTTTGGAAGCCTTGGCTCGTTGCGCAAAGCTTCTGGCACCGGTGGTAACAAGATTGCCCGTAAGCTGGCTCTACCCTATGGGCGAAGAACAGCAGAAGCGTACTCCTAAATTTACCAACTACTTTTTAGAGAATGATATTATCGCCGGTGATTTTCACTTTATCCGTAAATTTATGCCGGATACCTTGCCGGGGAAAATTATCATTACCAATACTGTTACCGCCGAAGATAGAGCGATGCTACAAAAAGCAGGGGTGAAGCTTTTAATCACAACCACTCCTTGCCTTGATGGTCGTAGCTTTGGTACCAATGTAATGGAAGCATTACTGGTTGCGTCAAAAGGAGCTAAGTCTTCTTTGACTGCAGCTGAATATATAGATTTATTAGAAGAATATAAAATAGAATCTTCTGTTGAACATCTAAACACTTAGGAAGAAAATCATGGAAAAATTTGCTTTTATATTTCATCCGATATCCATTAAGGATATGGAGCATGTGTCTCCCATAATGAAATATATACCTGACAAATTAATAGAAGCAGGCTTGAAGCTGAAGAAGCCCTTTAAGGTTTCTCATATTACTGGCGTGAAAAGTCCTTTTGCAGAAGCAGAAGGCTGGTTCGTAGGCATTCCCCTGACAGCAAGGCAGATGGTGGAACTTCCGGAAGAATTTGTCATGGACAGAATAATTGAATCCGGTAAGATTGCTCAAGAACTTGGAGCCAAGATTGTAGGCTTGGGTGCTTTTAGTTCCATAATTGGTGATGCAGGAATTACCGTTGCAAAGAATTTGGACATTGCCGTAACCAGCGGTAACAGCTATACTGTAGCGACAGCCTTGCAGGGAACTAAGGAAGCAGTTGCCTTAATGGGCAAGCGGTTAAGTGATTGTCGTGCAGTAGTTGTTGGTGCTAGTGGCTCCATCGGTGCGGCTTGCGTTCGCCTGTTGGCCAAAGAAGTTCCTCACGTAACCTTGGTGGCTCGCCATTTGGAACCCTTGGAGGATTTGGCTGAAGAACTTTTGCGTAAGGAAAACTGCAGGGTAGATGTTACCAATAATATTCATACAGCCTTGAAGGATGCAGATATCGTCCTGACCGTAACCAGCGCCTTAGACTTTTTAATTGAGCCTGAGGATTTGAAATCTGGAGCAGTAGTTTGTGATGTGGCACGTCCTCGTAACGTTTCCAAAGAAGTTTCCAATAAACGTAAGGACGTACTGGTAATCGAAGGGGGCATCATCAACGTTCCCGGAGATGTAAATTTTGGCTTTAATTTTGGCTTCCCGCCGAAAACTTCTTACGCTTGTATGGCAGAGACCATGATTCTCGCCTTGGAAAAGCGTTATGAAAATTTCAGCCTTGGACGAAGCCTTGATGTAGATAAAGTAAACTTTATTGCGAAGCTGGCAGCGAAGCATGATTTCAGTTTGGCAGGCTTCCGCAATTTTGAAAGAGCCATAACTAAATCAGAAATTGATGAGGTTATTCATTATGCGGTGGAAAACCTTGCCATACATCGCGGGTGATGTTGACAATTCACCTTTTAAAAATTATAATTTATGGCAGAATTTAATTTATATGCGTATGTCGTGCGTTGAAACACCTTTTAACGCAGTTTATTACGAATAAATAAGAAGATGAAGGAGCAGGAAAATGGCTAATAAAGAAACTATTTTGACAGCTGAAGGCTTGGTAAAATTAGAGGAAGAGCTGAATCATTTCCGTACCGTCCGCCGTCAAGAGGTTGCTGAACGTTTGAAAGTTGCAATCTCCTATGGTGATATCAGTGAAAACTCCGAATATGACGATGCTAAGAGCGAGCAAGCTTTTATCGAAGGTCGTATTCTTGAGCTGGAACAAATGATTAACACCGCTACCATTATTGATGATAGTGCTAATAAGAAAAAAGGTATTGTTTCTTTAGGTTCCACCGTTGTTGTTCGTGACTTGGAAACTGGTGACGAAGATGAATACACCATCGTAGGTACCACTGAAGCTGACCCCTTTGAAAACCGTATCTCCAACGAATCTCCTGTTGGTGCTGCTATTCTCGGTCAAAAAGTTAACACTGTTGTTCAAGTAAACACTCCCGTAGGCGAATTGTCCTACAAAATCGTTAAAATTTCCTAAGGAGGATTAGCATGGCTGAAGAAAAGACCATTCTTACCGAAACTGACCTTAACGAGCAAATGCAAGTCCGCCTGGACAAAATGCATAAAATTGAAGAAAAAGGCTTGAAACCCTTTGGTTATAGATATGAATTTACCCATCGCTCTGGCGACGTAAAAGAAAACTTCGATGCTTTGGCTGAAACTGAAACCGAAGTTAAACTGGCTGGTCGTGTAATGGCAATCCGTGGTCACGGCAAAACCTGCTTCATGGATATGCAAGACAAAGACGGCAGAATCCAAGTTTACGTTCGTAAAGACGTATTGGGTGAAGACAACTATGCGTTGATTAAAATGATGGATATTGGTGACACCGTGGGCGTAACCGGTACTGTGTTCCGCACTCATATGGGCGAAGTTTCCATTAAAGCTTCTGCTTTGGAAATGCTCTCCAAATCCTTACGTCCCCTGCCGGAAAAATGGCATGGCTTGAAAGACGTAGAAACCCGTTATCGTCAACGCTATGTAGATTTGATTGTAAATCCTGATGTTCGCGACACCTTTGTAAAACGCTCTCAAATTATCAGAAGCGTTCGCGATGTTCTCGATAGCCATGGCTTCCTTGAAGTTGAAACTCCTATCCTGAACACCATCGCTGGCGGTGCTGCTGCTCGTCCGTTCATCAGCTATCATAACGCTCTTGATATGCAAGTTTATATGCGTATTGCTCCGGAACTGTATCTGAAACGTTTGATTGTTGGTGGCATGGATCGCGTTTACGAACTTGGCCGTGTATTCCGCAACGAAGGTATCGATAACAGACACAACCCGGAATTTACCAGTGTGGAAATTTACCAAGCTTTCGCTGACTATCGTGATATGATGGATCTGACCGAAGAAGTAGTTGTAAAAACTGCTGAAAAAGTTTTGGGTACCACCAAAATCGATTACGAAGGTACCGAAATCGAACTGGCATCTCCTTGGAAACGCATCAGCATGATTGACGCTGTTAAAGAATATGCAGGCAAAGACTTCACCAACGTAACCGATTTGGAAGAAGCTCGTGCTATGGCTAAAGAATTGAACGTAGAAGTAGAAGCTACTTGGGGCATTGGCAAAATTATCAATGCTTGCTTCGAAGAATACGTTGAAGATAAACTTATTCAACCTACCTTCATTACCGGCCATCCCAAAGAAATTTCTCCTTTGGCAAAATCCAACCCGGAAAATCCGGAAATCACTGATCGTTTTGAAGCCTTCATCTATGGTCGTGAAATCTGCAACGGCTTCACCGAATTGAATGACCCCATCGACCAACGTGAACGTTTCTTGAAACAAGTAGAAGAACGCGCAAATGGCGATGAAGAAGCTAATATGATGGACGAAGATTTTGTTACTGCTTTGGAATATGGCTTGCCTCCTACAGGCGGCTTGGGCATTGGCATCGACCGTTTGGTTATGTTCTTGACTAATAGCTCCACCATTCGTGACGTATTGTTCTTCCCGACTATGAAACCTTTGAAAGGTGAACAACACGTAGATGTTGCTGCTCCTGTTCAAGTACAAGAAGCTGTAGTAGAAGCTGCACCTGCTGTTGAAGAAGTAATTGACTTCTCCAAAGTTGAAATTGAACCTCTCTTTGAAGATGCAGTTGATTTTGATACCTTCTGCAAATCTGACTTCCGCGCAGTAAAAGTTCTGGATTGCAAAGCTGTACCTAAGAGCAAAAAATTGTTGCAATTCACTTTGAACGATGGTACTGGTAAAGAACGCACCATCCTTAGCGGTATTCGTGCATTCTATGAACCGGAAACCCTTATCGGCAAAACCTTGATTGCAATCACCAACTTGCCTCCGCGCGCAATGATGGGCATTGAATCCTGTGGTATGCTTATTTCTGCAGTTCATACTGAAGAAGGCGAAGAAAAATTGCACCTCTTGATGGTTGACAACCACATTCCTGCTGGTGCAAAACTCCGCTAATTTAATAGTAGTTTAGCTTTTTGGGCTGCTGCACGTAAGTGCGGCAGCCTGTTTGTTTGAAGCAGAAGCGGCTGTGAAATAGAAGGATGGCTCTCTAAAAACTTCCTCAAAAACTTTTTGAAAAAATGTAAAAAAGTTTATAAAAAGGTGTTGACATATCCTGGGAGTGGTGGTATTATAAACAAGTCGCTGACGTAAGCGACACAACAGAACCTTGAAAACTGAACAATAACCTAGAAAAAAGCGAATGTGCGGGTCAAGCACTTCTAAGGAAGTGTACGACCTAAAAGTCAAAATAATTTCTTTAAAAAATAAGATAGAGCCAATCGGTTCTTCAATAAAACTTTATTGGAGAGTTTGAT